>JBBING010000007.1:0-62106 GCA_037444005.1 Chloroflexota bacterium
CCGAAGCCTCCGCGGCGTCCCCGGAGTCCGTCGAGACGCCCGTGGCCCGCCGCGACACCGTCGGCGTGGTGTACCCCGCGCCGGCCGTCGCCGCGCCCGTCTCCGGGCTCGCCGCGCGCCCCGTGCCCGCCGCCGCAGGGCCGCGCGAGCGCCGTGTCCGCGCGCCCGGTGTGCGAGGCGTCGTCGTCCTCGACCCCGGCCACGGCAACGGCGACCCCGGCGCCGTCCACCGCGGACCCTCGGGCGAGGCCGACCTCACCGAGCGCGAGGTCACGCTCTCAGTCGCCGAGCACGCCCGCGACGCCCTCGAAGCGCTGGGCTACGACGTCTACCTCACGCGGCGTTCGGCGGGCGTGCCGCCCCTCGGGCCGCTCACCCACGCCCTCATCATCACCGACCTCTTCTCGCGGGTGACGCTGGCCCGCGCCGTCGACGCCGACGTCTACGTCTCGATCCACGCGAACGGCTCGCCCTACGACTTCCATCGGGGGACGGAGGTCTGGTACTGCGGGAAGTCGGCCCTGGGCGAGGCGAACCGCGCGCTGGCGGAGCTCCTGCTCCAGGGCATGCTCCACGGGTTCCGGACGTACGGCTACGACGCCGTCGACCGCGGCCTGCGCGAGGACGCAGAGGCGCGCACGGACGGCGAATGGTGCCCGCTGGTGGTGACGCGCGAGGCGCCCGCGCCTTCGGCGCTCGTCGAGCTGCTCTTCATGACCAACGACGACGACGCCCGGGTGCTGGCTGACGACCGGGCGCGGCGGCTGGTCGGCCGGGGCATCGCCCGCGCCATCGATCAGTTCCTGGTGGACCGGGGCGTGGCGCCGCCCGTGACGGCGGGACGGCCAGGCGACTGAAGAGGGAGCCGAACGGCCCCCTCGAACAGGCCATCCGGCCCTACGAGCCTTATTCTAGGGTTTGCTTAACTAAGGCCGTGGCGACTCCCGGATGCGGGACGAGAGGGCGGAGGCCGTAGGGCCCCCGCCCTCTCACATTTTCTGCAACGTGACGACCCTCACGACGACATCCCGCCATCGCACCGGCACGATGACATGACGCCGGCGAACGGGAGGCATGCCCATCGGCGCCCGAGACTCCGGCCACGCTGAAGCGTGGCCTTCACGGCATGCCTCGGGGGAGGGGCAGCGGGCCGGCCGGCGACGCTGGGCGCTGGTTCGCGACAGAATCTGTCGCGATGTGAGCCAACGAAGGAAGATCGGCCTCTTGACAGCGCGCCGATGCGCTCCCTATTATAGGGGCTGTCCGGCAGCGCGCAGTTCCCCCTTGCGCGCGAGAGCGGCCGGACGTCCCCGCCCGCTGTCGTCCGCTGCCGAAGACGACGGTGACGAGCCTGTGGCGAAAGCGACGCGCCCTGCGGGATCTGGCCGCAGGGCGCGGAGCAGCGGAGTCCGGTGTCGGCGGCCACCGCTGCCCTTCCAGTGTACCCCCGTTCGTACACGCCGCACAGGGCAGCTTTCCGCACACGGTGCGCCGGACTCCCCGAAAGGAGGTGGTGTCCACCGGCGTACGCGGAATTCACCACGCCCGCCGGCGGCGGGCGCCGGCAACCGACATCCACGACACAGAGGAGGATGATCCCATGAAACGCGGAGTCTTCAGCGCTGGGGCGCTGTTCCTGGTGCTCGTGGGGCTCCTGGGCGCCCTGGCCGTGGGCTGGGGCCTCTGGTCCAAGACCCTCAAGGTCGAAGGCACGGTCAACACCGGCGACTTCAACGCCCAGTGGACGAAAGTGAGCACGAACGACCCCTCAGGTGAGCCGAGCCCCGACCCCTGCACCGAGGCGAACCCGAACGACTGCGACTATGAGCACAAGGACGTGGGGTCGTGCGACGCCTGGGTTGACGAAGAAGACGACCAGCTCCTGCACGTCCAGATCGAGAACGCCTACCCGAGCTACGAGTGCACCATCACGGCCAGCGTGCTGAACTCGGGGACGATCCCGTTCAACATTCTGGTGGATGGAGCCGCCGCTGACCCCGAGCTGGACATCGAGTGTGACCCGCCGGCAGGCCAGGTCGACCCCGGCGAGACGGCCGAGGGCACGTGCTGGGTGCACGTGAAGCAGGAGGCCAAGGAGCGGTCGACGTACACCGCCGAGGCGACGCTCTGCGTCGCGCAGTGGAACGAGGACCCGAGCGTCGAGGAGTGCCTCGCCGCGGCCGGTAACTCCGAGCCCGAGCCCTAGAAACGAGTGACTGAGTGATGACGACGCGAACGGCCGTACTGCTCGGGGCGGCGCTGGTGGTCGCGCTGGCGGCCATCGGCGTCGGCTACGGACTCTGGTCCAAGACGCTCGTCGTCTCGGGCACCGTCCACACGGGCGACCTGAACGCGGACTGGGCCCTGACGTCGTGCGCCGAGCACCACGGCTGGCCGGGGCCGCTCCAGCCGGGCGAGTACCTGGGGAAAGACGTGGGTTCGGTGACGGCGACGATCGACCCGCAGGACGCCCAGATTCTCCACTTCACCGTGGAGAACGCCTATCCGAGTTACGTGGCGGACTGCGAGGTCGAGTACACGAACACCGGCACGATTCCGGTGAACGTGATCGCGACGACGATCGTCCCCGGAGACGGGCTGACCAACTGCACGCTCTCCGGCAACCAGACGAAGACGTTGGAGTGCGATCAGTTGACCGTGGTGTTCGTCGACGGTATCGGCAGCCAGCTCGACCCCGACGACACCCTGGCCAGCAGCCTGCGAATCCACGTGGAGCAGCCGGCCAAGGAGCGGACGACGTACGAGTTCGACGTTCTGGTCTGCCTCGCCCAGTGGAACGAGAGCCCGACGGCGGAGGAGTGCTTCGACGCGGCGGGAGACTCGGAGCCCTGACGCAGTGACGGATCGCGGCCGGAACCGCGGACCCGAGGGACAGGGGTCCCGGTTCCGGCCCGGTCCGGACCCAAGGCGAAGCGGATGCAGGTCGCGACTTCAACGCAAGACATCACGATCGCGAGTCCGCAGCCCCCCGGAGCGGGGTGGCGCGTGTTCGCCGCCCGGGCGGGGGGTTGGCTGGCCGTGCTGCTCGCGGCCGGGGCGGCGTACGCCGTCGCGTCGTTCCTGCCCGACGGCCTGCGCCCCGGACCGACGGTGGACATGTACGTCCTGCGGCCCGCCCTGTGGCTAACCGTCGCGGCAGCCGCGTGGCTGATCGTGCGACGCCTTTCGCCGGAGCGGCCGCGACTCGTCAACCGGCTTCTGCCGCTCGCGGCCCTGGCGGGCGCGTTCCACGTCGCCGTTCTGGCGCTCACCGGGATCGTGTTCGGCTTCGGGCACTCCCCCTACGGCGATTCGATGACGGTGATGGCCGAGAACGCCTTCTACGTCGCCACGCTGCTTGCGGGCCAGGAGACAGCGCGGGCCGCGCTGCTTGCGCTCGGCGGCCGACGGCTCGAGCCGCTCAATGTCGCCGTCGTCGCGCTGGCGTTCGGGCTCGCGGCTGTGCCGCCGGGCCGCTTCACCCACGCCACGGGAGGGGAAGCGGCCTTTCAACTGGCCGGAGGCGCCGTGTTGCCCGCGTTGTCCGAAAGCCTGCTGTCGACCTTGCTGGCACTGAACGGCGGACCGATCGCGTCCTTCGCGTACCGCGCGGCGCTCGAAGGGTTTCGCTGGCTGTCGCCCATTCTTCCCGACCTCGAATGGGGCGTGGCGGCGTTCGTGGGCACCCTGACGCCCGCGGTGGCGCTCTTTATTGTCCTCGGAGCCGCCAGCGAGCCGTCCGCCGCCCCCGCGAAACGCCGGAGTTGGGCCGGCGCCGTCGCAGGCGCGCTCGGGTACGCGGCGGCGTTGCTGGTCGTCGGGCTCCTGTGGCTCTCGACGGGGCTCCTCGGCGTCCGGCCGTCGCTGGTCGCCGGCCACAGCATGGAGCCGGCGCTGCACACGGGCGACGTGGTGCTGACCCGTGAGGTCGATCCAGACGACATCCGCATCGGCGACATCGTCCGTTTCCGGATAGGGGACACCGAGGTCCTCCACCGGGTCATCGAAATTTATCGAAACGATACCGGCGCATGGTTCGTGACAAAGGGTGACAACAACGAAGACGCCGACCGCCCCATCCAGGCCGAGCAGATCGAGGGCAGAGTGGTCGCCGTCATCCCCAAAGTCGGTTGGGTTGGCATCTGGGCCAGGAACACCGTAGCGAACGCGCTCGGGTTCCTGGCGCGAGCGGACGAAGCGCCCGATGGCTTCATGGCGGAACGGCTCGACATCGCCATCACCGCCGCCACGGGCGACGCGCCGCCGCAGGCGCCGCCGGAGTGCGCCGGGATGATCTTCGACAACGTCATCGTGGGCACGGAAGGAGATGACGAGCTCGTCGGTACCAACAAGCGCGACCTCATCCTCGGGCTCGGCGGGAACGACGTCATCGCCGGCGACAACCAGGCGGACTGCCTGGACGGCGGGCCGGGGAACGACCTCCTGACCGGCGCCAACGGGAAGGACGTCGTCGTCGGCGGGCCGGGGAACGACCTCCTCTTCGGGGACAACGGGGTCGACCTGCTCTACGGCGGCGACGGCGACGACGAGCTCCACGGCGACAACGGCGACGACCGCGTCGACGGCGGCCCCGGCGTCGACGTCTGCGACGGCGGCCGCGCCCTCGAGGTGTTCGTCGACTGCGAGGCGGGCGATTTCCTGTGGATGCTCGCGCCGACGCCCACCGCCACGCCGACGCCCACGGCGTCGCCCACGGACACGCCGTCGCCCACGCCGACGCCGTCTCCGACGTTCACGCCGACGCCAACCCCGGCGTCCGAGCCGGAGGATCCGCCGCTCGGCCCGGACATCGGCGGCTCGCTGCCGCCACCGCCGCCGACGGACACGCCCTCGCCCGAGCCCACGCCGGCGCCCACCAGCGCGCCCGAAGGCGCCGAAGGCTGAGCCGCAGCGGCTACTGATAGCGCAGGATGGCGCCCGCGCCGTGCGGGCGCAGCAGGTCCGCCGCCTCGCCCCGCACGAACTCGATGCGCGCGCCCGTCGCCAGCGCCATGCGCACCGCCCGCGCCGCGAGGTCGGGCGCCGGGCGCATCTCGGCGTCGCAGTAGGGGCAGCGATCCACCCGCTCGCGCACGACGGAGTGGCCCTCCGGGCATTCGTAGCCCTCGGCGGTCAGTCCTTCGACCAGCGCGAGCCGGTGGACCCGCCCCTCGGACAATGCGGTCAGCGTGTCGTCCCATCCCAGCGCCGCCAGCTCCCCCTTCGGCGCACGCTCCAGGATGTCCTCCACGAGCGCGCGCTCGCCGGCCCGCTCGATCTGCGCCTCGACATCGCGCACGCGGGCCACGATGTCGGCGTCGCTGGCGAAGAGCTCGCCGGCGAACTCGCCGACCACCTTCTCGCGGAGCGAGCGCGGGAGGGCGTCCTTGAGGGCGGCGAGCGCCTCGTCGGGCCCGCCGATGAGGAGGCGGTGGAAGCGCTCGCGCCGCTCGAGCGACCAGAGGCGCTCGGCGACATGGCGCATGTGCTCGTGGACGTGCCAGTCGCGATGCCGGGCGTACCGCGCCTGCGACCACCCACCCGCGGCCGTGCGCCCGGGAACCACGTCCTCGATCTCGATGCGGTCGCGGATCTCGCCGAGCCAGACGGTGAGGATGCGGGCCCGCTCTTTGTCCACGAGCGCCACGCAGTAGCGCTCGTATTCGTCGAGCGCGCCGATGAGGGGCACGAGGTAGGGCCGCGGGCCGAAGTGCGCGCCGTCGATGACAGGGACCTCGAGCGCGATGGGGATGAAGGCGTCGAGGGGCGCGCAGGAGAACATCGCGACGCTGCGCCCCGGCGGTTCTTCCCAGCTCCGGACGTATTCGTTCACGCGGGCGATCTCCTCCTCGACGCGGGCCTCGGCCGGGGTGTCGCGGACCTGCTGCCGCAGCGGCTTCCACAGGTCGAGCAGGGCCGCCTCGAACCCTTCGCGCTCCATGTGCGCCGGCTCGACGTCGAGGTACACGCTGAGCACGCCGTCTTCGGGCGCGTGCAGATCGAGCGCCCGGTCGATGGCGTCGGCGTCGAGCGCGAGGGCGGGATAGTTCGCGAGCGTGAGTTGCATGGCGGGCCTCCCTTCCTGATGGTCCCGCTCTCACGGTAGCAGGTCCGGGGGACCGGAGGCATCGCCCGTCCGTCCCCTCGCCGCGAGCCGAACGGCGCTGGCGGGGGCGCGCGGGCGTCGCCGTATAATCCCATCGGGAAGGGAGGCCCAGTGAAGCGCCCGCCCTTCGAGATCTGGGAGCACACGGCCGACGCGGGCGTCATCGCCCGCGGCGCGACGCTCGAGGAGGCCTTCGCGAACGCCGCGGCCGGCATGTACGCCCTCATGGTCGACCTCTCGGGCGTGCAGGAGCGCGAGACCCGCGAGGTGGCCGTCGAGGGCGACGAGCCGGAGCGCCTGCTGGTCAACTGGCTGCTGGAGCTGCTCTTCCTCACCGACGTCGAGAATCTGGTGTTCCGGCGGTTCGACGTGACGATCGAGGACGGGCGCCTGCGCGGCCGCGCGTACGGCGAGCCCCTCGACCCCGAGCGGCACACACTCGGGTCCGCGGTCAAGGCGGTGACCCGCCACGGGCTCGAGATCGCCCGGGAGGACGGCGGGTACCGGGTGCGGGTGCTGTTCGACCTGTGAGGGAGCCATGACCACCTGGCGCAAGGTGCTGCAGCGCGTCGACGCCTACCGCTGGGAGCTCCCGGCGGACTACAAGCCGGGCATGCGCGTGCCCGCGCGCATCTACGCCGACGAAGAGCTGCTCTCCATCGTCGAGGAGGAGCAGGCGCTGGAGCAGGCCGCCAACGTGGCGACCCTGCCCGGCATCGTCTGGCGCTCGCTCGCAATGCCCGACATTCACTGGGGCTACGGCTTCCCCATCGGCGGCGTCGCCGCCATGCGGTTGGACGACGGCGTCATCTCGCCCGGCGGCGTCGGCTTCGACATCAACTGCGGCACGCGGCTCATCGCCACGGAGCTGACGGAGGCCGACGTCCGCCCGCGCCTGCAGGAGCTGGTCGACCGGCTGTTCCAGGAGGTGCCGGCGGGCCTCGGGGGCCACGGTCCGCTGCGGGTCACCGACAGCGAGCTGGACGAGATCATGGTGCGCGGGTCGGCGTGGATGGTCGAGCGCGGATACGGCCTCCCGGAAGACCTCGAGGCGACGGAGAGCCGCGGCTGCCTCCCGGGCGCGGACCCCTCGTGCGTGACGGCGCGGGCGCGCCAGCGGGGCCACGCGCAACTGGGCACCCTCGGCTCCGGCAACCACTTCCTCGAAGTGCAGGTTCTCGACACGGTGTACGACCGCGAGGCGGCGACGCGCTTCGGCCTCGGCGAGCCCGGGCAGGTCCTGGTCTTCTTCCACTGCGGGTCTCGGGGCTTCGGTCATCAGATCTGTCAGGACTATCTCGACGTGATGGAATCGGCCGCGGCGCGCTACGGCATCCACCTGCCCGACAAGCAGCTCGCGTGCGCGCCCATCCGCTCGCCGGAGGGGAAACGCTATCTGGCCGCGATGGCGGCGGGCGCTAACTTCGCGTGGGCCAACCGCCAGTGCATCACGCACTGGGTCCGCCGTTCGTTCGAGCTCGTCTTCGGGCGCAGCGCCGAGGCGCTGGGCATGCGTCTCGTGTACGACGTCGCCCACAACATCGCGAAGATCGAGCGGCACACGTTCGAAGGGCGCGCGATCGAGGTGTGCGTGCACCGCAAGGGGGCGACGCGGGCGTTCCCCGCGGGACACCCGGAGGTTCCCGAGCGCTATCGCGACGTGGGGCAGCCGGCGCTCATCCCGGGCGACATGGGGCGGTATTCGTTCGTAACGGTGGGCCTGCCGCGCGCGATGGAGGAGACGTGGGGCTCGACGTGCCACGGCGCCGGCCGGGTGCGCAGCCGCCACGCCGCCAAGCGGCTCCTCAAGGGCGTCGATATCCGCCAGCGCCTGGCGAAGCTGGGCATCATCGTGCGCTGCCACAATCCGGGCGCGCTGGCGGAGGAGGCCAGCGAGGCGTACAAGGACGTCGCGAACGTGGTGGAGGTGCTCGAGAAGGCGGGCATCTCCCGCAACGTCGCGAAGCTACGTCCCATCGGGGTCATCAAGGGCTGAGGGCGCGCGAACGGGGCCGCGTGTGCGACAATAGGGGCGGCCAGCGGTAAGGAGCGCACATGGGTTCGTTCCGCCTCGGAAGGCTGTTCGGAGTCGAGGTCTCCATCCACTGGAGCTGGCTCTTCATCTTCTTCCTCGTCACCTGGTCCTTCGCGGAAGGCGTCCTGAAGGAGTTCTTCGAGGACTGGACGGCAGGCCAGCGCTGGGTGGCGGGCGCGATCATCGCGGTAGTGTTCTTCTCGTCGATTCTCGCGCACGAGCTCTCCCACGCGCTGATGTCCCGCCGCCTCGGGCTCCCGGTGCACGGCATCACGCTGTTCGTCTTCGGCGGCGTCGCGCACCTGGGACGCGAGGCCGAAAGCGCGCGCGACGAGTTTCTCGTGGCCATCGTCGGCCCGGCGACCAGCTTCGCTGCGGCCGCACTCTTCGGGCTCGGCTGGCTTCTACTGAAGGGGCCGTGGCCCGGCGTCGGCGGCGTGTCCGGACAGCTCGCGGTCATCAACGCGATCATCGCGGTGTTCAACCTGCTCCCCGGTTTCCCGCTGGACGGAGGCCGCGTGTTCCGCTCCATCGTCTGGTGGCGGAACCGCAATCGCCTGGCGGCGACCCGCACCGCGGCGCGCGCGGGCGAGATCGTCGCCTATCTCCTCATGGCAGGGGGCGTCATCCAGCTCTTCTCGGGCTACATCGTCGGCGGGATGTGGCTCATCCTCATCGGCATTTTCCTCCGGGGCGCCTCGGCGGCCAGCTACGAGCAGCTGGTTATCGAAACGACGCTGAACGGCGTCTCGGTGGGCGACATCATGCAGCGGCACATCGACGTCGTGCCGCCGGACGCGAGCCTCCAGACGATCGTCGACGACTACGTCCTCGCGCGACACGCCCGCTGCTTCGTGGTGCTGGTCAACGGCGAGCTCGCAGGGCTCCTCACCCTCACCGACATCCGCAACGTGCCCCGCGCCGACTGGCCTCTCACGTCGGCGTGGCGCGCCATGACGCCGGTCGAGCGTATCGTCACCCTCGCTCCGACGGACACGGTCGCGAAGGCGCTCATGCTGATGTCGGAGCGGGACATCAACCAGATCCCCGTGGTCGTGAATCGGGAAGTCGTGGGGATGATCCACCGGGGCGACGTGATGCGGCTCATCCAGATTCGCCGCGTTGTCGCCGAAGAGACCGGCGCCGGCGCTCCGGGCGAGTCGGCGGCTACGCTCGCGGGCTCGCCGCGCGCGAAGCCCTGACCTCGCGCTCGTCGGCGCCCGGCGCTAGCCCGAGTCCCCGTGGTCGCGCCCCGACGCGACCTTCTCCAGCGGGGCGTACGAGAGCAGGAGGCGCTTCACCCCGATGCCTTCGTGGAAGGCGACGGTCACCTCCTGGTCCTCGCCCGTGACCTTGCACTGGATGACGACGCCCACGCCGAAGCGCGCGTGCCGGACCTGGTCGCCGGCGGCGAAGACGGCCTCTGCGGGCACGAACCGGCGCTCAGCGAGCCGCGCCGCCTCCTGCTGCACGGGCTCGCGCGTCGCCAAAGCCTCCTCGGGGATGTCTTTCAGGAAGCGCGACGCCGGGTTGTGCTTACCGACGCCCATCACGTGGCGGCGGAACGCCCGCGTCAGATAGAGCTGCTCCTTGGCGCGGGTGATGCCGACGTAGCACAGGCGGCGCTCCTCCTCGAGCTGCGCGGGGTCGTCGAACGACCGCTGGTGCGGGAGCACGCCCTCCTCCATGCCGGTGATGAACACCACCGGGAACTCGAGTCCCTTCGCGGCGTGCAGCGTGATGAGGGTCACGGCGTTGGGCGTCGACTCGAGGTTGTCGACATCGCTCACGAGGGCGACGTTCTCGAGGAACGTGGGGAGCGCCGCCTCCGGCGAGAGGCCGTCATACTCGGCCGCGACGGTGCGCAACTCCTGCACGTTCTCCCAGCGGTCCTCGCCGTCGTCGAACTGTTCCAGCAGGTACCGGCGGTACTCGATGCGGTCGAGCAGATCCGTGAGCAGGGTCGAGAGCGAGACCTCCGACGCGCGCGTCATGAGCTCGTCCAGCAGGTCGAGGAACGACAGCAGCGCCTTCGCGGCGCGCGGCGTCAGCGGATGGCCGCCGGACGCGTGCTCCCCCCGCAGGAGGTGGAGCGCCGTGTACAGCGGGACGCCGCGCTCCGCCGCCCAGCGTTCCAGCTCTTCGAGCGTCCGCGGGCCCACGCCTCGCGGCGGAACGTTGATGACGCGGGCGAAGCTCAGCGTGTCGAAGGGGTTGTACAGCAGGCGCAGGTAGGCGATGACATCCTTGACCTCACGCCGCTCGTAGAAGCGCACGCCGCCGACCAGACGGTAGGGGATGCCCTCGCGGATGAACGCCTCTTCGATGGCCCGCGACTGGGCGTTCGTCCGGTACATGACGGCGAAATCGCCCGGCTTCCGCTCGCCCCGCCGGATCGCGTCCAGGATCTCGGCCGCCACGAACTCGGCTTCTTCGATCTCGTCGGACGCCTCGTAGGTGACGATGGGCGGCCCCGCTCCCCGGTCCGTCCAGAGCGGGCGCTCGCGGTGCAACGGGCTCACGCGGATGACCGCGTGCGCGGTGTCGAGGATGCGCTGGGTGGAGCGATAGTTCCGCTCCAACGTCACGATCTTCGCCGCAGGGTAGTCGCGCTCGAAGTTCAGGATGTTCCGGATGTCGGCCGAGCGCCACGAGTAGATGGACTGGTCGGGGTCGCCGACGACGCAGATGTTCCCGTGCCCTCCGGCGAGCTGGCGCGCCAGGACGTACTGAGCGACGTTGGTGTCCTGAAATTCGTCGATGAGCACGTGCAGGAACCGCTGCTGGTACTTCTCGCGGACGTCCGGGTGCTCCCGCAGCAGCTCGACCGTCTTCATGATGAGGTCGTCGAAATCGACGGCGTTGTTCTCGGCGAGGAGGTCCTGATAGCGCTCGTACAGCCGGGCCGAGACCTCCTCAAAGTAGCTGCGGACCGATTGCTTGAAGGCGGCGGGCGATGCGAGCTCGCTCTTGGCGCGCGAGATCACCGACAGCACCGCACGCGGGTGGAACTGCCTCGGATCGAGGCCGAGGTGGTTGAGCGCCCGGCGCATCAGGGCCTGCTGGTCGTCTTCGTCGTAAATGGCGAACCCGCGGTGCAGGCCCACGCGCCCACCGTCGACGCGCAGGAACCGCGCGCAAAGGGCGTGAAACGTTCCGAGCACGACGTCACGGGCGGCCTCCCCGAGCAGGCCCTCCACCCGTTCCCGCATCTCACGCGCGGCCTTGTTCGTGAACGTGACGGCGAGGATGCGGTACGGCGGCACGCCCTCGCGGTCGATGAGGTAGGCGATGCGATGGGCGATGACGCGGGTCTTTCCCGAGCCGGGCCCCGCGATGATCAGCAGCGGGCCGCGCGTGGCCAACACCGCCTCGCGCTGAGCGTCGTTCAAGGGGTCCAGAATGGCGTCGGTCGTCACGTGCTCGCGGCCGTCCGGGGAAGCTGCGCCGGCCCGAAGGAGGCCGGCGCCTCAGCATACCATGCGCCCGCCCGAGCCGGCGCATTCGCTTGCGAGCGGCCCGTGCGGGGGTGACGTGCTATACTCGGAGAACGGCTCGTCTCGGCGGGCGACGCCCGCTGCCCCGAAGGAGGTTTCCGTGGTGCTGGCAGCCTGGCCCGGCGGGAGCTGGGAGGCGACCGTCAGGCTGATCGGCGTCGTCGGAGGCGCCTACCTCGCGCTCCTCTGGCTCAGCGCGATGGTCTGGACCTACCGCGACATCCAGGCCCGCACGCGCGACCAGCTCACCCACATCGTCTCCGTGCTCCTCGTTTTGGTCTTCAACGTCTTCGGCCTGTTCGTGTACCTCGTGCTGCGTCCCAAGGAGACTCTGGCGGAGGCCTACGAGCGTCAGCTCGAAGCCGAGGCGCTCCTCCGCGAAGTCGAGGAGCAGGCGGCGTGCCCGTCCTGCCGCCGCCGGGTCCGGGACGACTACGTTCTCTGCCCCTACTGCCGTACGCGGCTGCGCGAGACGTGCGACACCTGCGGGCGGCTGGTGGGCGTGTCGTGGCAGGTGTGCGCGTATTGCGGAGCCGAGCGCCGGATCCCGGCGCCTGCGGCAGCGACGGCCTCTCGCCAGCCTGCGCGACGGCCGGCCCGGGTCGCCGCGACGGCGGCGTCGCGCTCGCCCGAGCCTGCGGCGTCCAACCCCGCGCCCGCCGAGCCCGAGGGCCTCTGAGCCGGCCTACGGTCCGCTGGCCCCTCCAGCGTCATGCTGAGCCCCCGAAGGGGCGAAGCATCTCTTCTCCCGCACCCATGCGTCACCCCGAAGGCGTCGAACATCCGAATCCGCCGACGGACCCTCGGCCACGCTGAAGCGTGGCCTTCATCAACGGGGAAGGCGGGTCATCCTCCCACGGCACGCCGGCCACGCTAAAGCGTGGCCTTCATCAACGGGGGAACGATTCCCTGCATGAAAGCCACCCTTCAGGGCGGCACCCCCAGCGTCATGCTGAGCCCCCGAAGGGGGCGAAGCATTTCTTCTCCCGCACCCCGCCTCACCCCGAAGGCATCCGACCGCCCGAGCCCGCCCACGGATCCTCGGCCACGCCGAAGCGTGGCCTTCATCAGCGAGGCAGGCGCCCTACCGATCCACGCGTCGCCGGCCACGCTGAAGCGCGGCCCTCATCGGTGGAATCCATCGATGGGGGGAACGGCGTCCGGCGCCTTTACAGCAGCGATTCCAGAGGCACCGACAGACGCTCCCGCAGAAGCTGCGCCGCGCGCTCGACCTTGCGCATGCCCGCGAACCGGCTCGCGCCGTACAGCTTCTCGATGCGCCGCATCGTCTGGTACGTGTCCAGCGGCGACAGCAGTACCGTGAGGTCCCGTCCCTCGTTCCGGATGCGGTCGAGCACGTACGGCAGCGGTTCGCGTCCACCAGTGATGATGAGGCAGTCGAGCTCCGTGCCCAGCGCGGCCAGCATCAGGTCGGCCTTCTCGTGCCGGACCACCACCGCCTTCCGTCCCCAGCGGGTGAAGTACGGCGCGCCGGGGTCCGAAGCGACGGGCGCGACCACCACCCACTCCAGCGCGGCGTCGGCCCCGTCCTCCACGAGCGTGCGCGCCTCAAGCGCCTCGCGCACGTCGCGGACGGAGGGCCCTGCGAGGAGGCGGTCTTCGGGCAACGCCACGATCACCGGCGCGGCCGCGCTCTGCGCCTCCTTCTCGGGCACGGCGGTGAGCGCGACGCCCGCGAGCCTTCCGCCGAGGCGTTCCGCCAGCCGCCGAGTCTCCTCGTCCAGCTCGCCGCGCGCGACGAGCAACACGCGCGCCTTCGTCCTCGCGACCGCCTCCGCGACGTCGCCGGGCGGCGCTTCCCAGAGGTCGAAGCCGTCCGATGGCGTCAGCGCGTCGAGAGCGACCGGCTCGGCGGGCGCGGCGAACGCCGGAACGCCGGCGTAGAAGGCGGCGTCGGCGCGTGCCGCGTCGTCGTCACCTGCTCGTCGCACAGCGACGGCGCGGCCGTCCTGGGCGGCGAGCCACGCGAGGCCCGCCGTCACCGTAGTGCGGCCGGCTCCGGCAACGACGGAAGCGACGATGAGGGGAGCCATGCGTCCTCGGCGGCTGCAGGTCAAGCATCCGTCCCGCGGCCGGGCGGATCATATCAGAGCCTTGCGTTAGGCGGAATCGCCTTGCCCGCGTCGGAGGGGCGTCGATAGAATGGGGCGCCGAGTGCCGAGGTAGCTCAGTCGGTAGAGCACGCGGCTGAAAACCGCGGTGTCGCCAGTTCGATTCTGGCCCTCGGCACCACGACCCCTTCCGCCGAAGCCGGTTCGCCCCTACCGCCTAAGCCGTCCCTCTGCTAGCGTGCCTTCCGTGCCAGGGTCGCCTCGTTTCGCGACGCTCCTCGGCGTCCTGCTCGTCCTCGCCCTCGCGAGCGGATGCTCGGGCGGCTCATCCTCGAGCGGCGATGACCCGCCTTCCGCCGGCGCCACGCCCGCCCCGACGCTGCCCTTCTACGTCAACACGCCGTTCTTGTCCGCGCTGCCTCCCGGCTACCGCATCGAGTCGGTGCTGGACGGACTCGACCAGCCGACCGCTATCGCCGCGACGCCCGACGGCCGTCTGCTCATCACCGAGCAGGTCACGGGACGGGTACGCGTCGTGCGGGACGGCGTCCTGCTCGAGGAGCCGTGGGCCGAGATCCCCGTCTATACCGTAGAGACCTTCCTCCAGGAGCTCGGCCTCGTCGGCATCGCCGTCGACCCCGAGTTCGAGACCAACGGATTCGTGTACGTCTATTACACGGAGCAGGACGCAGCGGGCGTCCAGCGGACCGTGCTGGCGCGCCTGCGCGAGGTCGATGGCCGGGGGACCGACCCCACCCCCATCTTCACCGTCGAGCTCGCCCCCGAGCGCAGCCATATCGCCGGCGGCATCGCCTTCGACCGCAGTGGCGCGCTGCTGGTGACCGTGGGCGACCACGAGCGCGGCGACCTGGCGCCTCGGGTCGACGTTCCGGTGGGCAAGGTCCTGCGGATGGACCGCGACGGGAACCCCCTGCCCGACAACCCCTTCTTCGGCCGTGAGGACGCCGACCCCAGGGTCTACGCCTACGGACTGCGGAATCCCTTCGGCGTCGCGGTGAACCGCGAGACGGGCGAGATTTTCATTACCGAGAACCGCGACGCCGCCGGCGACGCCGTGTACCGCGTGGAGCCCGGCGCCGACTACGGCTGGCCCGCAGAGAAGGTGGTGCTGAGAGAGCCCCTCGTCCTGTACGAAGCGCCGATGGGCATCGCCGGGGCGACGGTCTACTCGGGCGACACCTTGCCGGACTTCCGCGACGACCTCTTCTATTGCACCTTCCACCACGGTGGCGCGCTTCACTGGTCGGAGACCGGGCACGTCGAGGGTACCGACGTCGCGAAGCGCGACCGGCTCATCGCGCCGGGCTGCTCGACGGGCGTGACCCAGGGCGCCGACGGCTTCCTGTACTACCTGACGTACACGGGGCAGCTCATGCGCATCGCCCGGTAGAAGCCGCGTTCCCCGGCGGCGCATCAGTGCGCTAGAGTGACGCCGTGAACCTGCGCGGCTGGCTTCGTGTCGAGACGGCGCTCCCCGTCCTCGCCCTGGGGGCGGCGCTGCTCGCGCTGGTCGCGTTCGACCTCGCGTCCAGTGGAGACGCCTCGCCCAGCGGCGACCAGGTGGCGACGCCCCTCCCGACACGCACGCCCGGCCCCAGTCCCACGCCCGGCCCGTCGCCGACGCCGACGCCCACGCCCACGCCCGATCCGCAGCGCGCCGTCCGCGACCAGCGGCGCCGGGACGACCTGGCGGCCATCGCGGACGCGCTGCGCGCGTATTACGAGCGCTACGGCTCGTTCCCGAGCACGGGCGGGAACATCCAGACGCTGTGCGTGTACCGGGACAACGACCAGGGCTGCAAGCTCGCCGAATTCCTCGACCCCCTGCCGTCGGACCCCAGAGGCGACGCCAACGCCTACGGCTACTGGTACCAGTCCGACGGCCAGAGCTTCACGCTGTTCGCGTCGATGGAGACGACCAACGAAGGCGCACAGTGCCCCGAGCGCACGCCCCAGCACCTGCGCGACGTCGAGCTGCTGTACTGCCTGCCGGGAGGCCCGCCCTGAGCGCGACCGTCGGCTTCGTGTACGACCCCCTCTGTCTCGAGCACGACGCCGGCGACCATCCGGAGTCCCCGGACCGTCTGCGGGCCATCGTCGCGCTCCTCGAAGCCTCGGGCCTGTCGAGCCGCCTCGAAGCCATCGGCGCCCGCGACGCGACGCTCGAGGACCTGACGCTCGTGCACACACCGGAGCACGTCGAGCGCATTCGTGAGATGGCGGCGTCGGGCGGCCGCTGGGCCGACCCCGACACCTGGGTCGGGCCGCGGTCGTACGACGCCGCCGTGCGCGCCGTCGGCGGGACGCTGGCGGCGGTCGATGCGGTCATGGCGGGCCGGGTGCGCTCGGCGTTCTGCGCGCTACGGCCGCCGGGCCATCACGCGACGCCGTCGCGCGCCATGGGGTTCTGCCTATTCAACCAGGTCGCCATCGCGGCCCAGCATCTCATCGCCCGGCACGGACTCGAGCGCGTCGCCATTCTCGACATCGACGTGCACCACGGCAACGGCACGCAGGACGCCTTCTACCGGCGGGGCGACGTGCTGTACGTCTCCACGCACCAGTACCCCTTCTATCCGGGGACGGGCCACTTCCGGGAGACCGGCGAGGGGCCGGGCGCCGGGGCGACGGTGAACCTCCCGTTGCCGCAGGGGGCGCGCGACGGCGACATCCGCCGCGTGGTCGAGGAGGTGGCGGCGCCCGTCGTGCGGAGGTTCCGCCCGCAGTTCATCCTCGTGTCCGCGGGCTTCGACGCCCACTACGCCGACCCGCTCGCGGGCCTCGAGCTATCGGTCGACGGCTACGGCTGGCTCATGGCGACGGCGAAGGCGCTGGCGGAGGAGTTCTGCGGCGGGCGGCTCGTCGCCGTGCTGGAGGGCGGCTATCACCTGACGGCGCTCCCCTGGTGCGTGCGGCGCACCCTGGAGACGCTGCTCGGCGCCGACCCGACGCCCGACCCGCTCGGGCCGCGGTCGCCCGACACGCGCTTCGACCTGAGCGACCTCATTGCCACGTACCGCGAGGCGCACGGGCTCGGTTGAGCGCTGGGTCCTGCCGGCTACGCGTCCGCCGCGCACGCCGCGGGCAACAGGCGCGCGAAGACTTCGTTCCCCAGGAGGCGCCCCCGCGGCGTGAGCCGGATGTGCCCGTCGGCGCGCTCGAGCAGGCCGTACGCGAACAGTTCCGGCAGCTCGGCGGCGTACACGTCCTCGAAGGGCCGGCCGTGGCGGCGCTCGAACGCCGCCAGGTCCACGCCTTCGATGAGCCGCAGCCCCAGAATCGCCGTCTCCGCCATCTGCAACTCCGGCGGCTCGCGCTCCACCGACGCCACCTGACGCATGGTCGTCGGCCCGCCGCCCTGTGAGGCCTCCCACGTCTCGTTCACCGCCGCCAGGTACCGCGACGGCAGGCGCTCGTTGGCGAACCGCACGCCATCGACGTACGAATGCGCGCCCGCGCCGACGCCGAGATACTCCTCGTTGCGCCAGTACACCAGGTTGTGACGGCAGCGGCGTCCGGGCTTCGCCCAGTTGGAGAGCTCGTAATGCTCGTAGCCGGCTTCGGCGAGCATCCGCTCCGTGAGCTCGTACATGTCCGCCTGCAGGTCGGGGTCGGGCGCGGGCTTCCGTCCGCGGGCGACGTCGCGCGCCAGCGCCGTGCCCTCCTCGACGGTGAGGGCGTAGACCGACAGGTGCTCGGGCTCGAGGCGGAGCGCCTCCTCCAGATTGCGTCGCCACCCGTCGAGCGTCTGACCGGGCAGCCCGAAGATAAGGTCGAGGTTCACGTTGTCGAATCCCGCCGCCCGCGCGGCGGCGACCTCCCGGCGCACGTCGTCGGTCGTGTGGATGCGTTCGAGCGCGCGCAGCTCCGCGTCGTCGAAGCTCTGCACGCCGAAGCTCAAGCGGTTCACCCCTAGGGCGCGCAGGCCTCGAAGATACGCCTCGTTCACCGTCCCCGGGTTCGCCTCCAGCGACCACTCCACATCGGGGTCGAGCCGGAAGCATTCGCGGATGGTGGCGGCGACGCCGGCGAGCTCCTCGAGCGGAGTCAGGCTCGGCGTGCCGCCCCCGAAGTACACCGTCGGGACGGGGCGCGAGCCGAGCGACCGCGCCCAGAGCCGCAGCTCGCGGTCGAGCGCGCGGTCATAGGTCGGGATGAGGTGGTCCTGGCCCGCGTAGGAGTTGAAGTCGCAGTACCCGCACTTGGCGGTGCAGAACGGGATATGGACGTAGAGACTCAGGGGCGCCGTCACGCCCGCATCGTAGCGCGCGGGCGCGCGGGGCCGCCACCGGCCTCACCGCGCGCGCGGCGTGAAGACGTCGTTGACGGCGTCGCCGAGCAGGTTGAACGCCAGGATGAGCGTCCCGACCACCGACGCGGGCACGGCGATGAGATAGGGATGCTCGCTGAACGCGCGGATGGAGGTGGAGGCGTCGTAGATCATCACCCCGAAGCTCGGGTGCGGCGGCTGGATGCCCACGCCGAACCACGTGAGCAGAATCTCCGACCCGGCGATGGCGCCCAGCCCCGACGACACGCTGACGATGACGAGATTGCTCACGTTGGGCAGCAGGTGCCGCGTGATCACCCGGAAGTCGCTCGCCCCCAGCGCCCGCGCCGCGGTCACGTAGTCGGTCTCGCGGAGCGCCAGCACCTGCGAACGGATGACTCGCGCGCCGCCCACCCACGAGAAGAGCGACAGCGCGCCGAAGATGAGGAAGTAGTCCGGCGCCCCGGAGTCGCGGATGCCTCCGATGCCGGTCCACTCCTCGATCCGCTTCGCCCAGACGTCCACGCGGTCGCCGAGAGCGGCGTTGATGAGGATGAGCATCGGCAGGCCGGGCAGCGCGAAGAAGACGTCGCCCGCCCGCATGATCAGCGTGTCGACCCAGGTGCCCCCGCGATACCCGGCGAGCAGCCCCAGCCCTACCGCGAGCACGATGCCTCCGGTGAACAGCGTCGCGACGGTGACGATGACCGTGGTCTGCATCGACCACAGCGAGCGGCTGAGCAGGTCGCGTCCCAGGCGGTCGGTGCCGAAGGGATGCGCCAGCGACGGGCCCTGGAACGTGGCGTCGAGGTTTTGCTCCGCGAAGTCGTAGGGCGATAACCACGGCGCGAGGATGCCCGCCGCATAGAAGATGGCGATCACCACCAGCGCGACCACGGCGATGCGCTTCCGCAGAAGCCGGCGCACCGCCAGCGCCGTCGGGCTGCGGCCGCGGACCGCGGGCTCCTCCATGGTCATGGCGGCGGTGGTCACGTCTGCGTCCCCCGTCCGCTGATGCGCACCCGCGGGTCGATGAAGGCGTAAGCCACGTCGACCACGATGTTGATGACCATAAAGGCGGCCGCGATCATCAGCACCAGCGCCAGCAGCAGGTCGTAGTCACGGTCGTTCACCGACTCGAACGCCAGCCGGCCCGCGCCGGGGATGCCCCACAGCGTCTCGACGAAGAACGACCCCTCGAGGACGGTGACGAGGGAGAGGCCAAAGATGGTGACGAGAGGCAGAAGCGCGTTGCGCGCCACGTGGCGCGTGAGCACCGTCATCTCGCTGAGGCCTTTGGCCCGAGCCGTGCGCACGTAGTCCTCCAAAAGCACATCGAGCGTCGTCGCCCGCACGAGCCGCGCGACGCCGGCGACGCCCGGAATCGACAGCGCCAGGACGGGCACGAGCGCGTTGCGGCTGAAGACGCCGTCCCACCCGAGGCGCACCCATCCCAGCTCGACGACGAGCAGCCAGATGGCGACGGGGACCACCACCACGCTCGGGATCGAACGAAAGAGGAGGAAGGTCCCGATGGCCATCGGGTCCTGCCAGCTTCCCTGGCGAGTGGCGGCGTAGATGCCGACGGGGATGCCGATGGCGAACGTCAGGAGGAGCGCCACGAGGTTGAGCTGCGCCGACACCCAGACCTTGGGCAGGATGACATCGACGACACTCCGGCCCTGGTAGCGGAAGCTCTCGCCCAGGTCGCCCTCGGTGAGGGCGCCCTTCACGTAGATCCAGTACTGCTCCCAGATGGGCTTATCGAGGCCGTACTGGGCGCGGACGCGGGCGAGCGCCTCCTCGTCCGTGAATTGCCCCGCCCGTACCCGCACGGGGTCGCCCGGCCCGAGTCGCGCGATGGCGAACGTGGCGAAGGAGACAACGGCCAGGACCGGAAAAATCCAGAGCAGGCGCCGGACGATGTAGCTCGCGAGCCCTTCCACCGCGCGCCCTCCGCGCCGCTAGCGCTCGACGTCGACGAAGCGCAGCTTCGGGATGACGATGGGCGTGAGCTTGAAGTCCTTCACGTATGGCTTGATCAGCACGTGGTCGCGCCCGAAGAACAACGGGATCCACGGCGCGTCCTGGACGATCAGGCGCTCAGCCTCGCGGTACAGCTCGAACCGCCGCTGCTGGTCCTGCTCCGTCCGCGCCTCCTCCAGCAGGCGATCCACCTCCGGATTCGCGTAGCGGGTGTCGTTCTGCCGGCTGCGCGAGTGGAACTTGATGTCGAGGATGTCCTCCGGGTCCGGGTAGTCCATGATCCACCCGAGGTTGAACGCCTGATACCGCCCGGCGTCGATGTCGGCGAAGAACGTCGCCGACTGCGCCTGCTGGATCTTCACGTCGACCCCGAGGTTGTCCTTCCACATGGCGACGACGGTCTCGAGGATGGGGCCGGCGCTCGCGCCCCCTCCGGATTCGGCGATGGTGATCTCCGGCAGGCCGTCAGGGCCGCCGTACTTCGACTCGGCCAGCAGTTGCCGCGCCCGCTCCGGGTCGTAGGGCAGCGCCTGCGCGTCCGGGTTGTGTCCCGGCAGGTCGGGCGGCATGATGCCGTTCGCCACCCGCGCCCGGTTGAACAGCACCACCTCGTTGATCTTCTCCCTGTCGATGGACATGGCGAACGCCTGCCGCACCTTGACGTCATCGAACGGCGGCCGCTCGGTGTTGAATCCGATGTAAAAGATCGACAGGTCGTCGGCCGCGTGATACTCCGCGTTGAGTGGCTCCGACGGATCCTGGATGCGCTCGGTGTCGTCGAGCGGCACGCCCGAGATGTCGACCTCCCCCGCTTCGTAGGCGGACAGTCCGCCGCCGGCCAGCAGGAACTGCACTTCATCGATCTTCGGCGCGCCGAGGTGGTAGTCCTTGTTCGCCTCGAGGACGATCCGCTCGCCCAGCCGCCACTCCTTCAGCTTGAACGGACCCGTCCCGTTCGGCTTGAGCGTCCAGTTGCGGGGGTTCGATTCGATCTCGCGCCGGTCGACGACGAAGGCCGTCGGATAGGTGAGCTTCTGCAGGAAGTACGGCTTCGGCGCGTCGATGGTCACCCGCAGGGTCCGGTCGTCCACGACCTCGATGCCGCTGACCTCGTCGGCGCGGCCGCGGGCCTTGTCCCGCGCGCCCACGATGTCGCCGAGATAGAACTCCGCGACCACCGAGGCCGTCGACGGGTCGAGCGCCCGCTCCCAGGAATACTTCACGTCCTCGGCCGTGACGGGCCGGCGGTCGTGGAAGAACGCGTCCTGCCGGATGCGGAACGTGTAGACCGTGCCGTCCGGCGAGATGCCCCCGTTCTCCTTCGTGGGGACCTCCTCCGCCAGATCGGCCACCACATTCAGGTTCTCGTCGAGGGTGACCAGCCCACCGAAAATCTCGACGATGTAGGTCGCGGACTCGACGTCCTGGGCGACCGCGGGGTCGAGGGTGATGGGGTCGCTTCCGGGAATCCGGAGGACCTTCTTGCCCCCGGAGTCCTCGCGATCCTCGCCTCCGCCCGAGGCCTGCTCCGTCGGCTGCGCCCGCTCGCCGCCGCCCGTGTTGTCACCACCTCCTCCCTGGCTCACCAGGAGGATGGCGATGACGGCGATGACGATGACCAGCGCCGCAGCGGCGCCGACGAGGCTGAGGACGGCTCGGTTCATCTCGACTCACCTTGCTGCGCGGCCGGGCCGGCGCCCGGCTCCACAGGTCCTATCGGCCGCGGGCGCCCGTCCGGGAGCGCCCGCATCCCTGATTCTCGCCGTCCGGCCCGCCGATGGCAACATTCGGGCCGCGCGGCCGGATGCGCTCACTCCAGCACCAGCCGCAGCCCGAGCTCTCGCAGCGCCTCAGGCGGCACGGGATACGGCGCGCCCGTCATCGGGTCCTGCGCCGTCTTCGTCTTCGGGAAGGTCATCACCTCACGAATGTCCGTCTGCCCCGCGAGGATAGCGACGGTCCGGTCGAGCCCGGTGGCGATGCCGCCGTGCGGCGGCGCCCCGTACTTGAAGGCCTCGAGGAGATGCCCGAAGCGGTCCCGCTGCTCGTCGGGGCCGATGCCCAGCACATCGAACATCTTCCGTTGGACCTCCGGCAGGTGGATCCGGATGCTGCCTCCCCCGAGTTCGAAGCCGTTGCACACGAGGTCGTAGGCCTGGGCGCGCGCCGCACCGGGGTCGCGGTCGAGAAGGGGCATGTCCTCCGGCCGCGGCGATGTGAACGGGTGATGCATCGCGTACCAGCGCTGGTCTTCGTCGTTCCACTCGAGCAGCGGGAAGTCCACGATGAACGCGAACGCGAGCCGCTGCGGATCCGCAAGGCCGAGCCGACCGGCGATTTCGCGGCGCAGCGCGTCGAGCGCGGGCTTGACCCGGTGCACGGACCCCGGCGCCTTCTGAGGAAGGCCTCCCTGGCCCGCGACGACGAGGAGGAGGTCGCCCTTCGACGCCCCGGCGCGCTCCGCCATCGCTCGCACCATCTCGGGCGCCAGGTACTTCCCGACCGGCGAGCGGAAGCCCTCGGCCGTCAGGCTGGCCGGCGCCTCCAGCAGCGCGATGGAGACGAGGCCCTTCGCTCCGTGATGTTGTACGAGCTCGGTGAGCGAGTCGATCTCCCGGCGGGTGAACGTCTCGCCGCCCGGGACGCACAATCCTTCGACGCGCCCGCCGCTTTCGACCGCGGTCCGGAAGACGCCGAACTCCGACCCGGCGACGAGATCGGTGAACTCGCACAGCTCGAGACCGTAGCGGAGGTCCGGCTTGTCGGTGCCGAACCGGCGCATCGCTTCGTCGTACGTGATCCGCGGGAAGGGACGCGAGACCTTCAGGTCGGGGCGCACCGCTTGCGCGAGCGAGACGTACAGCTCCTCGATGAGCGCGAGGATATCGTCCTGCTCGACGAAGCTCATCTCGAGGTCGAGCTGGGTGAACTCGGGCTGCCGGTCGGCGCGCAGGTCCTCGTCCCGGAAACAGCGGGCGATCTGGAAGTAGCGCTCGAAGCCCGCGACCATGAGAAGCTGCTTGAACTGCTGGGGCGACTGCGGCAGCGCGTAGAACGAGCCCTTCTGCAGGCGGCTCGGCACGAGAAAGTCCCGCGCACCCTCGGGCGTAGGGTTCGCCAGAATGGGCGTTTCGATCTCCACGAAGCCGCGCTCCATGAGGAAATCGCGGATGAACTTCGTGACGCGGTGACGCAGCAAGATACGCTGGTGCATGCCCTCGCGCCGCAGGTCGAGATAGCGGTACCGTAGACGCAGCAGGTCCTCGACTTCGGTCTCTTCGTTGATGTAGAAGGGCGGCGTCTGCGACGTGTTCAGCAGCGTCGCCGTCCGCGCGCGGACCTCGATCTCGCCCGTAGGGAGCGCGCGGTTCTCAGTGCCCGGCTTGCGGGGCGCGACCTCGCCCGTGACCTGCACGACGTACTCGACCCGGAAGTCCTGGGCGACGGCGTGTGCGTCCGGCGCCTCCGCGGGGTTGAACACGACCTGCACGAGCCCCGTGGTATCGCGGAGGTCCACGAAGATGAGACCGCCGTGATCGCGGCGGCGGTGCACCCATCCCGCGAGCGTCACGGCCTGGCCGGCGTGGTCCTTCCGCAGGGTCCCGCAGTCGTGAGTCTTGAGCACGCCCGGTCCTCCTCGTTCGATTGGTGGTCGCAGTGTCGCAGCTTCGCGGCGCGGCGGCAACGGCGGCGGCCGTCCGCGGTCGTTCCTACTGTCACAATCTGAGGGCATGGTATACTCCCGATGTGAAGGTCACCAAAGAGAAGATTCCTGAAAGCCAGATCGTCCTGACGATCGAAGTCCCTCAAGAGCGCCTGGAAGGCGCTCTTGATTCCGCCTACCGGAAGCTGGCCCGGCGCGCCAAGATCCCGGGCTTCCGGCCGGGCAAGGCGCCGCGCGCCCTCGTGGAGCGCCACTACGGCCGCGAGACGCTCATCGACGAGGCCCTCGATAGCCTCGTCCCGCAGGTCTACCGCGAGGCCCTCGAGCGTGACCAGGAGATCGAGCCCATCGACCTTCCGCGGCTCTCCGTCGAGACGGTCGAGCCGCTGGTGATCAAGGCCACCATTCCGGTCAAGCCGACCGTCGAGCTCGGCGACTACCGCTCGGTGCGGGTCGAGCGGCCACCGGTCGAGGTCGACCCCGAGCAGGTCGACCGGACGCTCGAAGACCTGCGGCGGCGCTACGCGACGCTCGAGCCCGTCGACCGGCCGGTGCAGTGGGGCGACGTCGTCCGGGCGGACCTGCGCGCCGAGGTGAACGGGCGCACCCTCTTCGATGAGGAGGACGCCGAGTTCAAGCTCGTCGAAGGCCGCTCGGTGTCCCTTCCCGGATTCGAGGAGCGTGTCCTCGGGGCGACGAAAGGCGCGATCCTCGAATTCGACCTGACGGCGCCCGAAGATATCGCGGACAAGCGGGTCGCCGGCAAGCCGTGTCACTACCGGGTCGCGATCAAGGAGGTGAAGGAAGAGGTCCTGCCGGAACTCAACGACGACTTCGCGCGGGAGGTCGGCGAAGGGTTTCCGTCGCTCCAGGCGTTGCGGGAGCGAATCGAAGCGGACATCCGGGCGAGCGAGGAGGCGCGAGCTGCGCGAGAACATCAGGACCGCATTCTCGACGCGCTCCTGCAGCAGGCGACGATCGAGTATCCTCCCGTGCTGTTGGACCGCGAGATCGAGCGCCTGATCCGCGACCACCTGGGCCCGAACACGGACCGCGAGGACTTCGAGCGGTATCTCGACCGCATCGGCAAGACCGAGGAGGAGGTTCTGGCCGAGCTTCGGCCCATCGCGGACGACCGCGTCCGGCGTTCCCTGGTGTTGACGGCCGTGGCCGAAGCCGAACATCTCGACGTGACGGACGCCGAGATCGACGCCGAAATCCAGCGGCTGGTGTCGTCCGCGCCCGAATGGCGGGCCGCCGAGCTTCACGAGCTGTTCCGAAGCGAACCGGGGCGCCGGTCGCTGCGGAACTCGCTGCTGACCAGGAAAACCTTGGAGCGCCTCGAAGCCATCGCCTCGGGCCGGGCCGAGCCGGCCGACGCGGCCGCCGGAGCGGGCGCGGCGGAATCGGAATCCTGAGGATGAGCATCCCCGGCATGACGCCGGAGACACAAGGAGCCTCGAACGACATGGAGTTCACACCGACCAACGTCATCATCCCATCCGTTATCGAGACGAGCCCGCGCGGCGAGCGCGCGTTCGACATCTATTCTCTGTTGCTGCGGGAGCGCATCATTTTCCTCGGCACGCCCATCGATGACCAGGTGGCGAACCTGATCATCGCGCAGTTGCTGTACCTGGAGCGGGAGGACCCCGACCGGGACATCAACATGTACATCCACTCGCCGGGCGGCGTGATCCCGGCCGGGCTGGCGATCTACGACACCATGCAGCTCGTGCGGCCGGACGTGGCGACATACTGCGTCGGAATGACGGCGAGCATGGCCACGATCCTGCTGGCGGCGGGCGCGCCGGGCAAGCGCTACGCCATGCCCCACGCGACCGTCCACATGCATCAGGCGATGGGCGGCGCTCGCGGTCAGGCGGTGGATGTGGAGATCCTGGCCCGGGAGCTCCTGCGCGAGAACGAGATCATCCGGGATATCCTGGTGAAGCACACCGGTCAGGATCCCGAGCGCATCAAGCGGGACTTCGACCGGGACTTCTACATGAACCCGGTGCAGGCGAAGGAGTACGGGATCATCGACGAGATCCTGCAGCCCCCGCCGAAGTGATCGTGTTGTCACGAAGGCGCAACTCCGGGGCTGGACGCTCGTTGTAAAGTAGAGAACGGTTTCGTCGATACCCCTCAGGAGACCCGAATGGCCAACAGTCGCGGCAGCCGAGTCCAGTACCACTGCTCCTTCTGCGGAAAGAACCAGGACCAGGTCAAGCGGTTGATCGCTGGGCCCGGCGCCGTCTACATCTGCGACGAGTGCGTCGAGCTGTGCCGCGAGATCATCGATGAAGAAGCGGCCGGGGCGACCAAGGCCAAGGTGGCGACCCAGCGCGTCCCGACGCCGCAGCAGATCTACAGCCAGCTCTGCGAATACGTCATCGGCCAGGATCAGGCCAAGAAGGTCCTCTCCGTCGCCGTCTACAACCACTACAAGCGCATCAACTCGGCGTCGTCGGGCCCCGGAGACGTCGAGCTCGAGAAGAGCAACATTCTCCTCGTGGGCCCGACCGGGTCCGGGAAGACGCTCCTCGCCCGCACGCTGGCGCGCATCCTCGATGTGCCGTTCACCATCGCCGACGCCACCGCGCTCACGGAGGCCGGCTACGTCGGCGAGGACGTCGAGAACATCCTCCTGCACCTGATTCAGGCGGCGGACTTTGACATCCAGCGCGCCGAGCGGGGCATCGTCTACATCGACGAGATCGACAAGATCGCCCGCAAGAGCGACAACCCGTCCATCACCCGCGACGTCTCGGGCGAAGGCGTCCAGCAGGCGCTCCTCAAGATCATCGAGGGCACCGTCGCCAACGTGCCGCCGCAGGGCGGGCGCAAGCACCCGCACCAGGACTTCATCCAGATCAACACCTCGAACATCCTGTTCATCTGCGGCGGGGCGTTCGAAGGCCTCGAGAAGATCGTCGACCGCAGGCTGGGCGCCAACCGGCGCTCGCTGGGGTTCAACGCTGAGATTCAGCGCAAGACCGGGCAGGAGCGCATCGACGAGCTGCTCAAGCACGTCACTCACGACGACCTCCTGCACTACGGCCTGATCCCCGAGTTCGTCGGCCGGCTGCCGATGGTCGTGGCGCTGGAGGCGCTGGACAAGCAGGCGCTCATGCGTATCCTCACGGAGCCGCGCAACGCCCTGGTCCGGCAGTTCCAGCGATTCTTCGCCCTCGACGGCGTCGAGCTCGTCTTCACCGAAGACGCCCTCGAGGCGTGCGCGGAGGAAGCCATCCGTCACAAGACGGGCGCTCGCGGGCTGCGCACCGTCCTCGAAGAGACGCTGCTGGACGTGATGTACGAGATTCCGTCGCGTCCTGACGTGAAGAAGTGCGTGGTGAGCGGCGAGACCATCCGCAACCGGCAGCGGCCGCTGCTGCTGACGCGCACCGGCCAGCCCGTGTCCGACGAGGCCGCGCTCTCCGACGAAGAGGAGCCGCTGGCCCGGGACGCGACAGCCTGAGGGGCCCGACAAGCAAACAACGCGAAGCCGGCCGTGCGGCCGGCTTCGCCGCATCCGTATCGCGCCGAACGCGGCAGGGGCGTCCCAAACGGGAACGCCCCTGCCGCTCCAACCCCCTGAGTTGGCCAGTTCAGCGCGGCGCCAGCGCCGCAGTGATGAAGTCGACGACGCCGTCCTTGAGGCGGTCCGCCTCCGCGCCGTCGTCGGGGACGAAGCACTGATACACGGCGATGCTCACCAGGCCCGTCACCAGCTTGGCGAGCGTCTCCGGGTCCGCTCTACGCACGAAGCCGGCGTCCATCGCCCGACGGTACAGGTCCGCCAGAGGCTGCTCGCGCTCGCGAGCCGCCCGGGCCATCTCGCGCGCCTCCGGGCTCGTGGGATCCGTGTTCAGCACCACGAGCCGCAACAGCTCGCGGTTCTCCCGGCACGTCTCGAATACGGCCGAGACGCGCGCGTCCACGTCGTCCCGCAGGCTGGCGCCGGGTCCGGCGCCGCGCGCCGCGGCGCGCCCGATGAGCTCGAACAGCCGCTCGTGCAACGCCGCGAAGATGGCGTTCTTCGACGGGAAATAGAGGTAGAAGGTGCCGAGGGCGATGCCCGCCTCTTCGGCGATGTCGGCGATGGTGGTCCCGTGGAAGCCTTTGCGGGCGAACACCGCTCGGGCGGCCTGGAGGATCGCTTCTCGTCGCGCCGCCTTCTGCAGCTCCGCGCGCTGCGCGCGGTCGGTTCCGGTGGTGGTCGCGCCCGCCATCACTGAATGAACGTCATTCATGTACCCTACAGCCCGCCCCCGTGTCAAGGGGCCAGACAAGCGTCGAGCGTCCCGCCGGCCGCGCGACGCTCGCTTCGGGCTACGGGCCCTCCCGGGCCGCTCACGGCGAGCAGCCGGGCGCGTTCCCTTCGAATACGGCGACGTGATAGATCTTCCCGTCCGGCGCCACCGCGGCCCCGGTGCCCATGCGCTCGAAGTGACAGTTGGTGATGGTCGCGAAGTGCGGCGGGCTCTCTTTCCACATGCGGATGGTCACGTCCACCGCCTGATTCAGCGGGTAGTTGTTCCACGCGATGACCTCGCCCGCCCAGGCAGTCGTGATGCCGAACCGCTGATAAAGGCACGCGAAGTCGCAGCCGTCGGGCGGGTCGTGGCTGAAGTAGTTCTTGCGGGCCATGTCCTCCGCCCGCAGTCTGGCGACGGCCGCGAGCCCGGGATCGACCCGGAGGGGAGGCAGCCCCTGCTCGGCGCGCAGCCGGTTCAGCCCGAGGGCGACGTTGGCTTCCATCACCTGTTGCGACGTGCACGCCGCGGCCACCACGCCCAGCGTTCCCAGCGCCACGAGAGCGATCACGAGCCGTTTCACAGGTGTGCCTGCCTCTCCAGGCCGCCGCGGTCCGGATGACGGCGGCGCATCGTGTCTTCCACCTCATGCATCGGCAGGAGCGGCCCGATTCTTAAGGGTGTTCCCCTAGGGGAAGGGCGCTTTGGCAGGCGGCGGAGGGCCGGCGTAGAATGCGGTGTCGGGCCCGTAGCTCAGGGGCAGAGCAGTCGGCTCATAACCGATCGGTCGCAGGTTCGATCCCTGCCGGGCCCACCAGGGCGATCCCGAGCTCGCTATACTGAGGACGCCAGGAGGCCGGGTGGCCGCCCCCGCCATCAAGCGGGGGAGGAAAGTCCGAGCTCCACCGGACAGGGCGCCGGGTAACACCCGGGCGCGGCGACGCGACGGAAAGTGCCACAGAAACATACCGCCCGGCCCTCGCGGCCGGGTAAGGGTGAAATGGTGCGGTAAGAGCGCACCGCGTCCGCTGAGAGGCGGATGGCGGGCAAACCCCGCCCGGAGCAAGGCCAAGTAGGGGACCTGTCAAGGGACGTCCGGCCCGATGGTCCCGGGTTGGCCGCTGGAGCCTTCCGGTAACGGGAGGCCTAGAGAGATGGCCACCATCCTTCCTTCGCGGAAGGATACAGAACTCGGCTTACAGGCCGCCTGGCGAACGCGACGGCGTCCCGTTCACTCGACGGGACGCCGTCTCCCTTCTCGATGCCGTCGCCGAACCGCTCGCTATCCGAAGCGGCCCGTGATGTAGTCCTCGGTGCGCTTGTCGCGCGGGGTGGTGAAGATTTGCTCGGTGGGGCCGAACTCGACCAGCCGCCCGACCCGGTCCTCGCCCGCCAGCAGGAACGCCGTGTAATCCGACACCCGCGCGGCCTGCTGCATGTTGTGGGTGACGATGACGATGGTGTACCGGGGCACGAGCTGACGCATCAGGTCCTCGATCTTCAGCGTCGCCACGGGGTCGAGCGCGGAGCACGGCTCGTCCATCAGGATGACCTCGGGCTCGATCGCCAGCGCGCGGGCGATGCACAATCGCTGCTGTTGCCCTCCGGAGAGCGCCAGCGCGCTCTTCCCGAGCTGGTCCGACACTTCGTCCCACAACGCCGCCTGCCGCAGCGATCGTTCCACCAGCTCCCGCAGGTTGCCCCGAACGCCGTTGACCCGCGGACCGAAGGCGACGTTCTCGAAGATGCTCTTCGGGAACGGATTCGGCTTCTGAAACACCATCCCGATCCGCCGCCGAATCTCGACCGGGTCGACGTCCTTCGCGTAGAGGTCGTGCCCCTCGTAGTAGATGCGGCCCTCGTGCCGGAACCCGGGGATGAGGTCGTTCATGCGGTTGAACACGCGGATGAGCGTGCTCTTGCCGCACCCTGATGGGCCGATGATGGCCGTGATCTTCCCCCGGGGAATCGTGAGGGTGATGTTGTCGAGCGCCTGCTTCTGTCCGTACCAGACGCTGAGGCCCTCGGTGCGCAGAATGGCGTCGCCTTCGATGTCGTAGACTGTCGGCGCCTGGGCTTCGGGCTTCGGGACCACGTCGGGACGGAGCCGGGGGGTGCGAATCGCCATCGCTCTCACCAGCGCTGCTGGAAGCGGTTCCGCAAGAGGATCGCGGTGAGATTCAGCCCCAGCGTCATGATCATCAGCACCACGATACCCGCTGCGGCGTTGGTGTGGAACCCGGCCTGGGGCCGCGACACCCAGTTGAAGATCTGGATGGGAAGCACGGTGAAGGGGCTGAGGGGTCCGTCAGGGACGAACGGGACGAACGTGAGGGCGCCGATGGTGATGAGAGGCGCCGTCTCGCCCATGGCGCGGGACGTCGCCAGGATGTTGCCCGTCATGATGCCCGAGAAGGCGTAGGGAAGCACCGCCCGGCGCACCACCTGCCACTTCGTCGCCCCGAGGGCGTAGGCGGCGTCCCGCATGGACGACGGGACCGCCCGGATCGCCTCGCGGGAGGCGATGATGATGATGGGGAGCACGAGCAGAGCCATCGTGAGGCCGCCAGCGAGCACGCTGCGCCCGAGGTCCATGGCGCGGACGAAGAGCTGGAGCCCCAGCAGCCCGTAAATGATGGACGGCACGCCGGCGAGATTCGAGATGTTGACCTCGAGCAGCGTCGAGAACCAGTTCTTGCCCGCGTACTCCTCGAGATACACCGCCGCGCCGATCCCAACCGGGAGCGCGACTACGACGGTGATGGCGATCATCCACGCGCTGCCGTAGAGGGCCGCCTTGATGCCCGCCCGCTCCGGGAAGCGCGAGGGATAGCTGTTGATGAAGTCCCAGCTCAGGCGCGGCAAACCGTCTCGCGCCACGTCGACGATGAGCGTCGCCAGCGCCGCCAGCGCGACCCCCACAGCGGCGAGGCACAGCGCCAGGAAGATCAGGCCCTTGAGCTTGCGGATGCGGAGCTGCAGGCTCGCCTGAAGCGCCGGAGCCGCGGCTGTCATTCGTACTCCTCCCGGAACCGCATCACCACGTAGCGGCTGAGCAGATTCATCGCCAGCGTCATCACGAAGAGCGTGGCTCCCACCGCGAAGATGGTCTTGAACGCGAGCGACCCCGCCGGCGTGTCTCCCAGACTCACTTGGACAATGAACGCCGTCATCGTCTCGATCGGCACGAAGGGGCTCCAGGTCAGGGTGGGATTCTGTCCGGCGGCGATGGCCACGATCATCGTCTCGCCAATGGCCCGCGAGATGGCCAGCACCAGCGCAGCCAGGATCCCCGAGAGCGCCGCCGGCGCCACCACCCGCGTCGCCACCTCGTACTTGGTCGACCCCAGCGCATAGGCGCCCTCCCGCAGTGACCGCGGCACCGCGCTCATAGCGTCGTCGGTCAGCGACGACACGAGGGGGAGGATCATGATGCCCATGACCAGCGAGGCGCTGAGCCCGTTGAAGACGGCGATGCCGCTATAGAGCTTCTGGAGGATCGGGGTCACGAAGAGCAGGGCGAAGTACCCGTACACCACGGTCGGGACGCCCGCCAGCACCTCGAGGGTCGGCTTCAGCACCGACCGCGCGCGTTCGGTGGCGTACTCGCTCAGGTAGATGCCGGCGAGCAGGCCGAGGGGTCCGGCGACGAACATGGCGCCGATGGACGTGAGCATCGTGCCGGCGAGCAGCGGCGCGATGCCGTAGTGGGCGTCCGTGAACAGCGGCGTCCACTGCGTGTCGCTCACGAACTCCCAGAGCGAGACTTCGCGGAAGAACTCGTACGTCTCGAACGCGAGGACGAACACGATGCCCGCCGTCGTCAAGATCGAGACGGCGGCGCACAGCAAGAGGGCGGCGTGGATGAGGCCCTCGCGGACCGCGCGAGCGCGGCCGCCCCGAAGCCGCAGCGGCGCTCCAGCAGCCGCCGCCTGTCCACCGATGCCCGCTGTCACGCGGCCCACTCCTCACAGCAGCGAAGCCGGGCCTTCCCCGAACCCGGCCGCGCCGCCCTCGTTTTTCGTAACCACGACACCGCGCCTCAAGGGGCGAAGAGTTCCTCCAGCGTAGCGCCCTCCGGAGCGTCGGGGAACACGGACCCCGTGACGCGCGCCTGCCAGCGCGCCCGCGCGCCCTCGATGACGCTATCCGGCAACGCCACGTAGCCGACCTCCGGCACCAGCGCTTTGATTGCGTCGTCGCTCAGATAGTAGTCCACAAACGCCTGCACCGCCGGGTCGTCGGCCCGGTCCGCCCGCACGTAGATGAAGAGCGGGCGAGAGAGCGGCGTGTAGGTCCCGTTGTTCACCGTCTCCGCGCTCGGCAAGACGCACCCACCGCCTCCGTCGATGGCGACGAGCTTCAGCCGGTCGGCGTTCTCCTCGAAGTAGGCCAGCCCGAAGTAGCCGAGGGCGTTCTTCGTGCCGGCGACGCCCTGCACCGTGACGTTGTCGTCTTCCGTGGCCGTGTAGTCGCCCCGGCTGGCCCCGCTCTCACCCACGATGGCCTCGGTGAAGTAGTCGAACGTACCAGAATCCGTGCCGGCGCCGAACAGCGCGAGCGGCTCGTCGGGGAAGTCGGGCCGAATCTGGTTCCAGCGGGTGATGGTCCCCTGCGCAGCGGGCTCCCACATCTTTTTCAGCTCCTCGACGGTGAGGCAGTCCACCCAGTCGTTCTCAGGGTTCACTACCACTGCGAGCCCGTCGAAAGCGACCGGCAGCTCGATGTACTCGATGCCGTTGGCGGCGCAGGCGTCGATCTCCTCTTGCTTGATGGGCCGCGACGCGTCGCTGATGTCGGTCTCGCCGTTGCAGAACTTCTCGAACCCGCCGCCGGTGCCCGAGATGCCGACCGTCACCTGCACATCGCCCTGAACGTTGCGAAACTCCTCGGCCACCGCCTCGGTGATGGGGAACACGGTGCTCGACCCGTCGACCGTGACCTTGCCCGAGACCGAGGGCGGGCGCGTCGCGCCGGGCTCCGTCGGCCCGCCTCCCTCCTCACCGCCTCCGCATGCGGCCGTAAGCATCGCGGCCGCGACGATGACTGCCGCCCCGGCGAGCACGATGTAGGGGCTCCGCTTCCACTGGTTCAAGATGGCGCTCCTTTCCTGCGATCGAATCCGGCTCCACGATAGGCGGTGGGGGTTAACGCGGGATTAAGCGCGGTTAAGGGCGCATCAACGTCGCTCCGCCATCGTTCCAACACGGCGCCCGTACCTATTGTCCCTTGGGCGCTCCTCCCGTATACTTCCGCCTAAACGATTAGGTGGGTTATCGCTATGAAGGTGTCGTGTCTGCAGGAGCACCTGGCGCGGGGGCTGGGCATCGTCGGCCGAGCGGTCGCCACGCGCACCACGTTGCCCATCACGTCCAACGTGCTCATCGCCACCGAAGACGGCAGGCTCAAGCTCGCGGCGACCAACCTCGAGATCGCGCTGAGCTGCTGGATCGGCGCGGAGATCGAGGAGGAGGGCCGTATCACGGTCCCTGCCCGCCTGCTGACCGACTTCGTGAACGCCCTCGGCGACCCTCAGGCGCGCATCGACCTGAGCCTCGCGCCCCGCTCGAAGCAGCTCCGGGTCGTGGCCGCCCGAAACCAGGCGACCATCGGCGGCATGGACGCCGACGACTTCCCCCCGATCCCCCAGGTGCAGGACGGTGTGTGCGCCGAGATCGCGTCGGGACCGCTCCGGCAGGCCATCGCGCAGGTCGTCTTCGCCGCCGCCACCGACGACACCCGCCCCGTGCTCACCGGCGTCGACACCGTCATGGACGGCGACCGGCTCACCCTCGCCGCCGCTGACGGCTTTCGCCTCTCGGTCCGCCGGCTCTCGCTGAAGGCCCCCGTCCCCGAGCGCACCGAAGTCATCATCCCCGCGCGGGCGATGAACGAACTCCAGCGGCTGCTCGGCGACGAAGACGAAACTGTGGAGCTGCGGCTCAACGCCGCCAAAACGCAGGCGCTCTTCAAGGTGAAGAACGTCGAGCTCGTGGCGCAGCTCATCCAGGGCACCTTCCCCGACTACGAGCGGCTCATCCCGACCGAGTATGTGAGCCGCGCCGTCGTCGACGTGGCCGACTTCCTGCGCGAGACGCGCATCGCCTCCATTTTCGCCCGCGACGGCAGCGGCATCGTCCGGATTCAGTTCCAGGCGGGCGAAGAGCTCCAGCCGGGCAAGATGATCATCATGGCCCGGGCCGAAGAGATCGGCGACAATACCGGCGAGATCGACGCGCAGGTAGACGGCGAAGGCGCGAAGATCGCCTTCAACGGCCGTTATTTACAGGACGTGCTTCAGGTCATCGAAAGCGGGCGGGTCGCCCTGGAGACGCGGAGCCCGTCCGAGGCGGGCGTCCTCCGCCCCGTCGACGACGAGGACTTCGTCCACGTCGTCATGCCCATGTTCGTCCAGTGGTAGACCTGACTCTGGCGCTGCGCATCCTCGACGGCGAAACGTACCCGGTCCGCTCCTGACGCCTTGGCGAGCGCCCCGAGGTCTCCCTCGCACCCGAACCCAGGCGGCGCGCTGTGACCGGCTTGGCCGCTTGCCGGCCAGGCAGGGCTCGAGCCGCTCTGCGTGCAGCCCGGGGGCGCTGGCATGCCTGGCGCTCGCCGCCGGCTCGTTCTTCCTGGCAAGGCGTCGTCGCCACCCCCGGTCATCATCCCGTCGTCGAACCGCCGCCCGGCGCCCCCTCAACGATGGCCCTCGGGGCGCTCACGCGGGCGGCGGGGCCCACGCCGCACGAACGCCCGCTCGTTCATCAGCCCGCCAGACATGAACGCGCTCAACCTCGCCCTTGTCCCCGCGGCGTGTGCCCGGGAGTCCTATGCGTCCGCAAAGGCGATGACGTTGCGCTCGGCGAGCTCGGCCAGGTGTCCCTCGTCGTAGCCCAAGAGGTCCGTCAGGACCTCACGGGTGTGTTGACCCAGCAGCGGAGGCGAGGTGTGCTCGGCTCGCGCCGCCTCGGGCGTCCGCGACAGTTTCAGGGGCGTGCCGACCAGCCGGACTTCGCCTCCCCGGACGTGAGGCACTCTCGCCACCATGTTCGTCGCCTCCACCTGCGGATGGCGAAGGGCTTCCGCGAGGTCGTTCACCGGGGCGCAGGGAACGTCGGCCTCGTGGAGCAGGCGCAGCCATTCGGCTGTCGCCCGCGCTCGGAACGCTTCCTGCAACTCGCGATCGAGCGCCTCGCGGTTCAGCGCCAGTTTGTCCATCTTGTCGAACCGCGGGTCCGTCACCAGCTCCGGGCGCTCGATGACGCAGCACAAGGCGTCGAACCGAAACGGCGCGGCGATGGCGATCCAGCCATCGGCGGTCTCGTAGATGCCGTACGGCAGCGCGACGACGTGGCTGGAGCCGATGTTCCGCTGCACATGGCCGGTGACCGTGTAGAGCGCGACTTCGTACGCCATCTGGTACAGCGTTGCGGCGAATAGCGACGTCTCGACCCGCTGGCCGACGCCGGTGCGTTCGCGCTCCCAGAGCGCCGCCAGCGTGCCAGCCACGGCGATGAACGCCGCCCCCTGGTCGGCCACCGGAACGGCATTCCGGACCGGACGCTCTCCGGGATTTCCGCCGATGGACACGGCGCCCGTCATCGCCTGGACGGTCAGGTCGTACGCCGGGAGGTCACGGCAGGGCCCCGCGTCGCCGAAGCCGGTGATGGACGTGCAGATGATCCGGGGATTGATGGCCGAGAGGGTTTGGTGGTCGATGCCCAGCCGTGCAGGCACCCCCGGGCGCGCGTTGTCGATGACCACGTCGGAGACCCTGACGAGGTCGTAGAGCACATCGCGACCCTCCGGCCGGCGGACGTCAAGGGCCACGCTCTTCTTGTTGCGGTTGACGCTCAGGAAGTAGAAATGCATGCCCTGGTACGCCATCGGACTCGCGATCTCGTGTCGGGACCCCGGCGGCTCGATCTTGATGACCTCGGCGCCGAGATCCGCGAGGAGCATCGTCGCAAAGGGCCCGGCGAGCGCCTGCGTGAAGTCGAGCACCCGCACGTCGCGGAGCGCGCGCTCCATCTCACGAACCTCCTGACACGCCCACCCCGAGGATGCGCTGGGCGTTCTTGTACAAAACCTTCTCGATCACTTCGGGTTTGTAGCCCTCGCGTTCGAAGTCGCTCAACCAGCGCTCCAGTGGCACGAAGGGGTGGTCCGACCCGAACATGACGCGGTCCTGCAAACGTCCGTTGATCTCACGCTTCAGGGCCTCCGGGAAGTACTTCGGAGACCATCCGGACAGGTCAATAAAGACGTTGGACTTGTGAACGACGATGGCGATCATCTCGTCCTGCCAGGGCCAGGCGGGATGCGCGCCGATGATGGTGAGCTCGGGGAAATCGGCGGCGACGTCGTCCAGGTACGGGATGGGTCTCGTGTACTTGAGATGGACGCCCGCCCCGCCGGGGCGCCCCGCGCCGTACCCCGTCGTGCCCATGTGGAACAGGACCGGCGCTTTCAACGAAGAGAGCGTCTCCCACAGCGGATAGAACCTGCGATCGTTCGGGTAGAACGCCTGCGCCGCCTGTTGAAACTTCAGGCCGATGAGGCCCAGCTCCTTGATGGCGCGCTCCGCCTCGCGCACGGCGGCCTGTCCGCGCCAGGGATCGATACAGCCCCAGCCGGCGACGAATACGTCGTGGTATTGCTTCACGTAGGACGCGACCGTCTCGTTGAGGAGCGGCGCGCGGCCTGTGCGCGACTCTTCGTCCCAGGCGATGGGCATCGCCAGCACATCGTTGCGCCGGTAGGTCGCGACGATGTCCTCGATGTTCGCCATCATGTCGGGCCCGATCCCAAGGTGAACGTGGACGTCGATTGCTTTCATCTATCGGTCCCTTCTCCTCGTGTGATGACACCAACTTCTTCCAGCGCGCGTAACGCCGCGGCGACCGCCTCCGCGCCAGCGCGAGGCGTGGCGGCGGAGCCCATCGGCCCCGCGAGCGCGAGCGCTGCGCGCACTTCGGGTGAGGGATGCGCCGCTCGCGTCGGAACCGGGCACGTCGGCTTCGGGAGCGTCACACGGTCCACGCGGATGCGCGGCCGCAGGGCTGCGCGTGCGTCGAGCGCGACGTCGGCGGGCGCAAGCGTCTGTATCGGCGCTCGGTCGGCGCGCAGGCGAGCTGCGAGCGTGGGATATGGAACCGCGACGCCGCTGGCCGCTACGGCGAGCGCTGCGGGTAACGGCACGGCCAGAACTTCGCGGAGGCCGTTCTCCGACCAGCGGGTCACGATGAGTTCGTTCTTCTCGATCCGCGCGGCGACGGCGCCGTCGACGCACGGCCAGCCCAGAAGCTCCGCGACGTACCCGGGGACCGCTCCCGTTCCCGCGTCCGCCGCGCATCCGCCGAACACGATCAGCTCGGCGGACCGCGCGCTCGCCACCGCCGCGAGGACCCGCGCCGTGAGGGCGACATCGGCGTCGGCGAGCGCGTCGTCCCACACGCAGACCGCCTCTGCGGCGCCCAGGGCCAGGGCGCGGCGCAACGCGGGCTCGGCGCGGGCGGGCTCCTGCACGGCCACCGCGACGGTGGAGCCCGGGGCGAGGGCGGCCGCGATGTGGGCGGCGACATCGCCCTCGGGGTCGGCGACGAACGGGCCCGAGGGAACACACCAGGCCGTCTCCGAGAAGCGGTCCTCGTCCAATACCGAGCGCACAGCCACCAGCGCTCTCATGCCGGCCCCTCTCCTCTCGAAGCGGCAGCAGCGGCTTGGCCCGCCGCCCGGACGGCGCTGGTCAGGGCTGGGAGCACGTCCCGCACGTCTCCGACGATAGGCACGTGGGCGATCTTCATGATCGGCGCGGCGGGGTCGGTATTGATGGCGATGATCGTGCGAGCGCGGCGCACGCCGGCCAGGTGCTGCGGCGCTCCCGAGATGCCACACGCGACGTACACCAGCGGCGCGATGATGGCTCCCGACTGCCCTACCTGCCGGTCGGCCGGCAGCCAGCCCCGGTCCACCACGGGGCGGGTCCCCGCGATGGTCCCGCCCAGCGCGTCGGCGAGATCCTCCAGCAGGGCGACGGCGCGCGCGTCGCCGAGGCCCAGGCCGCCGGCGACGACCACACGGGCGTGCGCCAGGGGCCGCTCGCGGACGGCGAGCCGCTCCGTGCGAAGGGTCCTGCGGCGGTCCGGCGCGGCGTTCGCCGCCAGCGTCTCGATGACCCCCACCACCTCGTCGGCTTCGTCCGCGGGATCGGAACCGAGGGCCTGCGTGAGGATGGACGCGATGACAGGGCCAGCGGCAGAGAGCGTGGCCGAAGCCATCCCGCCGTACACGGGCCTCCGGAAGGTCCATCGGTCCGGCGGCTCAGCGGCGATCGACGAGCAGCCGGGGACCACGGCGGCGTCGAGACAGGCGGCGAGGGGGCCCATCAACTCGCGCGCCTCCTGCTGCACGAGCACGAGGTGGGGCCGTCGCTCGCGGGCGAGCCGCGTAAGCGTGGCGATCTGGGCGTCGAGGCTCGACGGAGGCGTGGCGAGGACCCGGTCGGCCGCGCAGGCGAGGCTCGGTGCGGCGCGCTCACCCCCGATGGCCAGGGCGACGCTCACACCTCCGGCGGCTCGGGCGAGTCGTCTCGCCTCGCGCGCGAGGGCCACGGCCGCCGGATCGAGCGGATCCTCGGCCCGGATGACCGCCCAGACGTCCCGTTCCGCCGACCCGCCCGTCGTCATGGCCAGAACAGCCGCCGCGCGGCCGCCTCCAGTTCGTCGCGAAACTTCGGGTGAGCGATGGCGATGAGCGCCTTCGCGCGCTCCCGAAGGCTCTTCCCCTGCAGGCTCGCGACGCCGTACTCCGTCACCACGAAGTCGACGTAGTTCCTGGGGATGGTGGGGACGGCGCCCTCGGGGAACTGGGGCACAATGCGGGACACCTGCCCCTGTTGCGCCGTCGACGGGATGGCGTGAATGGAGCGGCCGCCCTCCGAATAGTTGGCGCCGACGACGAAGTCCAGACTTCCCCCGGTTCCGCTGTACGGCGTCGCGCCGAGCGTGTCGACCGCCACCTGACCCGTGAGGTCGATGGCGAGCGCGCTGTTGATGGCTACGAAGCGGTCGTGCGCCGCGATGCGGGGGACATGCGTCACGTACCCGATGTCGTACAACTCGACCGCGGGGTTGCCGTCGATCCAGGCGGCCGCGGCCTTCTGTTCCTCGGTCCCGGGCCAGAGGATGAAGCAGGTGGCGACCATCGTGCCCGGGTGCACCGTCTTGCGCGCTCCCGTGATCACCCCCTCCTGAGCGAGCTGCACCATCTCGTGGAGGAGCAGCTCGCTGTGCACCCCGAGGTCGCGCTTGGCCTTTAGAAAGTGGAGTACGGCCTGCGACGCCACGCCCACGCCGACCTGGATACAGTCGCCGTCCTCCACCAGCTCCGCCACCAGCGCGCCGATCACGCTCGCCGCCTCAGCCTCGTCGGGAGGCACGGGCGCCATTTGCCCGGTGAGAGGCCATGGCTGTCCCTCCACGAGGCGGTCGATTTGTGAGACGTGGATGCGGTTGTCGCCGCCGGTGCGAATGAACGTCGGGTCGACTTCCGCGAGGACGGTGCGCGCATGGCGAGCCGCTGTGGGCGAATACCAGACAGTATGGCCGAAGCTGCACCAGCCTTCGTCGTCGGGAGGCGAAACTTTGACCATAAAGACGTCGGGGCGCGTGTACGCTCCCCAGCGGTCGCACCACTCCTGACGCCGCGACGTGCCGTAGCTCCACGGAACGTAGTCCAGCCATCTGCCCGCCACCGCGCCCCGCTCGAACGGCCCGATATAGATGGACCGCGGGGCGAACGCCTCGCTGGGGGCCTGCAACCACGGATACGGATTGTTTGCGACGGCATGGAGCACCCGGACGTCGCGAAGCTCGGAGGCTCGGCGCCCCAGAGCCTGCCCGAGCGCGATGGGCTCGCCCCCGGAGCCGAGAGCGAACACCACGAGGTCGCCCGACCGCACCAGTTCCACCGCCTCATCGGGAGTCGCTAGCTTGTCCCGGTATCGCTCCTGCCAGGTCATGTCAGCGCCTCCAAAAACCGCCGCCGAATCTCGCGGGGGAAGTTCACCATGCGAAATTCTGAGATGACAGCTTTGCCGAACAGCTCGATGGCGCCCCTGAGCCATTCGGCCGTTAGGCCCGGCAACGCCATGTGGCAAATGAGGTAGTTGATCCCCAACTCGTCGCGGTAGCGCCGGATGCGCTCGATGCAGGTGTCCACGTCGCCGACGATAGCCCAGTCCTCGATGGCTCCTTCTACGGCCTCCTCAACGGAACGGCCGCCGGGCGCGGGGTTCCGCTCGTAGTGCGCGCGCAGGGCGAGCGCGGCGCGCGACGCCGCCTCCTCCCGGGTGCGGGCGACGACAACGTGACGGCACAGCGCGACGATGTCCGACGGTCGCGGGCGACGCCGGGCGCGGTACGCGGCGACAATGGGCTGCAGCGCCGAGAGGGAGAGATCCGCGGGTAGCAGCAGGCCTGCGTCGGCGTCCGCCGCGAGGCCAGCAAGGTCGCGACCCTCCGCGAGCGCCCAGAGGGGAATCGTCGGCTGGGCGGGCTTCGGCGTGAACGAGACCTCGCGCTGTCCGTGTGTGAATTCGTTCTGCGGGAGGCGGGCTGGAACCCGGAAGCGTTCGCCCTCGAACGAGAAGGGCTGCGGCGCCCACGCGCGCTGCAGGATCTCCAGGCTCTCGCGGAAGCGGATCTCGCGGTCAGCGGGCGCCACGCCGTAGCCAGACCACGCATCGTCGTCGGGCCAGCGGGCGGCCAGGATCAGCCGGCCCGCGCTGAGGTTGTCGAGCGTTGCGGCGTCCTCCGCGATGTACGCGGGGTGGGTGAGCCCAACGTCGCACAGCACGCCGATCCGCACCCCGATCGTCCGGACGGCGACGGCGCCCGCGAGAGGGAAGGACGCGCCGCACGCACCGTACCCGGAGAAATGGCGCTCCGACACCCAGACGGAATCGAACGCGCACGCCTCGGCCTGAGCGGCGTCGTCGAGCGCGCGCAGGAACGCGTCGCGGCCGCCGTCGGCGGTGGCCGGAACGTAAGGACCCAAGCTGAACTTCATGCGTCGCCTCCGTTGTGGCGCAGCGCGGGAAGCACTTCGCGCGCGATGAGCTCGAGGCAGCGCCGCATCTCCCGGCGTGGCGCTCCGTCGAACCGCACGCGAAGCATGAGGTGCGGGGTCACTCCGGGCGGGCACCGGTCGAGGCGCTCCTGCAACCGGCGCACGGCGGTATCCGGCGTCCCGGCGATGACCGCGTTCACCGCGTTCGCCGAGATGGCGTCCAGAAGCTGCGGTTGGTCGAAGAACACCTGCTTCCCCGTGGCGGGATGGGTGAAGAACCCCCACCCTCCGATCTGGTCGTAGTAGAGATACCGGGCGATGGGGAGGAGATACCGTTTCGCCTCCTCCTCGTCGTCCTGCACCCACACGTCGCCGCCGATGGTCATCTTCACACCGGTCAGGTCGACGTTGGCCTTCCGCGCTTCGTCTGTGTACGCGGGCCACAGGTCGGGTGACGCGCCCATCAGGTGCAGGCCACGCCGGCCGGCCCGGCGGACGACCGCCTCCGCCCACCCGCCCATCCAGATGGGGATGGGGCGCTGGATGGGCTTGGGCGACACGCGGACGTCCTCGTACCGGTAGAAACGGCCGTGATACGAGAACCGCTCCTCGGTCCATGCCAGGCGCAGGATGTCGAGCATCTCCTCCATGCGGGCGCCGCGCTCCGATCGGGGGATACCGACGGTGTCGTACTCGATGTCGCGGTACCCCACGCTGACCCCGAGGTCGAGCCGGCCGCCGGAAAGCACGTCCACCACCGCGGCCGCTTCGGCGACGCGCAGGGGGTCGTGCTGAGGCAACAAGAGCGCGCTCGTGCCGATACGGATGCGCTCGGTCGCCGCCGCGAGTGCGCCCGCGACCGCCAGCAGCGAGGGGACGTATCCGTCGTACCAGACGTGATGCTCCGTGAGCCACAGCGTGTCGAATCCCAGCTCCTCGGCCCAGCGAACCTCCTCGAGGAGCTCACGGTAGAGCGCCACGTGATGTTGGGGATGGAACAGGTACGCCTGCATGCCCCACAGGCCAAGGCCGCATTCGACGCTCACAGCTTCCTCCCCGTGATCTCGCCGTCCCAGATGGCGTGCTCGACCAGGCGCGGGGCCAGCGCGTCGCCGACGCGGTACAGCTCCGGCACACGTCCCTTCAGGTCCTGGTACAGCCCGTCGTTCGCTCGACGCCCGGTCACCCACACGACGGCGTCGACGCCTTCGATCCGCTGTTCGGTACGAAGGCGGAGGTGCATCGTGCGGACGGCGTCCCGTTCGACGGCCAGGACCTCCGTCATGGTCAACACGGTGGCGCCCTTCAGATAGAGCTGCGGGATGGCGACCATGAGCTCCATGGGTTCGATGCCGGCGCCCACCGTCATCGCCGGCGTGACGACGGTGACACGGCACCCGCGCTCGGCCGCGTAGAGCGCCGCACCCAGACCCCGCCAGTGCCCGTCCTGATCGACGACGACCACGTGCCCCTGGAGAGGCGCGCCCTCTCCGAGCAGTTGCCACACGGTGTAAACGTTCGGCCCGTCGGCGCCCGGCGGCGCAACTTCTTCCAGACGTGACGGGGAGAAGAAGGTGCGAGTGGGGACGCAGCCGGTGGCGACGACGACGGCGTCGGGCGCCTCGCGGAGCACGTCCTCCACGCCTACGTCCCGCCCGGTCACGATGGGAACCTCGAGCTTCCGCAGCTGGACCGCGAGGTACCGGATGACCTCCTCCCACTCCGACCGCCCGGGCAGCATGGCGGCGAGGCGGACCTGTCCGCCGATCTCGCGCTGGCGCTCGTAGACCGTGACCCTGTGGCCGCGGCGGGCTGCCATTTCCGCCGCTTTCAGGCCGGCCGGGCCGGCCCCGATGACCATGACCCGCTTCCGGCGTATGGCGGGCTTCAGGGTCCCGATGCCCAGCCATTGCTCACGCCCGGCCGCGGGGTTGTGCACGCAACTGATGGGAAGATTCTGGCGGAGGCGACCGACGCACGCCTGCAGACACCCGATGCAATGGCGGATGTCGTCGAGCCGGCCTTCGCGAGCTTTGAGCGGGAGCTCGGGATCGGCGATGAGGGCCCTGGCCATGCCCACCATGTCCGCCTGCCCTGCCGCCACGATGCGGTCGGCGTGCACGGGATCGGTGATCCTGCCGACGCAAAACACGGGAATATCGACCGCCTGCTTGACCGCGGCCGCGAGGTCCACAAAGAGCCCCGGGGCGAACGCCATCGGAGGCGTGATCATCGGGCCGACGCTCCAGTACGCGCCCGCGCTCACGTCGATCCAGTCCAGCAGGCCGCTGTCGGCGAACCGCCGCGCGATGGCGACGGTGTCTTCGATCACGAGGCCGCCGGGCGCGTACTCGTCCGCGGTGATGCGGATCCCGACGGGGAAGTCGGGACCGACAGCCGAGCGCACCGCGTCGGCCACCTCCAGCGGAAAGCGACAGCGGTTCTCGAGGCTTCCGCCGTAACGGTCGGTGCGGCGATTGCTGATCGGCGAAAGGAACTGCCCGAGAAGGTAACTGTGAGCGGCGTGAATTTCGATCCCGTCCAGGCCGCCCGCCTTCATGTGCTCCGCTGACCGGACGAAGCCCTCGAGGACGGCCGCGAAGTCCTCCGTCTCCATCTCCCGGGGGATGCCGTACAGGCCGAGTCCAGGGATGACCGACGGGGCCAGCACGTCGTGATAGTGGTCGATTTGGTCTCCCGCGGTGTGCATGCCGACGTGGCAGAGCTGACCGAAGATGAGGGTGCCCGTGCCTTTGCTGTGGACCATGTCGGCGATGAGCCGGTAGCGCTCGACCGCCTCGGGGCGATACGCGTGGGCGAGATTGACGATGCCCCCCGTCGAGGTGGGGTGCACCATCTGGTACTCCATGATGAGGAGCCCGGCGCCGCCAGCCGCGCGCTCGGCGTGGTAGTAGGCGTTCCGGAGGCTGGGCAAGGCGTAACTCCCTCCGTCGAGGGGATCCCCCGGCACGTAGTCCTCGAAGCCTTTGGCGTGCGCGGTCTGCAGGATGCGGTTCGGGACCGTGACGCTGTTGAGCCGGAGGGGCTGGAACAGGTGGCGAAGGGCGGTCATGATGGCTCTCCTACCGAACGGACGGTAGAATTCTCTTGACGGCGTGCCCCCGCGCGCGTAGACTCCGCTCCGGTCGCCACCACGATTTCCGCCGAAGGAGGCTCACCGTGGAATTCCGTCTCTCCCCTGAACAGGAGGCCTTTCGCGAGGAGGTCCGCCAGTTCATCCGCGAACACTGGCTCCCCTTCGTCGACGCCCGCGACGTCGACCCCGAAGGTTCCTGGCCACGCATCCGCGCCTTCACCCGGAAACTCGCCGAGCGCGGCTGGCTGACCATGGCCTGGCCCGAGGAATTCGGCGGACGCGGCGCCGGACATCTCACGCAGCTCGTCTACAACGAGGAGATGGCGTATCACGGTGCCCCGGCCACGACTCAGGGCGTGGACCGCGTGGGGCCGACCATCATGCTCCACGGCTCCGAAGAGCAGAAGCGCCGCTTCCTCCCGCTCATCGCGCGCGACGAGATCGTCTGGTGCCAGGCCTTCTCCGAGCCGGAAGCTGGCTCCGACCTGGCGTCGCTCCGGACCCGGGCCGTGCAAGACGGGGACGACTTCATCATCGACGGCCAGAAGATCTGGACGTCGTACGCGCATCACGCCGACTGGTGCATCTTGCTCGCGAGGACCGACCCAGATGCGCCGAAGCACCGGGGCATCAGCTATTTCCTCGTGGACATGCGGTCTCCTGGCATCACGATCCGGCCGCTGCTGAACCTGGCCGGCGGACACACGTTCAACGCCGTCTTCTTCGACCGCGTTCGCGTCCCCCGGGAGAACCTGGTCGGGGAGTTGAACCGGGGCTGGTACGTCGCCACGACGACGCTCGACTTCGAGCGCTCGGGGATTCGCATGGTGATGCCCGCGGTCCGGGCCGTGGACGAGCTCGCCAGCGCCGCCCGCGCCTTGCGCGGCCGCACCCCTCACTGGGCGCCGATCCGCCTGGCGGAACTGAAGATCGAGGTCGAGGTCGCCCGGCTGCTCTCGTACCGCGTGGCCTGGCTCCAGAGCCAGGGCCTGGTCCCGAATTACGAAGCGTCCATCGCCAAGCTTTTCGGCACGGAGCTCCAGCAGCGGGTCGCCAACGCCGCGGTCCATCTGCTCCATGCGGCCGGCCAGTTTCGGCCGTCCGCCCCGTACCACGCGCTCGCTCGCCGGATGGAAAGCTATTACCTGCACGCCGTCGCCCTCACCATCGCCGCCGGCACCTCGGAGGTGCAGCGGAGCATCATCGCGATTCGCGGCCTCGGGCTGCCCCGAACCTGAGCCGCGCTCAGCTCGCGGCCGCCTCCTTCTTCGGGCGGCCAGGCACGTCGACGTCGTCCCCGGGCGGCGCCGGGTTGGTGACGCCCGTCATCAGATGCCGGGGCACCATGCGGGCGAGCTCCGAGGGCGTCCACATCCCCTGCTTCACCACCGTTCGCACGGGAAGCTCCGTTCCCGCGATGGACACCTCGCTTCCCTGCACCCAGAACACCTGGCCGTTGATGTTCCAGGCCTGGTCGCTCGCGAGAAACACCACGAGCGGAGCGACGTGTTCCGGCGCGAACGGATGGACCCCTTCACCGGCTCCCCCGCCGGGTTGGGCGCCGGCCGCCGCTCCCCCGGATGCGCCCGTGACGTTGCCGAGGCTGGTCGGCGCCGCGATCCCCCGTTCGCGCCGACGTTGCAGCGCCTCGGGGCTCACGGTCGCCGTCATTCGCGTGAGGGCCGCCGGGGCGACCGCGTTGCACGTGACGCCGTAGCGCCCGAGGTCGCGGGCCACCGCGCGCGTGAAGCCGGCGATGCCCGCCTTGGCCGCGGCGTAGTTCGCCTGCCCCGACGAGCCTCGAAGCCCCGCGCCCGATGTGAAGTTGATGATGCGTCCGTACCGCTGCTGGCGCATCAGCACCGACGCCGGCTTCGTGCACGCGAAATGCCCCTTCAGGTGGACCGCGATGACCGCATCCCACTCTTCCTCGGTCATGTTGAAGATCATCCGGTCCCGCAGGATGCCCGCGTTGTTCACCAGGATGTCGATGCGGCCCCAGGTGTCCACCGCCTTGCGAATGATGTTTTCCCCGCCCTCCATCGTGGCCACGGAGTCGTAGCTGGCGACCGCCTCGCCACCCGCGGCGCGGATCTCCTCCACCACCTGGTCCGCCGGGCCGTTGTCGTGCCCCGTGCCGTCCACGTTCACCCCGGCGTCGTTGACCACGACCTTCGCCCCTTCGCGGGCGAAGAGCAGCGCGATGCTGCGGCCGATGCCCCGGCCCGCCCCGGTCACCACTGCAATTCGTCCGTCGAGCATTCCCATAGCTGCGCTCCCCGTCCTCAGTAGCGAATCAATGTGAGCCTGCTCCGGGCGACGAGCTCCCCGAGCTGATTCCGGTAGTCGGTTTCCAATGTGAGGAAGATCATGGGGCCGGCGCGGCCCTGCCGCTCCGAGATGTCTTTGATGCGCGTCACGCAGGTGAGGACGTCCTCGGCGCAGACGACGCCGTAATATTCGAACTCGTTGCCGCCGGCGAGCCGGCGCTTCACCGGCAGCGTCGGAAGACGCAACGGGATGCCCGTGTCGCCGGGCTTCCACGGTCCATGACCGAAGAACCCCGGCGGCGCCACGATGCTGCGGTAGCCCTTCGACTTCGCGTACTCCTCGTCGTAGAACAAGGGATCGGTGTAGCCCACCGCCCGCGCAAAGAGACGGACGGCGGTCCTGTCGACCTCCATCGTGTAGGGGGGAGATTCCCGCCCGATGTACGAACGGATCTCGTCGGTCAACAGGGATGCGGTCTGCTCCACGGTTCCCCCTTTCAGTCCACGCCCAGAATGAGCGTTCCGCACGACGAGAGCGTCCCTCCCACGCCGTTGACACAGGCGAGCCGCGCGTCTGGGACCTGGCGTTCCCCGCACTCGCCCCGAAGCTGTCTGACGGCCTCGATGATGAGGAACATGCCGAACATGCCCGGATGGGTGTAGGAGAGACCACCGCCGCTGGTGTTCACGGGCAGCGCTCCGCCCGGCGCCGTGCGCTGTCCCGACACGAAGGCGCCGCCTTCGCCCTTCTTGCAGAAGCCGAGGTCCTCGAGGGCCACCAGCACCGTGTACGTGAAGGAGTCGTACGTCTCCACTACATCGATGTCCTCGGGCCGGACGCCAGCCATGCCGAACGCCTCCGGACCCGTGTATTTCGCCGGCGTCTCCGTGAGGTCGGGCATCGAGAAGACGGAGAAGTGGGTGTGGGATTCGGCCGCGCCCAGGAGCCAGACCGGCTTTTTGCGGCAGTCCCGGGCCCGGTCGGGGCCGACGACGACGCAGGCGCCGCCGGCGTCCGTCACCAGGCAGCAGTCGAGCTTGTGGAACGGCCACGAGATCCACGGCGAGCGCAACACATCGTCGATCGTGATGGGGTCGCGCATCAGCGCCTTCGGGTTGCGTTGGGCCCACTTGCGGGTGGCGACTGCGATCTCGGCGAGCTGTTCGTGCGTGGTGCCGTACTGGTGCATATGCCGCTGGCACGCCATGGCGTACACGCTGGGCGCGGCCCCGGCGCCGTGCGGTCCCTCGAACTGAGACGCCGGGTACCAGGGATTGATGTAGGTCCAGCGGCGCTGAGGTCCGGCCCGCCGGCGGTCGGAATATCCGGTCTGGCCGTGGGTGATGAGCGCCACGTTGCACAGCCCGGCGGCGATGGCGGCCGCCGCATGCTGCACATGGAACTCGAACGACGAACCGCCGACCTGGGTGCTGTCGGCGTAGCGCGGGCGGATGCCCAGGTACTCGCACACCAGCACCGTGTCCATCACGCCGGTCCCGGCGGTGAAGAATCCGTCCACCTCCGACCGGTCGATGCCCGCGTCGTCGAGGGCGTTGCGCGCGGCCTCGGCGTGGAGCTGCAGCGACGATTTGTCGGGAACGATGCCGATCTCGTCGGCCTCGGCCACCCCCACGATGGCCGCCTTCCGGTACAGCGTCATGGCGAGACCTCCGGCGGCGACGTCGCGCTGCCGACGGGGCGGAATTTGGGCAGCGTGACCTCCTCGTTCACGTCCTCGAACACCACCTCGACGGGCATGCCGGAGCGGATGCGCGCAGGGTCGGGCTCGACACCGACGAGGTGCGTGAAGAGCCGCGGTCCTTCCTCGAGCTCGATGATCGCCGTGACGTACGGAACGTCCTCGACCCACACGGGATTCGTCGCCCGGTAGTGGACGGCGAACGCATGGATCACGCCGCGGCCGCTCACCCGGCGCCAGTTCACCTCCCACGTAAAGCAGTGGGGACAGAACGGGCGCGGGTAGAAGAAGAACCGCTGACAACGGCCGCAGTACGGGAGCCAGAGCTCGTGGCGGCGGCACCCCTCCCAGAACGGCCTGGCCTCGGGCATCGGGGGCGGTACTGGCTTAGCCATACGCCTTCACCCTCCCGGCGGCCACCCGGCGGACAGCCTCGCCGAACGCGCGAAGCGCCTCCAGCGTCTCCTCGTGCGCCCGCGCCGACTCCGTCAAGAACGTCACGAGGATCCACTCGGCGCCGATTCGCTCCGACCATCGCTCGAGCGTCCGCGCGCAGTCCTCGGGCGAGCCGAGTGCGACCCGGTCGGACGCCGCCGAGGCGGCGGTCACATCCTCCGGGGAGCGGATGGACGCCATCCAGGGGTCGAGTCCCCGGGTAAACGCGCGATTGGTCCAGTAGTAGCGAAAGGTCGCTTCGATGGCCGCGCCGTGACGGCGCAGGGCGTCCCGTTCATCGTCGCCCAGCGCCACGAAGCGGGTCAGCACGGTGGACGCTGCCCGTCCGAGACGCGACGCTTCCTGGCGATAGGCGTTGTTCAGCGCGCACACGGCGTCCATGCTGTGCAACGGGTCGGCGATCCACGCGTCGCCGAGGCGCGCGGCCCGCCGGACGCCCGCCTCCGTCCAGGCGGCGATCCACACCGGAGGCAGGACCGCGGGCCGGGGATGCACGCGCACGTCGGGAAGCTGGTAGCGCCTCCCGTGGAACGCGACGCGCCCCTCGGTCCACGCCTGTCGCAGGACGGCGAGCCCTTCTTCGAAGCGCGACACGCGCTGACGCCGGTCCACGCCGAATGCGTCGAAATCCTCGCGCTGGTAGCCGAGGCCGACGCCGAGAATGAAGCGTCCCGGGGCGATGCCGTCGATCACGCCGGTCGATTCGGCGACCGCGACCGGATGGTGGAGCGGAAGGAGGAGAACGCACGTCCCGAGACAAATCCGGGAGGTGAGGGCGGCCGAGGCCGCGAGCGCCTCGAGGTTGATCCCGAAGTGATAGGCCACGTCGCGCTGGTGGTGTTCGGAGAAGAACCAGCCGTCGAAGCCCGCGTCCTCGGCCGCCCGGACCTGCGAGACCAGGTCGCTGAAGGTGGAGGGATAGCCTACGACCCCGAAGCGCACGGTTACCGTCCGTTCACTGAACGTTTGCGGGCGACAGCGGACCCGCAGCGGGCAGCGTGGCGACGGAAGAAACTGTATGCCGGACCGCGCGCCGCTGTCAAGAGTTTCGACTGCAGATTTTGACTGGACGGTCGGCGCGAGCATATTGGGGCGCCACCCTAGTCATCGCCGCCTTCGACCGCAGATTTTTACCGCGTGGTCGACAAACCCCTTGACGCCGGCCCTCGCCGGGACTAGACTCTGGGCGCGATGGAAGAAGGCACGCGTGTGGTGACCGAATCGGCCGCCGAGCAGGCCCGGCCGGGACGAGGACGCGCCCGCGACGCCATCTTGCAGGCCGCGGCCGAAACCTTCCGCCAGAAGGGCTTCGACCGCGCCACGATGGAGGACCTGGCGGCGCAGCTCGGCCTGCTCAAGGCGAGTCTCTACTACTACTTCCAGAGCAAGTACGACATCCTGTACGAGATCCTGCGTGGGGCTCGACAGGAGGTCCTCCGCCGCCTGGAGACGGTCGCCTCGTCCGATCTCCCGCCTCGCGAGAAGCTCCATCAGGCCATCGTCGCCTTCGTCACAGCGTTCGACCACAACTACCCGGCACTCTCCGTCGCCGTCTACGAGCGGCTCGACCGCGGCGTTCCCGCCATCGACGAGATGAAGGCGATCCGGCGCCGGGTGCAGCAGCTCTGGGATCGGATGATCCGCCAGGCAGCGCGCGAAGGCGTCATTCGCAACGACCTCGATCTGCGCGTCGTCAGCTTCGCCATCATCGGCATGATCAACTGGATGTCCCAGTGGTACGAGAAGGACGGCCGGCTCAGCTCGGAGGAGATTGCGCACGTCTTCGCTGAGCTGGCGCTCAACGGTCTCGCGACGGAACGGCGCCCAGTTACTCCGCCGCCGCGCCGCGCGCGCAGGCGCCGACGTGAGGCCGCTGCCGCCGTCCCCGCGACGTAGCCGACGCGAAGCCACCGGCGCGCAGCGCCGACACGCGAGGCGGAACATGGCAGAGACGCTTCTCGAAGCACGCCGAGGCCGGGTCGCTGTGTTTACGTTCAACCGGCCCGAGAAGCGCAACGCGCTCGACCCCGAGCTGCTGTTCGCTCTGGGCGACCGTCTCGCGGCGCTGGCGGCAGAAGGGGACATCCGCTGTGTGGTTCTGCGCGGCGCCGGAGACGAGGCGTTTTCCGCAGGCTACGACATCGGCCGCATCCCGGGCGGTCGCGACCGGCCCCCGCGACAGGGGAATCCTCTCGACTACGGGCTGCAGGCGGTCCACGACTTCCCGTATGCGGTCATCGCCATGATCCGCGGGTTCGCGCTCGGGGCGGGCTGCCATCTCGCCGCCGCCTGCGACCTGCGTCTCGCCTCGGCCACGGCGCGGTTCGGCATGCCGCCGGTGAAGCTGGGCGTCGTGTACCCGGTCGAGGGCTACCGGCTGTTCGTCCGGCTCGTAGGGCTGGCCGCCGCGAAGGAGCTGTTCCTCACCGGCCGGCAGATCGACGCGTCCCGAGCTCTCGAAATCGGGCTCGTCCATCGCGTGCTCCCCGACGACGAGCTCGAACCGTACACCATGGCCCTCGCGGAAGAGATCGCGGAGGAGAACGCCCCGCTCGCAGTGCGGGCGAGCAAGCGCATCCTCGACCGCCTGAGTGAGGGGCCCCTCAGTGAGGAGGACGAACGCGAGTTCCGTCGGCTCATGGCTGAGGCGTTCGCCAGCCATGACCTTCGCGAGGCGCGAGCGGCGTTCGCGGAAAAACGCCGGCCTCGCTTCTCAGGGACATGACATCCGCCCCGCGGGGGCGGCAGCAGGTGGAACACGGTATGGCTGAACAAGAAAAGCAGCGTGAACGGACACAACCCATCCGGGTGCTCATCGCCAAGCCAGGACTCGACGGACACGACCGTGGCGCGAAGGTAATCGCGCTGGGGCTGCGGGAGGCGGGATTCGAGGTCATTTACACCGGCCTGCGGCAGAGCCCCGAGGCGATCGTCAGGGCGGCGATCGACGAGGACGTCGACGTGGTCGGGCTGAGCTGTCTCTCGGGGGCGCACCGCCACCTCTTTCCTCGCGTCGTGGAACTTCTCCGCGCCGAAGGAGCCGACGACGTCCTGGTCATCGGCGGCGGGATGATTCCCGACGAAGACATCCCGTATCTCAAGGAGCGCGGCGTGCACGAGGTGTTCACCGCGGGCACGATGATCGAAGACATCGCGCGCTATCTCCGGGAGCACGTCAGGCGCGACGTGCGGGCCCGGACAGATTGAGGGAGGCGGCCATGTGTCAGGATGCCGAACTCGAAGCCATCGCGGCCAGAAAGCGGGAGTGGGAAGAGACGACGCTCCGTCGCAATCTCGAACGCCTGCGGCTCGAACGCAACCCGCTGAAGCTCTACACGCCCCTGGACATCCAGGGGCACAACTACCTCGAGAAGCTCGGCTTCCCGGGGGAGTATCCGTTCACTCGGGGCACGTACGCCGTCCCGCTGATGGCGACGCCCTACGCGGAGGCGCGGGCGGGCGAGGGGGGCGCCGTCGCTCCGCGCGCGGGGCTCTACGCAGGCTATGGCACCGCGGAGGACACCCGCGACCTGTGGCGTGCGGAACGGCGCCGCGGCGCCAACCTCGCGTTCGATCTGCCCACGCAGTGCGGACTGGACTCCGATCATCCGATGGCCGAGGGAGAAGTGGGGCGCGTGGGCGTCGCCATCGACACGCTCGATGACTTCGAGACCATCTACGAGGCGTTCGAGGGCGTCGTGACCCTCGATCAGATGGCGTCGAACTTCACCATCAACGCCCCCTGCAACATCATTCTCGCCATGTACTTCGCCATGGCGGAGCGGAAGGGGGTGCCCCTCAGCGCGCTTCGCGGCACGCCGCAGAACGACATCCTGAAGGAGTTCGCGGCGCGGGGGACGTACATCTTCCCGCCCGACCCGTCGATGCGGATGGTGCGGGACACCATCACCTTCTGCCATCGTTACGCCCCGGAGCTGAACGTCATCAGCATCTGCGGCTATCACATGCGCGAGGCGGGCGCGAGCGAGACGCTGACTGCGGGCCTCACGTTCTCTCACGCCATCTCGTACGTCCAGCTCGGGATCGACGCCGGCCTGGACCCGGACGAGTTCATCGACCGCTTCACGTTCCTGGACTTCGGCGGGGGCATGGATTTCTGGCGGGAGATCGCGCGGGCGCGAGCGAACCGCCGGATCTGGGCCCGCATCATGAAGGAGCGCTTCGGCGCCAAGAACCCCCGCTCCTGGATCATGCGCGGCGGCGACTCCATCTTCGTCGGACCGAGCTGCTACACGAAGCAGCGCCCGCTCAACAACCTCATCCGCGGCGTCATCGGCGGGGTGATGGGGTACCTGGGTGCGGGATACGGCACGGGTGGGATGCCCTGGGACGAGGTCCTCGGGCTGGGGCACAGCTACGAGGCCCGGCAGCTCTCCGCCGACGCGACCCGCATCCTGCGCTACGAGGCGCGGCTGGGCGAAGTCGCCGATCCCCTCGCCGGCTCGTACTTCGTCGAGTCCCTCACCGACGAGGTCGAAGCGGAGATCTGGGAGGTGATCCACCGCATCGACGCCCAGGGCGGAGGGGTCGAGGCGATCAAGAGCGGGTACACCCAGCGCGAGATCGCACGGTCCGCGTACGAGTTCCAGCGCAGCATCGAAACCGGAGAGCGTGTCGTCGTGGGGGTGAACCGCTTCACCGGCGAGAACGAGCTGGAAGTGATCCCGCCGCGGCTCGTCGACCACCCGTACGACCCCGCGCGTCTCGAATCGGCCTACGAGCGACAGTTGCAGCGGCTCGCGCGCGTCAAGCGGGAGCGGAGCCAGTCGCAGGTCGACGCCGCGCTGAAGGCCATCGACCGGGCCGCTCGCAAGGAAGACGAAAATCTCATCCCGTACTTCATCGACGCCGTCAAGGCCTACGCCACGGTGGGCGAAATCTGCGATGTCCTCCGAGGCGTCTTCGGGGAGTACCGGGAGCCAGCGTTGACATGAAAGGAGCGCGCGTGATGGGCGCAACGGCCGCCCTCGCGGCCTTCGTCGCGGGGCTCCGTCCCCGGGATGTTCCCGAGCCCGTGCGCGAGCAGGTCCGGCGGGCCTTTCTCGACACGCTGGCCGTGGCGCTGGCCGGCGCCAGCGAGCCGTGCGCGCGCATTACGGCCGACTACGCACGGAAGCTCGCGGCGGTACCCGAAGCGACGCTGTTCGGCCTCGGCGTTCGCACGGCGGCGGCCGAAGCGGCGTTGGTCAACGGAACGGCGGCGCACGCCCTCGACTACGACGACGTGAGCGAAGCCATGATGGGGCACCCGAGCGCGCCGCTGGTCCCGGCTATCGTCGCCTCCGCCGAGCGCGCCGGCGCGTCCGGGGAGGAGGCGACCCTCGCGTACGTCGCGGGCTTCGAGGTGCAGGCGCGCCTGGGACGGATGCTCGGTCCGTCTCACTACGCCCGCGGCTGGCACCCGACGTCGACCCTCGGAACGCTCGGCGCCGCGGCCGCCGCCTCCCGGATTTTCGGCCTCGACGAACACCGGACGTCGATGGCCCTCGGGATGGCGTGCTCGCTGGCGGCGGGCTGTCGCCAGCAGTTCGGGAGCATGACGAAGCCGCTGCACGCGGGCGTCGCCGCCCGCAACGGGGTAACGGCGGCGCTGCTCGCCGCCGACGGGCTCACGGCCGATCCGACGGCGATCGAGGCGCCACTCGGGTTCGGGCGCCTGTACGGCGGCGACGGCCTCGATGTGGACCGTGGGCTCCACGGGCTGGGCGAGACGTGGCTCATCCTGGAGCCGGGCATCGGCGTCAAGAAGTACCCCTGCTGCTATGCGACCCACTGCGCGCTCGACGCCGCCCTCGAACTGCGGGGCCTCCACGGCGAGCGTGTCGCCGCCGCGCGCGCCGTCGAGGTGGTGGCTCCGCAAGGAGCGCTCGCCCCGTTGATTCACGATCGGCCCGCCACCGGCCTGGAAGGCAAGTTCAGCATGCCATACTGCGTCGCCGCAGCCCTGACGGACGGCGACGTCAGGCTTGCCACCTTCTCGGACGAGGCCGTCATGAGACCCGAGGTCCGCCGGCTCATGGAGCGCGTCCGGGTGCGCGAGGAGCCCCGGCGCGAAGGGGTGCGGACGCCGTTCTACGCCGAGCTGCGCCTGGACCTCGGGGACATGCAGGTCCGGGCGTTCGTCGATACGCCGCGCGGCGACCCCAGGAAGCCGCTCACCTGGGGGGAGCTCGTGGACAAGTTTCGCGATTGCGCCGCCGGCCTGCCGCCCGCCCGCACCGAGCGAGCGCTGTCCCAGATCGAGAAGCTCGACCGGCTCGAACGGGTCGCCGACCTGGCGGCCACGCTCGGGCCGGGACCCTGATGGAGGAACGGCATGGGTCTGCTGGATGGAAAAGTGGCACTGGTCACCGCGGGGGCCGGCGCCGGCATCGGACAGGCGACGGCGCGGCGGTTTCTCGAGGAGGGCGCGACGGTGGTGCTGACGGACGCGCACCCTCGGCGCGTGCAGGAGGTGGCGCGAGCGCTGTCCGCCGAGTTCGGACGGGAGGTGGTCGGCCGGCAGCTCGACGTGACGAACGAAGAACAGACGCGCGAGGTCGTGGAGGAGACGCTCGCCACGCACGGGCGGATCGACGTGCTGTTCAACAACGCGGGCATCAACAAACTCGAGCCCATCTGGGAGATGTCGACCGCGACCTGGCGGCTGGTTCTCGACGTGTGCCTGACGGGCACGTTCTACATGATTCGCGCCGTCCTCCCGTCGATGATTGCCCGGACCTCGGGCTCGATCGTGAACATGGCGTCGGTGGCCGGATGGGTCGGCTCTTCCGGCGGGGAGTGCCATTACGCGGCGGCGAAAGCCGGCGTCATGGGCCTGACCCGCGCGGTGGCGTCGGAAGTGGCCAAACACGGTATCCGCGTCAACGCCATCGCGCCCTCGCTGATCTACAACGAGTTCCTGGAACGCATCTACCCGAAGGAGTTCTTCGAGCGAGCGCGCGCCCGCGCACCGCTCGGCCGCGTGGGCGAGCCCATCGACGTGGCCAACGTCGCGCTCTTTCTGGCGAGCGACCAGTCGGCCTACATCACCGGCGAGGTCCTGTGCGTCGCCGGCGGCACGGTGTTTCATGCGTAGGGGAGGGCCGGAATGGACGTCGTTCTGATCTGCCGGGACGCGCTCGAGAACGCCGTCATCGCCAACGTCGCGGTGGCGCTGGACGTGCGCCGTCGTGGGGGCGCCGCGGCCATTCTGTTTACGGGCGAGGCTCTCGCCGCGCTCGCCGGCCAATCGTTTGGATGGTCGCCGCTCTTTCGCTCCCGAGAGGCCCGGATCGCCATCTCGCGTGGCGCGACGCGGCTGGGCGTTCCTATCGCCGCGGAGCGCGACGACCGCTGGACAGACCTTCCGCGCATGCTCGACGCCGCCCGCCGAGCGGGTGTCGAGCTCATCGCCTGCCCCATCTGGTCCGAGATCCTGGGCGTCGGCGACGCCCTGCCAGAGGGCGTCACACGCGTTCCCGATCTCGCGGCGCTCGAAGCGATCATGGACGGCCGGCGGGTCATCGGCGCGTTCTGACACGGAGGGAGGTGCGACATGACCTGGGGCCCGTGGACTCCGGTGGACGATTTCCGTGGGGAAGAGGTGCTGTACGAAAAGCGGCGCCGCCAACGCGGAGGTGGCGTGGCGCGCATCCGGTTCAACCGCCCTCACCGGCTCAACGCCCTGACCGGCGTCGGCTTCCGCGAGCTCATTCGATGCGTCAACGAGGCGAACCGGGACCCGAACATCGGCGTCATCGTCCTGGAAGGCGTCGGCGACCACTTCGGGACGGGCGGCGACGTCGAGTGGGAGGCGCGGGGCGGCCTGCGGGAATCCATTCCCAACTTCGACGGCGCCATCAAGAACTCACTGAAGCCGGTGATCGCGGCGGTGCGCGGCTACTGCATCGGCGGGCACAACCACCTCGCCTATCACTGCGACTTCACCATCGCGGCCGACACCGCGATCTTCGGACAGAACGGCCCACGGGTCGGGAGCCCCGCCCACGGGCAGATGGTCGCCGATCTCGCGCTCGTGATCGGCCTGAAACGCGCGAAGGAGATGTGGATGCTCTGCCGCCAGTACACAGCGGAGCAGGCGTTTCACATGGGCCTCGTCAACGCCGTCGTGCCCGAGAGCCGGCTCGATGAGGAGGTGGAGCGCTGGTGCGACGAACTGCTCGACCTCTCTCCGACGTGCTTGAGCATCGTCAAGCAGAGCTTCGAGGCGGTCGGCGGGTATCTCGCGCAGGAGACCGGGCGCATCCTCGCGATGATCGCCCCCGACTTCCATAACCGACCCGAGGTCGCTGAGGCCCAGCGCGCGTTCTTCGAGAAGCGAAAGCCGAACTTCTGGCCCACCGATGATGGCCGAGAACCATCGTGAGACCGGGGCGCTGAGCGGCCTCCGGGTTCTCGAGGTCGGTGAGGGGTTCGCCCTTGCCTGCGCCGGCGGCTTCTTCGCCGGCCTCGGCGCCGAGGTCGTGAAGGTCGAGCCTCCCGGGCGAGGCGACCGCCTGCGTGCGACGGGGCCGTTCCTGCGCGGCGTCCCCGACCGGGAAGCCAGCGCCCTCTTCGCGTACCTCAACGGCGGCAAGCGCAGCGTCACCCTCGACGTCCGCTCGACGACCGGCCGCGCTCTCCTCGATGCGCTGGGGAGAACCCGCGACATCGTGCTGCACGCTCCCGACGATGGGCAGCGAGCTCTCTCCTTCGATGACAGCGGGCCCGTGGTGGTGTCGGTCACGTCCTTCGGGCTCGAAGGGCCCTACGCGGGGCTGCCTGCGACGGAACTCACGATCCAAGCGATGATGGGCCTGATGTACATCACGGGCGAGCCGACCCGCGAGCCGCTCCAGGTGGGCGTGCCGCTCGCGTCGTACGTCGCCGGTCAGACGGCGTTCGTGGCAGCGCTGGCCGCCTATCTCGGCGCCCCTGGTGGGCGTGCCGACGTCTCGATGTTCGAGTCAGCGGTGGCCGTGCTCGAGCACGCGCCCATGACGTGGGCGTACCGGCACCGCGTCTGGAAGCGCCGGGGCAACTGGTCCGGCATCGCGGGCTGGGGCGTCTATCCTTGCGCCGACGGATACGCCGCCATTATCTCGGGGATCGGCGCCGCCTACCACCGATTCCGGGAGCTGGTCGGCCTGACCGACCCCGAGTTCGCCGGCGCGAGCGCCCGCACAAGGCGTGCGGCCGAGATGGATGCGGCGATTCTTCGATGGCTGGAAGGACGGCCGCGGCGGCAGGCATGCGAGGAAGGCCAGCGCCGCCGGCTCCCCTTCGGCTACGTCGCGAGCGCCGACGATATCCTCGCGTCGCCACAGCTGCAGGCGCGGCGGTTCTTCGTCGAGCTCGACCGGCCGGGCGAACGGCCGGTGCGGTTCCCCGGCGCGCCGTACCTCATGAGCGAATCCTCCTGGCGGTGGACGCGCCCGCCCCGGCTCGGCGAGCACAACGCCGACGTCTTCGGGGAGCTCGGCCTCCAAACGCGCGCGCTGGTGACGCTCCACCAGCGGGGGGTGATCTGATATGGCGGCGCTCCCGCTCGCAGGCGTCCGGGTGCTCGACTTCAGCAATATCTGGTCGGGGCCCCACTGCACCCGCCTCCTGGGCGATCTCGGCGCCGAAGTCATCAAGATCGAATCCCCGCGCCGGCCGGACCTGATTCGCGGGCCTGTCCGCCCTTCGTCCCCACACGAAGGGACGTATCCCGACGACGATCCCGGCCCGAGGCCGTACAACCGCCATGGCTACTTCAACGAGCGGAATCGAAACAAACTGGGCCTCGCGATCGATGCGGCGGACCCGCGAGGACGCGAGATCATCCTCGAGCTCGCCGCCGTGAGCGACGTCGTGCTGGACAACTACGCCGCGGGCGTCATGGAGCGGCTGGGCCTCGGGTACGGCCGCTTACGCGAGGCGAGGCCGGACATCATCGTGGTGTCCATGTCGGGCTTCGGGGCCACCGGTCCGGAACGCAACTATGTGGGTTACGGCGCCACCTTCGACTACCTGGCGGGGTACGCGACGACGACAGGCTACGAAGGTGGCGTGCCGCAGAACCTGGGCATCAACGCGGGCGACCCCGTTGCCGCGCTCCATGCGGCCGGGGCGATCCTCGCGGCCCTCGTCTATCGCCGGGCCACCGGCCGTGGTCAGTTCATCGACCTGTCGCAGCGCGAGTCGGCCACGCGTCTGTCCTTCGACCTGCTCCTGACGTACCAGCTCACCGGACGAGAGACCGCGCCCCGCGGGAACGGCCATCCGACCATGGCGCCCCACGGGTGCTACCCATGCGCGGGGGAAGACCGATGGGTCGCCATCGCGGTGGAAGACGACCGCCAGTGGGCCGCGTTCGCCAGCGCCATCGGCCAGCCGGCCCTCGCCGCCGATCCCCGGTTCCGCGACGTCGTCTCGAGGGTCCGCCACGCCGCGGCGCTGGACGATGTGGTCGCCCGATGGACGACGACGCGAGAACAAGAGGACGTGGTCGCGCGTTTGAGGGTGGCGGGAGTGCCCTGCGGCCCGGTGACGACCGCCGAGGACCTGTACGCTGACCCGCATCTGCGAGCTCGGGGATTCATCTGTCCTATCGCGCACCCCGAGGCCGGGGCGCACGAGTACTTCGGCTTGCCCTGGCTCCCGGCCGGCGCGGACATGCCTCGACGCCCCGCGCCGTGCTTCGGAGAGCACAACCGCGAGGTGCTGGGACGTATCCTCGGCTACGACGAGGAGCGGATCGGCGCTCTGGAAGCGGCCGGCGTCATCGCCAGCGAGCCGGCGCCGTCGTGGGACGGCACTTGGTAGGCGCGCTGCGCCAGCACGAGGAGGGTACGATGGCGTTCGCATTGCTCAGCCCGGCGTTCGAGGACGGCGGAACCATCCCCCGCACATTCACCTGTGACGGCGAGGACGTGTCTCCCGCGCTGACGTGGCGCGACCCTCCGGCCGGCGTCCGCAGCTTCGCCCTCATCATGGACGACCCCGACGCGCCCGTGGGAACGTGGGTGCACTGGGTGGTGTACGACCTTCCGCCCGAGCTCCGGGAGCTCCCCGAGCGGGTCCCGCCGGGAGAGCGGCTCCCCTTCGGCGGCGCGCACGGCCGCAATAGCTGGGGACGCCTCGCCTACGGCGGCCCGTGCCCGCCGGGTGGGACGCACCGGTACGTCTTCAGGCTCTACGCGCTAGACAGCGTCCTCGGGTTGGCGCTAGGCGCAAGCAAAGAGGACGTCCTTCGGGCCATGCAAGGGAGGACGCTCGGCGAAGCCACCCTCACAGGACGGTACGGTCGCTAGCGCCTCGAGGCAGATGTCGCCCCGCCGCGCCCCGCGGCCGACCGTCGGCGCCCTGCTTCGCGCAGCCGAGCCAACGCCGTGCGAGGCGCGAACGTGCTCACCAAGAAGTCGCCGCGACGCAGCGTCGCCGGGGGCGAGGGGTCGCGCCGCAGAGACCAACCGTGACAGGACGCCCCTGGCGGGAGCGTCCTGTCGTCCTGGAAGCGGGCCCGAAGCCCCCGAAGGGAGGGGCTAGGAAGTCGTCGGCTGCCCCAACGCCATCTCCTTGATCCGCAACGTCTGAAACCGGATGACCTTGATGATCGTCGCAAGGCCAAAGGCAATGGAGCCAAGATAGATCCCCACGCCGAGGCGGCGAAGACCTTCGAGCCACGTGCCCCACGTCTGAGCTCGGCCCAGGAACGCAGCGTCAGCCCCTGTCGGACCGGTGGCGTCTATCCACGCCTCGTGAGCCTGCACCGCAGCGTAGACGTGACCCGCGAATGCGAAGACCAGCGCCATCATCGCCATCATCATGCCCGCCAGAAAGACCCACGCGCTTGGAGGCATCACGGGCGTCTTGATGCGGCCGCCCGCGGCTTCCTGCACCTCGCCGCCGCCCGTCCGGAATACGCCGAGAATCCGCGCAATAGCGAAGCTGATGCCCGCGAAGATCAGCGCGAAGCCCAGAAACATGAAGCCCGGGATCAGCTGGCCCAGCGTCTCGAAGTTCGCCTTTCGCAACCCAGTGAACTCTTCGGAGAGGTCCACGGCGAGCTGGGCGCGAGCGATGGCCAAGGCGAACGCGGTCGCCACCAGCATGATCCCCATCAGCGTCATGGGGGCCCACAGGTAGTGCCCGAGCAACTGAGCCAGGTTGCGCCTAAGGCGTCTATCGGTCTCCACGTAGCGGAGAACCGGTTGATCGAAGATGTGCGTGCCCGTTGCCATCAGCGGTCTCCTTCCTCATGCCCCAGAATCAGTTCGCGGATGCGGGAGAACTGAAAGCCGAGGACGTTCGAGATGGTGTAGAGCGCGAAGGCGACGCCCGTGAGGATCACCCCCAGCGCCGCTTCGCGCAGTGGATTCGCCCACACTGCATAGGCCGTCGCGCGGTCCAGGGCAGCGACGTTGCCGGCCGCATCCGGACCAGTGGCACCGATCCAGGCGGTGTGCGCTTGCCCCGCCACGAAGGCCAGCGTCCCGAAGGCGATGAGCTCCGCCACGAGGCCCAGTATCATCAGTGCGATGAAAACCCACGCCGACCACGGCATCTTCAGGGTCTTTACGGGCGCGCCGACGGCCTCCTGCACCTCGCCGCCACCCCAACGCAGGGCTCCTAGAATCGTCCCGAGCAAGAACGAGATGCCGGAAAGGATCAGCGCTTCGCCCAGGAACAGCAAACCGGCGGTTAGCGGCTTCAGCGTCTCGACGTTGGCTTTGCGCAGGGCGGTGAACTCTTCAGCCAGGTCCGACGCGACCTTCGCCTGCGCGATGCCCAGACCGACGCCCGTCGCGATGGCCATGACGCCCATCATCAGCATGGGCAGCCACATCCAGTTGGCCATGGTGTGGATGAGGGTCTGTCCGGCGCCCGCGGAGCCCACGGTGACTGGTCCGAACCGCGTGCGAATCGATGGAATGGCAGTTGCCATCAGTGTCACCTCCTCGGTCAGGATGCGCCGCCACGCTTCATGAGCGCAGGCAGCGACTCTTTGACGCTCTCCACCCGGATCCAGAGCCTCCGCACGATGCCCCAGAGGATGAGGGCGATGCCCACCTTCGCCAGTGCAATGGCAGCCACCGAGACCGGGAAGAGCCACGCTTCGTACGTCTCCACGCGACCCAGACGCGAGGCCTGCACCGCCTCTCGGGCCGGGTCGGTGAGCTGCGAGGCCCATTCCGCGACGACGCTGGTGATGATAAAGAACACCCCGAGCAGCATGGCGCCAGCCACGGCAAGCGTGAGACCAACCCCGTACTGCCAGACCGGCGCAGCGACGTCTCGGCCCGTGGGAGGCCGGGTGAGGCTCCAGGTTCCTGTACGTTGTGTCATCGTTCCGTCTCCTTCTTGATTGCGCCCACGGCATAGCGGTTCAGGCATCTTCGCCGTGGCCTCTCGTGCCCGCCGCGGGCGGACCTCCCCCTTTCCGCCGCGGCGCCGTCCTTCATACGTCTCCCCCTTTCCAGCTCCACAGCCCAGCTGGGCATGCGCTTCAACGAACCCCACCAGGCAACGTCGCCGCTACCGATTCCGCCGGGCTAGAGGCTCTACATCAATCATGGTGGAAACAGTTCAGGATCCTGAGCGCAAAGGTCC
>JBBING010000008.1:0-55794 GCA_037444005.1 Chloroflexota bacterium
AACCATACCAGAAGGCAGGCGCTGCTTCTATCCCACCAACCAAGAACCAGTCACGGGCTCCAGCGCATCGGCGAGCGCGCGGCGGATGAAGTGACTGGCGCTGCGCCAGTCGTCTTCCTGGAGTCGTTGCGCCCGGTGGACCGTCGAGCGGAAGGCGGGATGGTACAGCGGGATGAGCCAGCCGTCGCGCCAGGGAATCGCGCGTCCCGCGTCGCGGGCGAGGCTGGCGCCATGCGGCTCGATGCCGGCGAGCGCCCGCAGAGCCGTCGCTCCGAGCGCGAGCACGATGCGCGGCCGTACGAGCGCGAGCTGGGCTCGCAGGAGCGGCGCGCAGGCGGTCACCTCCTCGAATGTGGGACGGCGATTGCGGCCGGCGGCGTCGAGGGGAAGGCAGAGCACGGCGTTCGTGACGAAGACGTCGTCGCGGGAAAGCCCGGCGAGCGCCAAGAAGGCTTCGAAGCGGCGTCCGGCGACGTCTCGGGTGAGGGGCACGCCGGTGAGGGCGGCCCCGAGACGCCCGGGCGCTTCCGCGACGCACATCACTGCGGCGGGCACGGGGCCGTTCCCGGGGCTGAGGGCGTGCACGTGGCGCATGGCGGCACAGGAGACGCAGGCGGCGGCCCGGACGCAGAGCGCCGCGAAAGCTGCGGACGCGCCGGACGTGGTGGAGGACATCGGTCTGAGTGTAGACGCCGGGGCGGCGGGCGTCAGCGGGCGCCCGCCGGTTGACAGGGATGAGGGCCGTGGCTAGGATGAGGCGCGGTCGTGCTAGACGGGGAGCTAGCGGTGCCCTGTACCCGCAAGCCGCTATAGCGGGGTCGAATTCCCGCCCGAGGTCTCAGGCACCGGAGGACTGCTCTCGTTCAGCGGCGTTGAGGACCTGGTCCTGCGCGGCGGACCGCTGTGAACCCCGTCAGGTCCGGAAGGAAGCAGCGGTAAGCAGTGTGCGTCCGGGTGCCGCAGGGCTACCGGGTCGGAGCTGGCTGGCGGGAGTAAGCTCGCGGACCGGATCGACGGCGGGTGCACGACCGTTTTCTCATGCCCGTCGCCGGGGCTGCGGCCGCGACCGGACATTGCGCCAGGAGGTAGTCGTATCGTTCTGCAGTCTCCTGTGGCCCCTGCGGAGCAGGAGACGGGCCGACGAGACGAACAATCCGAGCGCGCTCGCGACGCGCATGCGTCGTTCTTCCAGCCTCACCGCAGGCCGCACGCGGCCGCGGCCCTGTCCCTCGCGCTCGTTGGCCTGCTCCTGTTCCTGATTGTCCCCGCCCGCAGGCTCCACGTCTCCATCGATGGCGCCGAGCGCACCGCCCTGATCCGAGGGGCGAACGAACGCCACGCCCTCCGCGCGGCCGGCCTCGACCTGCACCCCGAGGATCGCATAGAGCGCGACGGCGACGCCGTCGCGGTGCGACGGGCGACCACGGCCGTGATCGAGGTCGACGGACGGACGCTGGTCCTGCGGACGAACGCGCGCACCATCGCGGGCGCGCTGGCGGAGGCGGGGGTGGCCCTCGAAGAGCGGGACAGCGTTGTCCAGAACGGCGTCTTCGTCTCGCCGATGGCGCCGCTCGTCCTCGAACCGCTCTCGGTGAGCGCCCGTCCGCGGGCGGCCACACGGGAGGCGCCGACGGAGCCCGTGGTCATCAGGGTGCGGCGTGCGGTGACGTTCACCGTCACTGAAGACGGGCAGCAGCTCGCCTTCCAATCGAGCCGTCCCACCGTGGGCCTCGCGTTGCTCGAGATGGGCGTGCGCCTCGGCCCGGGCGATGAGGTGAGCCCGCCTATCGACACCGAGCTCACCGAAGGCATGGATATCACCGTGCGTCACGCGGTGCCGATCACCGTCGCGCTGCCGGAAGGCCGGCGTGTGGTGTACACCCGGAAACGTACCGTGGGCGAAGCGCTGGCCGACGCCGGTATCGAGCTGCCGTCGGGGGACGGCGAAGTGCGCGTCGAACCGCCCCTCGAGACGCCGGTGCGCCGTGGGCTATCGGTCCACGTCATCCTGGTGTCGGACGAGCTCGCGCTGGAGAAGGAGTTCGTCGAGGCGCAGACCGTCTTTGAGCCCGACCCGAGCCTCCCGCCGAGGGCGACTCGCGTCGTCGAGGGCCACGACGGCGTGCACTACCGCCAGTACCGCGTCGAGTACGAGAACGGCGTAGAGGTGTCGCGGGAGTTGGTGGCGGACTGGTACGATCCCGAGCCGCAGAATACGGTGATCTACTACGCGCCGCGCCCCGCTGCGCCGGCGCTTCCCGAGGCTGCGGCGGGCGGGCTGGGGGGCCCGCCGCCGGACGGCGCCCGCGTTGTGCGGACGCTACGAGTGTACGCCACCTGGTACAACGCCGCTTCGGCGGGGCGCTCTCCTTCGGACCCGTTGTACGGCATCACCGCGACCGGCGTGCGCGTCACGTACGGGGTCATCGCGGTGGACCCGAGCATTATCCCGCTCGGCACGAAGATCTACGTCCCGGGGTACGGATACGGCGTCGCGGCCGACACCGGCGGCGCGGTCGTCGGCCACGTGATAGACTTGGGCTACCCGGACGGAGTCACGCCGGGATTCACGCCAGGCTGGGTTGACATCTACATCCTCGCAGACTGACGCCGTTGGCCCCGGCCACGAGGGGAAGTCCCCGTCACCACCTGCGTCGCTTCCGCGGCCGCGCAAGCGTCTCGGCCAGCACTTCCTCACTGACCGCAACATCCTTCGGCGCATCGTCGACGCGGCGGGCATCGACGCGGACTCCACCGTCATCGAGGTCGGCGCGGGGAGAGGGGATCTCACGGCCGAACTGGCGCGCCGCGCGGGGGTCGTCGTCGCGGTCGAGCTCGACGATGCGCTGGTCGAGCTGTTGCGCCGCCGGTTCGAGGGGAGCAACGTGCGCGTGGTGCACGCCGACGTGCTCGCGCGTTCCCCGGCCGAGCTCCTGAGCGCCGGAGGCGCGGCCCCGCCGTACGTCGTCGTCGGCAACCTTCCCTTCAACATCGCCTCGGCGGTCATCCGGCATTTTCTGGAGGGCGACGTGCGCCCCGAGCGGCTGGTGGTGACCGTCCAGCGCGAGGTGGCCGAGAACATGACGGCGGGGCCGGGCGCCATGACACTGCTGAGCGTCGCTGTGCAAGCGTACGGCCGGCCGCGACGGCTGTTCACCATCCCTCCGGGGGCGTTCCATCCCCGGCCGAAGGTGTATTCCACGGTCGTGCGCATCGATGTCGCTCCCGAGCCGCGGGTGGGGCTGCCCCGCGACCACATGGTGGAGTTCTTCCATGTGGTGCGCGCGGGGTTCGCGGCGCCACGGAAGCTCGTGCGGAACTCGCTCGCGCTCGGCCTTGGTGTGCCCGCGGCCGAAGCCGAGGCGCTCCTGCGGAAGGCAGGCGTCGATCCGTCCCGACGGCCGGGCGACCTTGCGTTGGAGGAGTGGGCTGCCCTGACCAGGGCGTGGCTGGAGTGGCGGTCGTGAAGCTACGGGCGCCGGCGAAGGTCAACTGGAGCCTCGAGGTGTTGGGACGTCGTCCCGACGGGTACCACGAGGTGCGGACGGTGCTCCAGACCATCGACCTGTGCGACATTGTGACGCTCCAACCTGCGCCCGGCCTTGAACTGCTCGTCGAGGGCGCGGCCGAGACTCTGGCGGGCGAGGACCCGAAGGCGAATCTCGCGTGGCGTGCGGCAGAGCGCCTTCTCCAGCGCACAGGGGCGTCCGCGGGCGCCCGCATCGTCATCGAGAAGCGCATCCCGGTCGCGGGCGGGCTCGGCGGCGGGAGCAGCGACGCCGCAACGGTGCTGCGCGGGGCGAATCACTTGTGGGGCCTGCGGCAGCCTCTCGACGCGCTCCTGGAGGTCGCCAGCACGGTCGGCACGGACGTGCCGTTCTTTCTCCTCGGCGGCGCCGCTCTCGCGTCGGGCCGTGGTGACGTCGTCCAGCCCCTGGGCGACGGTCCGGCATGCGCGCTCCTCATCGCCTGGCCGGCGGCGCCTGCGCCGGCGGACAAGACCGCGAGGATGTACGCGGCGCTGCGGCCAGACCTGTATACGGACGGAACCACGACGCTACGGGTCGCACGGCTGGTGGAAGCCGGGGAACCGCCTTCGGACGACGCCATCGTCAACGTGTTCGAGCGCGTCCTGGACGAAACGCTTCCCGCGGCCGGGCGGGTGATGCGCCTCCTCGCGGAAGCCGGGCTCCGGGCTCATTTGTGTGGAGCGGGACCATCGATTTTCGTGCCGGTCGACGGCGCCGATGCCGAGCGAGCGCACTGGATCCTGGAGCGCGAGGGCTGGCGCTGGGCGATGGCGAGCACGCTGGGCGCCGCCGCTGCGACCGCCATCGAGGCGGACTGACATGCGAGAGGTATTCGCCGGCCTGGTCGTCGGCTACGGGCTCGCGGTGGCGCTGTCGCCCCTGGCGGCGCTGTGGCTCTTGCGCGCCGCGCGGACGAACGCCGCGATTCGCCGGGCAGTGCCCGAGCGCACAAACCCGCTGGCGCTGACCATGGTGGTGCACTTCTTCGGGCTGTATCTCCTCACGGCGCTCGGCATCGTGCTCGGCCTGGCGTTGCGAGGCATCGAAGACCGCCGGCCGGAGGGCGGGCTCGGGAGCCCCAACGTCACGTACACGGCGCTGGTCCTCGGCCTGGCGGTGGCGGCGGCGCTGCCGGTCGCGCTGTTGGGTCCGAGGTGGCGCGCGGCCGCGCTCGCAGGAGCGGCGGTCGGCGCGGGGCTGTTCGGCTGGCTCGTGCCGTGGGTGGCGGAGCTGGCCTGAGACGGCTCCATGGCGAGAGAGGGGCGGAACGCTATACTGCCTCCCGATGCCCACCATCATCGACATGCACCTTCACACGACCAGGGGCGCTTCGGACAGCAATCTGGATCCCGAGGTCCTGGCGCAGGAGGCCCAACGGCGCGGTCTCACTGCCGTCAACATCACCGAGCACGACCGGCTCTGGGACCGCCACAGCCTCGACGCTTTTCGTGAACGCCACCCGCAGCTGTTCATCAACAACGGGATGGAGGTGTCCACCGACCTCGGGCACATGATCGTGGTGGGGCTTCCGGCGTATCGCGCCGGCATTCATCAGGCGCGCGAGTTGCGCCGGGCGCTCGACGAAGTCGGCGGGTTCATGGCGGTGGCGCATCCCTTCCGGCACTTCTTCGACCCCGTGTATTTCCGGCGGCAGGGCAAGGAGCCGTTCACCATGACGGTCGAGGAGGCCGCCGAGCGGATGGCGGTGTTCAAGCTCGTCGACGGTATCGAGGTGCTGAACGGCGCGAATACCCCTCGCGAGAACCTGTTCGCCCTGAAGGTGGCCCAGTACCTGGGGAAGACGATGACGGCGGGAAGCGATGCGCATTCGCACCAGGGCATCGGCATCTATGCCCTCGTATTCGAGAAGGAGATCCGGAGCGAGCGGGAGCTTCTCGAGGAGTTGCATGCCGGGAGATGCGTGCCGCACCTGGGGCTGCTGGAAGGACGCTTGCGGCCATTCACCGAGCACAGCTTCGAAGGCGTGACCGTTCCCAACACGTAGTTGCGCTCGACAGAAGAAGCGACGGGTCTTGCCGCGTCCGCTGATAGAATCCAATCGAACGACGGCGCATGCAGTAAGGAGAGACGGCGTCCCCCATGCCCGTGTACGTAGCGCTCGACCTCGAAACGACGGGGCTGGACCCCGAGCATGACGAGATCATCGAGGTCGGCGCTGTGCGCTTCACCGAAGAGGGCGTGCTGGACACGTATCAGACGTTCGTGAACCCGCGCCGTCCCCTGAGCGCCCGCATTCAGCGGCTCACCGGCATCCGGCCGGCCGATCTGGAGCGGGCGCCTTCGTTCGGCGCCGTCGCCCGAGAGATCGAGGCGTTCATCGGGGGAGACCCGGTCGTCGGGCAGAACGTGCGGTTCGACCTGGACTTTCTCGCGCGCCGGGGTGTCATCGTGCGGGGCCCCGCGTACGACACGCGGGACCTGGCGGCGCTGCTCCTGCCTCACCTGCGGCGGCACAATCTGCGGACGATCGTCGAAGAGCTGCTCATCGACTTCCCGGTACAGCACCGGGCGCTCGAGGACGCGAAGGCGGCCCAGCAGGCGTTTCTCCTGCTACGAGAACGCCTGCTGGAGGTCGAGCCGGAGCTTGTAGCCGAGGCGGCGCGGCTCAGCGCGTCGTCGGACTGGGGCCTGCGCGTCCTCTTTCACGAACTCAGGGACAACGGGAACGGCCGGCCGTCGGCGGCCCCTCGTCTCGCGGCGACGAGCGTCGCGCCTCCGAAGCCGGCCGGTGCGGAGCTGGAGCCGAAGCCGAATCCCAGGCCGGTCACCGCCCAGGAGGTCCGCGAGCTCCTCGAGACGCGCGCTGCCCGGGTCATGGAGGGGTTCGAGCGCCGCGAGGAGCAGCTCGCCATGGCCGAAGCCGTCCGCCGGGCGCTCACGGACGGCGAGCGGCTGGTGGTGGAGGCGGGCACCGGGGTCGGCAAATCCCTCGCGTATCTGGCGCCCGCGGCGTTGCACGCGGTGCGAAACGGCGCGCGGGTGGTGATCTCGACGAACACCATCAATCTCCAGGAGCAGCTCATCTCGAACGACATCCCGCTGGTGCGGCGACTCCTCGAGGACGCTGGCGCCCGCGGGCTTCGCGCGACGCAGCTCAAGGGCCGGCGCAACTATCTGTGTCTGCTCCGTTGGACAGCGGCGAGCGCGCCGACGCGCCAGCAGCCGCTCAGCGCCGACGAGGCGCGGGTCCTGGTCAAGATCGCGTTCTGGCTCCCCAAGACGGAGACGGGCGACGTCGCCGAGCTGGCGCTGACGCAGGGCGAGGACCAGGTCTGGAACCGGCTCAGCGCGCAGGAGGCGTCGTGCTCGCCCTCGAACTGTCCCTTCGTCCGGGATGGGTCATGCTTTCTCGTGCGCGCGCGGAAGCGGGCCGAAGCCGCCCATCTCGTCGTCGTTAACCACGCGCTCCTGTTGTCGGACCTTCGCACGGACGGCGCGCTGATCCCGCCGTACAACCACGTCATCATCGACGAAGCGCATCATCTGGAGTCGGAGGCGACGCGCCAGTTCGGGTTCGAGGCGTCGGAACAGCGGCTGCTCGACCTCCTCGACGACGTCCATGTGCGCGTCGGCCGCGACCGCGACGGCGGGCTCGTGGGGGCGTGCCGGGCGCTGACCCGGGGCCCGCTCTTCGGGGCCGGACTGTCGGCCGCGCTCGGCCCGCTGGCTGACGCGACGGGCCGGGCGCGGGAACGGCTGGCGAGATTCTTCGCCGCACTGCCGCCGTTCATGCGCGAGCACATCGCGGGCGAAAGCGATTACGACGAGACGTTGCTCATCACGAGGGCCATCAGAGTGCAGCCCGCGTGGGCGGACCTCGAGGCGATGTGGGAGGACGCGAGCGCCGCCCTGGGCGACGTCGTCGCTCATCTTGAGCGGCTCGCGCTGGCGCTCGAGGACATGAAGGCGAGCGGCGAGGCGGATGCGGTGACAGTGGACGCCCTTCTCACGCAGGCGAGCGAGGCGCTGATGGAGGTGCAAGCGCTCAGAAAAGGCGTCGATGACATCATCCTGCGGGAGAATCACGATCTTGTGTGCTGGCTCTCGGTGTCGCGACGCACGGGCGCCGTAAGCGTCGCGAGCGCGCCCATGCGGGTGTCGGACATCCTTCGAGAGCGGTTGTTCGACGCGAAGGAGAGCGTGGTGCTCACCAGCGCGACCCTCAGCTCCGACGGCCACTTCCAGTACCTCAACGATCGTCTCGGGCTCGAAAGCCCTTGGGAGCTGCTCCTGGGCTCGCCGTTCGACTACGAGCGCTCGACGCTGGTGCTGGTGCCGCGCGACCTTCCGCAGCCGGGCGACCACGGGTACCAGCGGGCCGTCGAAGAGGCGCTCATCGACCTCTGCCGCGCCAGCGAGGGGCGTGCGTTGGCGCTGTTCACCTCCTACGCGGCGCTTCGGGCCACGTACGGGGCCATCCGCGGTCCGCTGGAGGAGGACGGCATTCTCGTGTTGGCTCATGGCATCGACGGGTCGCCGGGGCAACTCATCGAACAGCTTCGCGACCACCCTCGAACCGTGGTGCTCGGCACCTCCAGTTTCTGGGAGGGCGTCGATGTGGTCGGGGAGGCGCTGTCGCTGCTCGTCATCGCGCGCTTGCCCTTCTCCGTGCCCACCGACCCGATTTTTCAGGCTCGGTCCACGCAGTACGACGATCCGTTCAACGAGTACGCGGTGCCGCAGGCGGTGTTGCGGTTCAAGCAAGGGTTCGGGCGCCTCATCCGCCGCAAGACCGACCGGGGCGTGATGGTGGTGCTGGACCAGCGGGCGCTCGGCAAGCGGTACGGCGCGACATTCCTCAATTCGCTGCCGGCGTGCCGGGTGCGAGAGGTCTCGGTCCGGGAGCTGGCGGGCGCGACGCGCTCATGGCTCGCGCAGTCGTGACGCTCGGGCCGCTGGACGCGCCGTCGGCGGACGCGCTCGCAGCGTGGACGCCCGGCGTGGCGGCGGCCGTGGGATATCGCCCTCTCAGCTCGGCGGAGGCCGTGCGCGCGCTGGTGGCAGGGAACGGGTATCGCGTCTGGCGCATCGACGTCAGCGGCGACGACACCGCCGCCGGCCTCGTCGTCGCTCGCGACCCCGAGGGCGGCGAAGCGCGCATCGTCTTCGTGGCGCTGCGTCCCGACCTTTGCCGGCGCGGGCTGGGACACCGGGCGGCCCTGGAGGCGGAGCGCCGCCTCGCGGCCGCCGGAGCGCGACGCGTGTTCGCAGCGGTGTCGGCGCGGCACGGGCTGTCCGTGTATTTCTGGCTGCGCCTCGGCTACCGGCCCCTCCTGGCGTCGGCATGGCCTCCGTGCGAGCATCCTGATGTCGGCTGGATGGCGCGAGACGTCGTCTAACGCCGGCGGCCCAGGAACAGCCGGACGGCGATATGCGTGCCGAACAGGAAGAAGAAGAACAGCGCGACGACGTAGACCACGAACGCCGCGGCGCCGGCGAGGACCGCCAGGGCGAAGTACATGACCACCATGCCCGCGGCGAACGCGAACGCGGTGGGCGCAGACCACCAGTTCCACGCGGGCGGTAGTTCGGACGATGTCCGAGCCGCGCGCTCTCGCACGGACGGGGGCGGCGGCCGGCCCTGGGCCGGGCGCGCGCGGACGGCTTCACGACCTCTTCGCTGGCTCATCGGCGCTCCGTCGTTCTCCGAGAACGTCGGGTGCGCACCCGGCGCACACGTACCACAGCCCTCAGCACCCTTGATCCGAATACGGATTCGGGATCACCACGCCGCAATCGCGTCCCGGGCGTCCCTGGCGTGGAAAGTGAAAGCTCCGCCCGCATACGCTGCACGGAAGCAAATCTCGTCGGTCAGCCGGCTCGCCGCAAACCTGACACCGGGACGCTGCGTTCACGATTCCCACTTCCGGTAGCGCCGCCGGACGGCCCGGGGTCGTCTCGCGCGGAGCCGGCGGGGCGGCGGGTCGGCCGGCGAGCCACGTCTCGCAGCGGCGAGACAGTTGGCGCATCCAAACTCGAGGGCCAGGTACTGCTCGTTGATCCACACGTCGCCGCAGTCTTTGCCCGGACGGTCGTTCCGCTGGTTGAGGTGATAGCGCCCGCCGCAACCGTTGCAGATCGACGAGTTCGTCTCGTCGACGGGCTCGCCGCAGACGACGCAGAACGTGGATTCCACGGTCATGCTCCGGTGGCGGGGCCCGCGCGTTCGGTCAGACGCTGCCGGACGAAGCGCTCTTCGTCAGCGCGCGACGCGACGACGCCGTCGAGGCGAGCGTTGCGCAGGGCCCGCAGAGTCTCTCCGATCTCGGGGCCGCGGAAGCCCAGGGCGGACAGGGCATCGCCATCGAGCTCAGGCCGGATGTGCCGCCAGTCGTCAAGGTAGCGAACGCACCTTCGCCGCGCAATTTCGTCACGGGCGACGAACGCCGCGGCCGCGATCGCCTCCGGCGGCGCCCCGTCGAGCATCGTGACGACGGCGCTCGGTGCGACGGACGCGCGCCGCAGGAGGGGCGCCTCTACGATCTCCGCGAGCGACCGCGCCGCGCACGCAATACGAGGAGCCAACGCCAGTCGGCGCACCGTCCGCTCCACGAGCGACGGGTGGGCCGACGCGAGCAGGAGGCAGAAGCCGAACCCGTCCAGGGCCACGTTCCACTTCCGAGCCTGCGCGAACGCGCCGTCCGGAACGTCACGCGGCCACGAAAGGCCGCAGCGTAGCGCCGACAGCAGTCCCGCCTCGGCCGCTCCGGCCAGCGCGCGCTCCGGGCGCTCGTCTTCGAAGATGAGTACGAATTCTCGCCGCAACCGGGCCGGCGAAACCCGCCTCAGGTACGCGGCGTCCCGGCGCACGAGGTCGAGGGTGTGCGGCTCGATGGCGAAGTCCAGCCGCGCCGCGTATCGGAACGCTCGCAGCGCCCGCGTGGCGTCGTCCCGGAACGAGGCGTCGTGCAGGACGCGAACGAGGCGCGCTTCGAGATCCGCGCGTCCGCCGAACGGGTCGAGGAACTCCTCCGGCTGCGGCCACAGCCTGACGGCCATAGCGTGGATGGTGAAATCCCGTCGGCCGAGGTCGTCGGCGATGCCGGCAGGCTCGACGACGGGCAGAGCGCCCGGATGCGGATAGCGTTCGCGGCGGGCGGTCACCACGTCCACGCGGCCCGCCACCGCCTGGAGCGACGCCGTCCCGAAGCGAGGATGGGTAACGAGCCGGGCGCCGCAGGCGGCCGCGACGGCGGCGGCCACTTCGATGGCCGGGCCTTCGACGACCAGGTCGAGGTCGGAAAAGGCCCGGCCGAGCAGGAGGTCCCGGATGGCCCCGCCCACGGCGAAGAGCGGGTACCTCCGGGAGGCGCATGTCTCCACGGCTGTTTCGGTCAGCGCGCGCTGGTCGGGCGGGAGTACCGCGAAGAGGCGGTCGCGGAGGGTGGTGGCAGCGGACATCGGACGCATTATAGGTGCGGCGTCGCCTTGACTTGCGTGGAAGGCGCGCCTATCATCGCGCCGAGACGGACGCCCAGCGCCGCGCGGGAAGGAGCCCATGCCCCCTGCCCGTTGGCGAGTCCCCGAAGCTCGGCTCCCGGTCGCGGGATCGACGAGGCGTCTCCCTGATGCGGCGCTCCGCTGCCGAACCGCGCTGTGGCGGCCCGGCGCCCGCCCGATCGCCGCCCGGCGCAGAGATCAGGGTGCCAAATTGCCGGACGAGCTGAGCGAGTTGGAGCGGGCGATCGGGATACGGTTCAGGAACCGTGCGCTGTTGCGTCAGGCGCTCGTCCACACGAGCTACGTCAACGAAAACCCGGGGCTGGACGTTGGGTCCAACGAGCGGCTGGAGTTTCTGGGTGACGCAGCGCTCGGCCTCGTGATCGGGAAGCTCCTCTATCAGGAGTACCCCGACGTGGACGAGGGCCGGCTCACCGAGTTGCGCGCCCACCTGGTCCGGCGGGACACCCTCGCGCGAGCGGCTGCCCGGCTGCGGCTGGGCGACTACCTGCGCCTGGGGCGGGGGGAGGAGGCCGCCGGCGGCAGGGAGCGGCCGACGAACCTCGCGCACGCGTTCGAGGCGCTCGTGGGTGCGGTGTACCTCGACCAGGGGCTCGAAGCTGTCGAGCGGTTCGTGTTCGAGGCGCTGGGGCCCGAACTGGCATCCGTTCGGGAGCGCCGAGTGCCCGCGGACCCGAAGTCGCAGCTCCAGGAGTACGTGCAGTCCCACTGGCAGATCACGCCGACGTATCGCACGGTGCGCATCGAAGGGCCGGACCACGCCCGGCGGTTCACCGTCGAGGTGAGCGTGGGGGGCGAGGTGTTGGGATCGGGCGAGGGCCGAAGCAAGCAGCAGGCCGAGAAGGCGGCGGCGAGGATCGCCCTGGAAGCGCTGGAACGAAAGGAAGCGGGAGCAGGACAGAAGAGTGAGTAGCGGATGTATCTGAAGCGGCTGGAGCTGCAGGGCTTCAAGAGCTTCGCCAACAAAACCTCCTTCGAGTTCGGGCCGGGCGTCACCGCCATCGTGGGCCCGAACGGCGTCGGGAAGTCCAACGTCTCGGAAGCGATTCGCTGGGTGCTGGGCGAGCCCGCCCGGCGCAACCTCCGCGTGTCCCGAACGGAGGACATCATCTTCACCGGCTCCGCGAAGCGAGGTCCCGCCGGGCTGGCCGAGGTCAGCATGACCTTCGATAACACCGACGGCTGGCTTCCTGTCGACTTCTCGGAGGTCGTGGTCACGCGGCGCGCGTTCCGCAGCGGCGAGAACGAGTACTACATCAACCGCTCTCGCGTGCGCTACCGGGACGTGCAGGACCTGTTCCTCCGGGCGCAGGTAGGGCAGAACAGCTACGCGTTCATGGGTCAGGGTCTCGTCGAGCAGGTGCTGAGCCTCCGCTCCGATGAGCGGCGGACGCTCATCGAAGAGGCCGCGGATGTGCGGCTGTACCGCGCGAAGCTCGACGAAGCGCGCGACCGGCTCGCCGCGACCCGCGACAACCTGGAGCGGGTCCAACTGCTCGTCGCGGAGATCCGGCCGCGCCTCACGCAGCTCGAGAAACAGGCCTCGCGAGCGGCGCTCCATGCGCGTCTCAGCGCGGAGCTCGCCCAACTCCTGCACGTCTGGTACGCGCACCTCTGGCAAGAGGCGACCCAGGCTGTGGAGGACGCCCGGCGCGCCCGCGACGAGCGCCGGCGCGAGTTCGACGAGGCGCGCCTCCGCGTCGAGCGCTTCGAGGAGGGGCTGCAGGCGCTTCGACAGGCCATCGAGCGCCTCCGCGCCGATATCCAGCGGCGGGAGCGGGCGTTTCACAGCGTCGAGCAGGAACTCCGGGAGCTCGAGCGGCGCATCGCCCTCGACGAGGAACGCCGCCGCTTGCTGCTGTCCCGCCGTCATGAGCTTTCGTCCGACCTGGAGCAGATCACCGCCGAGCTCGCCTCGACGGCCACGCCCGAGGACGCGCGCCGGGAGGCCGAGCTTGCGGCGGCCCTCGCGGCGGCGATCGAGCGACTGGAGGAGGAACGGAAGGCGCTGGCCGCGCTCGAGGAGGAGCGTTCGGCGCTGCGGCGTCGCGAGGCGGAGCTCGAACGCCAGGTCGCGCGCGAGCGGACGGCGGCGTCGGAGGCGCGCGCGAGACTGGACGCGCTCGCCGCCGAGTCGGATCGCATCGACCGCGCATTGGACGAGCGCCGGGCCGAACGGCAGACGCTCCTCGCGCGGCTCGCGGACTGGGCGCGCGAGTATCAGCGGCTGCGCAACGAGGCGCTGCCCCTGAGCGACGCGATCCGGTCAGGCGTCCTCGACCGGGAGACGCTAGAACGGCGGGCGCAGGAGGCACGCTCCCAGGTCGAGGCGCTGGAGGGCGAGGTCCGCCGGCTGCGCTCGTGGGTGGAGTCGCTGGAGGTGCGGCTCGATGTGCTCGGACGGATCGAAGTGAAGCCTCCCGCGCCAGACATGGGCATCCGGATGCTCCTGGCCGCGGGCGGGCTTTACCGCCAGGAGGGATTTCCCGAAGAGCGGATCATCGAGAACATGGTCGGCCTCGTGGGCCAGCTCGTGAAGGTTCGGGCCGGCTTCGAGCGGGCCATCGAGGCGGCGTTGGCCGACTACCTCTACGCCGTCGTCGTCGAGCGGAACGCGGACGCGCTCGCCGCCATCGAGCTGCTTCTGAGCGGCGACAACGGCCGCGCCACGGTCATCGCCATGGACTCGTTCAAGGCGGCGCCTGCGATGCACATTCCTCGCGAGCGGGGGATTCTCGGTGTCGCCGCGCAGTTCGTGCGCTGCGACGCCCCCTATCGGGCGCTCGTCGACACGCTGCTCGGCCGCACCGTCGTCGTGGAGAGCCTGGCGGCTGCGCACTCCGTGCTACGGCGGGGGCTCGGCGTGAGCGCCGTCACTCTCGACGGCGTGCTGATTCGCCCCAACGGCGCGCTGAGCGCCGGGAGTTCGCGTGTCGTGACGGAGACGCTGCAGCGGCAGCGCGAGCTCGACGACATCCCCCGCGAGCTGGCGCGGCTACGGCCGCAGCTTCTCGAGCGAGAGGCGGCGCTGCGGGAGGCCCAGCGCGCCCTTCAGGAGCTGGAAGCGACGCTGGTAAATCGCGTGCGCCATCTGGAGACGCTGCACCGGCAGCAGGTGGACGCCGAGGCGTCGCTCGCCGAGTGCCGATCGCGCCTCCCCGAGTATCGGGGCAGGCTGCGGCTGGCGCAGAGCGAGATCGCGCGTCTGCTCGCGGAGCGGGCCGAGGTCGCGGAGCGACAGGCGTCGCTCGAGCGGGAGCGGCAGGAGCGCGAGCTTGCGGCGGATGCGGCCGCGGCCGCGCTCGAGGAAACGCGGGCCCGTCTGGCGGAGGTCGAACGCGACCGCGAGCCGCTCGACAGGCTGGTCGCCGAGGCGGCGGGCGAGGTCGCCCGCATCGACGCGGAGTTGCGGTCGTTGCGGCAGATGCATGCGACGCTGGCGTCGGCGCGCCGGCGCCTGGAGGCGCAGCGGGACCAGAAGGAGCAGCAGCTCGCCCGCATCGCTCAGGAGCTCGAAGCCATCGAGCGGCGGCTCGCGGCGGACCAGCGGGCTCGCAGCGACCGCGCGGCCGACTGGGAAGGGCTGCGACAAGAGCTGGATCCCGCCCGGCAGGAGCTGGCGCAGCTCGACTCGCGGGAGCGGTCGCTCGGGCAAGAGCTGGCGCAGGCGCAAGCGGCCGTGCTGACGGCCGAACGGGCGCTTCTCGACGCGGAGAACGACGTGCGCGTCAGGCTGGAAGAGCTGGAGACCGTCCGGGCCAGCCTGGAAGCCGAGGGCTTCGTCGCCACTGACGACGGTGACGTTCGCCGGGCCGCGCCCGCGGTCAGGCAAGAGGAGCGCGACGGAGACGATGGCGTGCCCGCGTGGATGCGAGACCAGGCCCCGGAGACGCAGCCCCAGGGCCTGCCGCCCATCCGCGGCGGCGCGCAGGTGGACGCCGCCCAGATTCGCGAGCGCATCGCCGACCTGCGCGCGCAGATTCGCGCTCTCGGCCCCGTCAACGAGCAGGCGGAGGCCGACTACGCGGAGAGCAAGGAGCGCTACGACTTCCTGACGTCGCAGGTCGCCGACCTCACCGAAGCCGAGAGCCAGCTCCGGCAGGCCATCAAGGAGCTGGAGACGGTGATCCGCGAACGCTTCCGAAGCACGTTCAAGCAGGTCAACCGGGAGTTCGAGCGGTTCTTCGCCACGTTCTTCGGCGGCGGGCACGCGCGGCTGACGCTCGCGGCGGCGAGCGGTGACGACTTGCCGGGCGTCGAGATCGAAGCGCAGCCTCCGGGCAAGAAGATCACGAGCCTCGCGCTGATGTCGGGCGGTGAGCGGTCGCTGACGGCTGTGGCGCTGCTGTTCGCATTGCTCACAGCGCATCCCTCGCCCATCTGCGTCCTCGACGAGGTGGACGCGGCGCTGGACGAGTCGAACGTCGGTCGGTTCGCGACGGAGCTTCGGCGGCTCGCTGAGAAGACGCAGTTCATCATCATCACCCACAACCGCCGGACCATCGAGATCGCCGACACGATCTACGGCGTCTCCATGGCCGACGACTCAGTCTCACGCGTGCTGTCGCTGCGCCTGGCGGACGTGCCGCGCAACCTGAACTAGCGCGAGCCGCTCATGCGAAGGCCGCCCGAACAGGGGCGGCCCGCTGTGGTATCTGAGCTCGCTGTCAGCTTCAGTCGAATACGCGGCTCACGTGGCGGAACACCTGCCGGGCGGAAACGATGCCCGTGGGCCGGCCGCCGTCCTTCACCAGCGGGATGTGCCGGAAGCCGCCGATGGCCATCTTGTGGAGCGCCACGGCGAGCGAGTCGTCCTCGCGGAGCACGACAGGGTCGGGCGTCATGATGTCGGCGACCTTCACGGCGTTGAGGTCGGTGCGCTCGTCGGACGCCTTCATGAGGATGTCGCGCTCGGTGAGGATGCCGACGATGCGGTCGCCTTCACACACCACGACCGCGCCGGTGTCGCGGTCCTGCATCATGTGGATGGCGTACCCGATGGGGTCGCTGGGCGCGACGATGGGCGGAGGCGGCACGCCGATCTCCCCGAGCCGCTCGTTGATGAGGCGCTCGATGACCTCGTCCTCCGGCCGCGGGACATCGAGCGTCGTCAGCGCCTGACCGCAGTTCTCGCAGGTGTCGGCTCCGCGGACGTTCTCGAACCCGCAGTCGGGACAGGCGACGAGATCAGCCCGATCCATTCCGGTCTTCCTTCACCACCCAGGTGTCGCCCTCGGCGAAGATCGCCTCCAGATCGCCCGGCCCGAGGGCCTTCGTGGCCTGGTCGATCTGCTGTTGCATGAGGTCTTCGTAGGTCGGGCGCTCCACGGCCCGGAAGACCCCGATGGGCACGGGGAACTCGGGATAGCGCATGCGGACCAGGATGTTGGCCAGCGTCGGGTCGGGATCGCGTTCGTTGTGCACCAGGATGTCCGCTTCCGTCACGCCGTCCTTCCCGATTTCGACGATCTCCGGGCGCAGGCCGTTCAGGCGGATCCCCTTGTTGCGTTCGCGCCCGAAGATCATGGGCTGGCCGTGCTCCAGCGGGAGCGTCCAGTCGGGCCGGACCTCCTTCTCTGCGAAGGCCGCGAAGGCGCCGTCGTTGAAGATGTTGCAGTTCTGGTAGACCTCCACGAACGACGTCCCCTTGTGCCGGGCCGCGCGGTCCAGCGTGTAGAGCAGGTGGTGCACGTCGCGATCGATGGAGCGCGCGACGAACGTCGCCCCCGCGCCCAGCGCCACCGCGAGCGGCTCCAGCGGCAGGTCGATGGTGCCGAAGGGGGACGACTTGGTCCGCTTGCCCAGTTCCGAGGTGGGGGAGTACTGCCCCTTCGTGAGGCCGTAGATGCGGTTGTTGAACAGGACGATGGTGACGTCCACGTTTCGCCGCACGATGTGCAGGATGTGGTTCCCACCGATGCTCAGAGCGTCACCGTCGCCCGTGATGACCCACACGTGCAGGTCCGGCCGCGACGCTTTGAGCCCCGTCGCGATGGTGGGCGCCCGGCCGTGGATGGTGTGGAACCCGTACGTCTCCATGTAGTACGGCAGGCGGCTCGAGCACCCGATGCCGGAAATGAAGACGATGTTCTCCCGCGGGATGCCGAGCTCCGGCATGAGCCGCTGGATCTGTGCCAGGATGGCGTAGTCGCCGCATCCGGGGCACCAGCGCACCTCCTGGTCGGAGACGAAATCCTTTCGGGTCAGGACGGGGACAGCCGTTCGCTCAGACATGGACCTTCGCCTTCTTCCTCGCCGGAGCGAGCTCGTAGATCTTCTCGAGGATTTCGGCGACCCGGAACGGTTGCCCGGCGACCTTGTTCAGGCCCACCGCGTCGACCAGGTAGCGGCCGCGGATCAGCAGCCGGAGCTGTCCGAGGTTCAGCTCCGGGATGAGCACCTTGCGGAAGCCAGCGAGCACGTCACCCAGGTTCGCCGGGAACGGGTTCAGGTATCGCAGGTGGGCGTGCGAGACGGCCAGCCCCTCGGCCTGGGCCCGCTGCACCGCAGACCGGATGAAGCCGTAGGTGCTGCCCCAACCCAGGACCAGCAGGTCACCCTCGGGCTCGCCGAAAACCTCGACGTCAGGGATGTCGTTCGCGATACGGGCGATGCGCTCCGCACGGAGTGTCACCATCCGGTGGTGGTTGTCCGGGTCATAGCTGACGTTCCCGGTGATGTCCGACTTCTCGAGCCCGCCGATGCGGTGTTCGAGGCCGGGCGTCCCCGGGATCGCCCACGGCCGCGCGAGGGTCTCCGGGTCGCGGGCGTACGGCGCGAACGTCTTCGGGTCGGTGGCGAACCGAACCTCGATGCGCGGGAGGTCTTCGAGCGACGGGATACGCCAGGGCTCGGAGCTGTTCCCCAGGTAGGCGTCCGACAGGAAGACCACCGGCGTCATGTACTTGATGGCGATCCGCACCGCCTCGATGGCCATGGTGAAGCAGTCGGCGGGCGTGGCCGGCGCCACCACCGGGACCGGGCTCTCGCCATTTCGTCCGAAGATGGCCTGGAGCAGGTCGGCCTGCTCGGTCTTCGTGGGCATGCCGGTGCTCGGCCCGGCCCGCTGGACATCGATGACTACCAGCGGGAGCTCGGTCATGACCGCGAGGTTGAGGGCCTCGCTCTTGAGGGCGAAGCCGGGGCCACTGGTGCCCGTGAGGCCGATGGCGCCTCCGTACGCAGCGCCGATGGCCGCCCCGATGGCGGCGATCTCGTCCTCCGCCTGGAACGTGCGCACGCCGAAGTTCTTGAACCGCGCGAGCTCGTGCAGGATGTCGCTCGCCGGTGTGATGGGATAGCTTCCGTAGAAGAGCGGGCGGTCGGCCAGCTTCGACGCCGTCAGGAACCCGAGCGCCGTGGCCTCGTTCCCGGTGATGTTGCGGTAGCGGCCGGGCGGCAGGTGGGCGGGCGGCACCCGGTAGTGCACGGTGAACAGCTCCGCCGTTTCCCCGAAGTGGTATCCGGCCCTGAGCGTCCGCTTGTTGGCTTCAGCGACCTGCGGGTTCTTGGCGAACTTCTCGTCGATCCACCGCATGGTGGGCTCGAGCGGCCGGTCGTACAGCCAGTACATCAGCCCGAGCGCGAAGAAGTTCTTGCACCGGTCAATCTGCTGGGCCGACAGGCCGCTGTCCTTGAGCGCCTCGGCGTTCAGTGTGGTGATGGGCACCTTGACGACCTGGTAGCCCGAGAGGCTCCGGTCCTCCAGCGGGTTCGTCTCATACCCCGCCTTCTTCAGGTTGGTTTCGTTGAATTCGTCGACGTTGACGATGATGAGCCCGCCCCGCGGCAGGTCGCGCAGGTTGGTCTTGAGCGCCGCGGGGTTCATCGCGACCAACACGTCGGGCTGGTCGCCGGGCGTGTAGATGTCGTGGCCTGCGAAATGAATCTGGAAGCCGCTAACGCCGGGAAGCGAGCCTGCCGGAGCGCGAATCTCAGCCGGGAAGTCGGGGAGGGTGGCGACGTCGTTGCCGACGATGGCGGAGGTGTTGGTGAACTGGCTCCCGGCCAGTTGCATTCCGTCGCCTGAGTCACCTGCGAATCGAATCGTTACCTGTTCGAGCTCCTTGACTTCCACTCTTCTGGCCGGTTGTGCGGACCCCATAGCTGCTACGCTCCCTCCGGCGTCTCCATGGTCTGGTGCGGCCGTGGCGGCAAGTTCAGGACCTCGTCGGGGAAGGCCTCCGCGAAGTATTCGATGATGTCCCGCATGCGGACCAACCCCACCGGCCGGCCCTGCGCGTCCACGATGGGCAGGTGCCGATACGGCTCGCGGTTCAGGATGGCGACCGCCTCGGTCACGGGGCGATCCGGCGTGAGCGTCCGCGGGTTCGGCGTCATGAAGTCCTTGACGGGCCGGTCGTAGGAGACATCGCGCGCCACGACCTTCATGAGCACGTCCCGCTCGGTGAGGATGCCGACCACACGATCATTCTCGACCACCACCAGCGCGCCCACACCGGCCTTGCGGACGAGGTCGAGCGTCTCGCGCAGGCTGGTCTCGGGGCTCACACACAGGGGCCTCGTCAGTCCGAGGGCGAGGATGGTGTTCTCGCGGAGCGTCTGGCTGGTGGGCATCGGCCCCTCCCTGGCGCTGCGGCCACCGTGTGGTGGCGTCGCCGGCATTTACAGTCTACGGCAGATTTCGGGTGAAGGGTACAGAGTGGCGCCTTTCTTTCGGCAGAGCCGAGGGTCACAACCGGTGTCACCTTCGATACAGCCTTCGGACGATGGGACCGCGTGCCGACCTTCAATGCGGAAGCTCACGCACAGTCCACGGTTCGAGGTGGCCCCATGCTGGTCCGGCTCCTCCTGCTCGTCACCCTCATCGGCGGCGTCGTCGCGGCGGTCTACGTCGGAAGGTGGATTCCGCAACGGCAGATCGACGACGGGCTGAGCGCGCTGCAAGGCGATAACCTCAGCTTCGGCCGCTACGCCCTCGCGCAGGCCGAGGCGTCCCAGAACCGCGTCGAGCGCGCGCTCGCCACGAAGGCCCGCGTCGCCTGGGTGAACTACGACTTCACCTGCACCGCGGCCGCCTGCCGCATGTCCTGCACACAGGCGGGCATCGACCCCGACCGGCCCCTCATGGCGAAGGTGGCCGTGCATACGCTGTTCGGGATCCCTCTCGCGTCGTTCTACGTGACCTGCGAGGGCGTGCACCGGGAGAGCCTGTACTGAGGCTTCGGCGAACGAGGGGCTGGCGCCGTGTCGGGCGTCCGTCCCTTATGGTGCATTCGGCCCTATCCACAAGGGGAAACCGCTTCACACGATCTGTGCTGACCGGCACGGGAGAGAGCGGCCGGCTAGGAAGGAACTGTGGGTGGCATGGCGTTGTACGTGGAACTCGACAAGGAGCTGAGCCCCGAGCTCCAGCAGCTCAAGGAGCAGGTGCACCGCTTCGCCGCAGAGGTGCTGCGGCCGGCGAGCGTCGAGCTCGACAAGCTGGACCCGGAGGCCGTCATCGCGCGGGATTCGATTCTGTGGGACGTGTTCCGGCAGGCGTACGAACAGGGCTACCACACGAGGGCGTTGCCGCCGAGTCTCGGCGGCGTCGGACTGGGGCCTCTTGGGAACCACATCGTCGCGGAGGAGATGGGCTGGGGCAGCGCCGACTTCGCGATTGCGCTCGGCGTGACGTCGTTCCCGTTCTCGTTTGCGGCGGCTCAGGCGGCGAACAGCCCCCGTCTCATGGAGGAGGTGGTCAAGCCGTTCATCGAAGATCGGGAGGCCAAGTACATCGGCTGCTGGGCCATCACAGAGCCCGGGCACGGCTCCGACACGCTCATCGTCGGGACCGAGTTCTACCGCGACCCGAAGGTCTGGTGGGGCGTCACGGCGCGACAGGACGGCGATGAGTGGGTGATCAACGGGCAGAAGTCAGCGTGGGTGTCGAACGGCACCATCGCTACCCATGCGCTTACGTTCCTGGGCATCGACCGCGAGCGGGGCATGAGCGGCGGCGGCGTGGCGCTGATCCCCCTGAACCTCCCGGGCGTGACTAAGGGCAAGCCTCTGAACAAGCTAGGGCAGCGCGCCCTCAACCAGGGCGAGATCTTCTTCGACGATGTCCGCATCCCCAAGGACTACATGCTCGTCGGGCCGGACGCCTATCCCATGGTGATCGATAGCGTGCTCGCGGGCGCGAACGCGTTCATGGGGGCGACGTTCACCGGCGTGGCCCGAGCCGCCTTCGAGGAGGCGCTCAACTATGCCCGGAGCCGCATCCAGGGCGGGAAGCCTATCGCCGAGCACCAGCTCGTCCAGAAGAAGCTGTTCGATATGTACGTGAAGGTCGAGTCCGCCCGGCAGCTCTCGCGAGCCGCCATGAAGTACAACAGCGGCACTTTCCCGCCGGCGACGTACCTTTCGATCGCCTCGAAGGTCTATTGCACGCAGGTCGCGTTCGAAGTCGCCAGCGACGCCATCCAGATTCACGGCGGCTACGGTCTCGCCAAGGAGTTCCTGGTCGAGAAGTTGTTCCGCGACGCCCGGGCAGCCCTGATCGAGGACGGATCGAACGATGTCCTCTCGCTCGCCGCGGCCCGGCAGATCGTGGATCGCCTGTAACGCGGCCTCGCGAGGGTCAGCGCGAGTACGAGGCGCCCCGAATCGGTTCGGGGCGTCGCTCGTATTCGTAAACGTCGGCGCGCTACAGGGCGCTTTTGTAGATCGCCGTCAGCATCTCCGGTGTCGATGGCACCGGGTGGTGGATGAAGACGAGCTGCGACGTCAGCGCGTCCTGAACGAGGGTCTCGATATCTGCTTCCTGGACGCCGACGTCGCTGAGCTTCGCCGGAATGCCGACGTCGTCGCGCAGCTTCGCGATGGCCTTCACGGTGTGGTCGGCGGCGTCCTCGACGGACATGCCGAACGTGTTCAGCTCCATGAGATGCCCGATCTCGCGGAGCTTGGGGGCGAGCTGCTCGCGGTGATAGTCCATGACCGCCGTGAGCAGGATGGCGTTGGCCACGCCGTGGGCGACGTCGCGGCGCCCGCTCACGCAGTGCGACATGCCGTGCACCTTGCCCAGGCCGACCGCCATGGAATGGCCTGCGATGTTCGACGCGAACTGCATCTCCTCGATGGCGCGGCGCCGGTCGGGGCCGTTCACCGCCTCCGGCAGGCTTCGCGCGATGGACCGAATGGCGTCCGTCGCGAACATCTTGGTGAAGGGCGTGCGGCCGGGGTTCACGTACGCCTCGATGGCATGCGTAAGCGCGTCCATCCCGGTGGCGGCGGTGATGGCCGGCGGCATGCCCGCGACCAGCTCGGGGTCGAGGAACGCCATGTGCGGCGTGCAGTTCAGCACGAGCAGCTTGTGGTGCGTCGCCTCCTCAGTGATGACCGCCGCCCCGGAGATTTCGGACCCCGTTCCCGTCGTCGTGGGGACGGCGAAGAATGGACCGATGGGCTTTGGCGGTAGGCCGCCCTGACCGGGTTTGAACAGCCACTGTTTGGCCTCGCCGCCGTTCGCGAGGACGACGGCGATCCCCTTGGCGGCGTCGATAGCGCTTCCGCCCCCGACGGCGCACAGCAGATCCGCCCCCACCTCGCGGGCGACCTGGACGCCGCGGTCCACCTGGCCGTCGGTGGGGTTCGGCGTCACGTCGTCGAAGACCGTGAACGCGACGCCGAACTCGCGAAGCGACGCTTCGACGTGCTGCACGATACCCGCGCGCCTGACGCCCGGGTCGGTGACGATGAGGACGTGCCGGGCGCCCTGTTCCTTCGCGTGCTTGCCGAGCTCCTTGATGCACCCGGCCCCGTAGATGGTGCGGGTGCGGATGGCGAATTCTGGCATGGCGGTGCTCCTCGAAATGTCGGCGGGAAGCCCCGCCGGCTATCGGATGTGGACGCATTGTGGAGGAACCGGGCGCGAGAGAAAAGAGGAGTGGCGATCACATCGCGGGGGCGGAACCGTGTTAGGATCGCTCACACGGAGTGAGCGATGTCCGAACGGGTCATCATCTACACGCTGGCGTCGTGTCCCACATGCCGGCGGGCGAAGGAGGACCTGGCGGCGGCGGGCGTGGCGTTCGAGGAGCGCGACGTGAACGCCGACCCTCGATGGTACGAGGAAGCCACCGCGCTCGCCGTGTCGGTGCCCGTCATTGTGTGGCCGGACCGGGTCGAGGTCGGCTGGAAGGGCGACCACGGCTGATTCGTCATGTGAGCGGGCCGTCGGTCCGCAGTGAGGGCGAGGTGCCCCCGTCGCTTCGGCGTCCCGGCGTCGTCACGTTCATCGGCTCGGGTGAGCTCGCGCCGTCGATGAGCCGCGTGCACCGGAAGGTGTTGGCCCGCGTGCCCCGGCCGGTCCGGGCTGTTTTCGTCGATACGCCCGCCGGCTTCGAACCCAACGTCGACGACATCGGGTGGAAGGCCGTCGCCTACCTTCGGGAACGTCTCGGGGTGGCGTGCTCCGTGTGCCCGTATCGAGGGCCGGGCGATCCGCCGGCCGCCGCGCTGCGCGAAGGGCTGCGGCGGCTCGAGCGGGCGAACTACATCTTCGCGGGGCCCGGTAGCCCGACGTACGCCGTGCGCGCGTGGCGCGGCTCGCCCGTGTTCGAGGTGATGGCCCGCCGGCTGGATGAGGGCGCGAACCTCGTGTTCGCGAGCGCGGCGGCCATCGCGGTGGGCGCGGTCGCCCTGCCCGTGTACGAGATCTTCAAGGCGGGCGCCGACCCCCACTGGGTCGAGGGGCTCGATCTGCTGGGACGCTACGGCCTGCGCCTCGCCGTCGTGCCCCACTGGAACAACGCCGAGGGCGCCGGATACGACACGCGGTTTTGCTTCATGGGCGAGCGTCGCTTCCGGAAGCTGCGCGCCGCCCTCGATCCCGGCGTGACGGCGCTCGGCATCGACGAGTACACGGCTTGCTCCGTCGATCTCGCGAGCGGTGTGTGCGAGGTGTTAGGCGCGGGGAGAGTCACGGTGCTGAACGACGCGGGAGAGGCCTCGTTCGGCGCGGGTGAGACGTTCTCGATCGACCTGCTGCGCGGCGCGCCGTTGCGCTCAGAGGCCGTCTCAGCGGGAGAGCCGCTCAACGTCGATGAGACGACCATCGAACGCGCGATGCGGACGGCCATCGAGCGCGCCCGAGCGTTCGCGGCCGGGCCCGAACGCCCCGATCCCCTCGCCGCCGCCGAGATCGTCGGCGACCTCGCGGCGGCGCTCGCCGACGCCGGAGCCGCCGGCATCGCGACGGACGAGGCCGAGGACGCCCTGCGAGAGGCTCTGCGCCGCTGGGTGGCCGCGTTCGAGCCCGGCGAGGCTGCGGACATACGGCCTTACGTCGACCTCCTGGTCGAGGCGCGATCGCGCCTGCGGGCTCGCGGTGTGTACGACATCGCCGACTTCATTCGCGACGGGCTCGCCGCGCTCGGTGTGGCGCTCGAGGATGCCCCCGCCGAGACCGTCTGGCGCCGGCGTTAGCGCCGGTTCAGTCCCCGCACGCGTTCGTAGAGGTCGCGGTACCGCTCCGGGACGGGCGCCGCAAACCTCCGCAGCTGGGGCTCGACCCATCGATGGTCCAGCGGATGCCCGACGAAGTGCGAGAGGCCTGCGACCGTGGCCTCTGGCTCGGAGAGCAGGCGCTCGTATTCGACGCAGCAGGCCTCGAGACCGAGGTCGTCGATGAGCTCCAGGAGCCGGCGATAGTAGTTCGGCCAGATTTCGTCGGCGGCCTCGCGGGCTTCCGAAGACGCGAGGCCGTACACCCGCATCGTCGAATCCACGACCTCGCCGGGGCTGCGCAGGCAGACGACGAGGCGCGGTTTCTCCGGGAACTGCGGGAGCCACGCCTCGATGGTCCACGAAAAGCGGGGGTCCTTCCACCCGCGAGGTCCGTCGGGCTCGCGGTACGCTTCGTCGATGAGCTCGCGCATGCGCGGAACGAACGGGCGCGCCGCCTCGAGAATCTCGGCCCGCGAAGCCCAGCGGTGCCATTCGCCCATGCCGACCGCGAAGAGGATCTCCTCGTTGAGGTCGCAGACGGGCATCTCCTCGTAATAGCCGACGGGGTTGGCGTCAGCCGGCGGGCGCAGGTGGCGCCCCATGGAGACGCCCGATTCGTGCAGTACCCGCGCGACGGCGCTCGTGCCCGAACGCCCGGCGCCGGTCACGATGATGAACATCGTTCTTCTCGCATCCTCTCGTGTCGTGGCCCCACAGCGTAGGCCGCGCGCTTTCCCCGCACAAGGGCGCTGTCGCCCCCAGCGGTTCCCCGTATTCCTGCGGTCGTGTACGCTCCTGCCTGACGAGCGCGCGAGAGGAGCGAACCGACCATGACGCAGAAGCCCGCTGTGAGCCTCGCGGCCGTTCCGGGCCGCCGGAAAGCGACGCTGGAGCTGGCCCAGCGGATCGAAGCCGAAGGATTCTCCGGCATCTACTGTCCCAGCTTCGGCGACGGCCTCGGCCTGTGCGAGGCGCTGGCCCTGGTGACGAAGGAGATCCCGTTCGGCACGTCCATCGCCAACATCTACACGCGGCACCCCTTCGACTACGCCCAGACCGCGTCGCTGGTGCACGAGCTCAGCGGTGGCCGCTTCGTCTTCGGGATCGGCGTGAGCCATGGCCCCGCGCATCAGCGGCTCGGCCTTCGGGTGGGGAAGCCCCTTTCGGACATGCAGCGCTTCGTCGAGCGGCTGCGCGCGGCTTCGCAGCAGGGCGCCGGTGAACTGCCGCCCATCGTGCTCGCCACACTGCGCAAGAAGATGGTGGCCCTCGCGGCGGAGATCGCCGACGGCTGCGTCTGGGCCAACGGCGCCCGATCGCACATGGCGGCGTCGCTCGCGGTCATCCCGCCCGAGAAGCGCGACGGGTTGTTCGTCGCCGACATGATTCCGACGTGCATCGACGAAGACCGCAACGCCGCAGCGGCCGTGATGCGCCGCGTACTCACCGGGTACGTCGCTCTGCCCAACTACCGGAACTACTGGATCGAGGCCGGATACGAAGAGGAGATGCGGGCCATCGAAGCGGCGTTGGCGAAGGGGGAACAGGACCGGGTGCCGTCCCTCATGAGCGACCGCTGGCTCGCCGACGTCACGCTGTTCGGTTCCGCGAAGGACGTCCGAGACGGCGTGGAAGCGTGGTACGCGGCGGGCGTGAAGACGCCCATCCTGGTCCCGTCCTCGACTCGCGGCCGCCAGATGAAGGCGTTCGAGGAGCTGTTCGAGGCGTTCCGCTGAGGCGGGCGCCTCGCGGCTGGTACCATGAGGTGACCATGACGGAGCCGCAGGTCAACGAGCTCATCGTCCACGGAATCGTGGTCGGGGTGTTCGCCGAGAACTGCTGGGTGATCGGCAACCGCCGGACGGGCGAAGCTATCTGCATCGACCCGGGCGACAACCCCGGGGAGATCCTCGCGATGGCGCGAGATATGGGCGTGCGGATCAAGGCCATCGCCAATTCTCACGGACATCTCGACCACGTGATGGGCGTGCGCGGTGTGAAGGAGGCGACGGGCGCGCCGTTTCTGATTCACCCCGCCGACTTGCAGATCGTTCGCGGGTCCGCCGCCATGGCGGCGCGGTGGATGGGCGCCGAGGTCGAGCCACCGCCGGACCCCGACGGGCTGCTCGCCGACGGCGACGAGATCGATGTCGATGGCGTCAAGCTGAAGGTGATTCACACCCCGGGGCATACGCCGGGGAGCGTCTCGTTCTACGTCAACGGGCTGCTGTTCAGCGGCGACACCCTGTTTCAGGGCTCCATCGGCCGCACCGACCTCCCCGGAGGAGACTACGACCTCGAGATGTCGAGCATCATCGACCGGCTGCTCGCTCTCCCCGACGACACCATCGTGCTTCCCGGACACATGGCGCAGACCACCATCGGCCAGGAGCGACAGCGCAACCCCTACGTCCGGATGGAGCTGGAACGCCGCGCCGCGGCGGGGAAGGACGGAGCGTGAGCGTCCTCGTCACGCTCGACGGGTCGCGAGGCGCCCGCGGGGCGCTGAAGCCGGCGGCGGACCTCGCGCGGCGCCTGGGGACGGAACTGGTGCTGGTCCACATCCACCGGCCGTCCGCGCGCGTCGCGAACATCTTCGACGACCGGGAGCGTGAGCGGGCCATCCAGCAGGAACTCGAACGCTGGCGCGAGGAGCTGCGACGCGAGGCGGAAGGCGTCACCGGCGTCGCGGTCACCGTGGATGTGCGCCCTCTCGGCGACCTCTTCTATCTCGCCGACGCCATCGTGCAGGCGGCCAGGGATCACGGCGCCGAGTACATCGTGATGTCCACTCGCGGGGAGAGCGCCATCCGCCATCTGGTCATGGGAAGCGTGGCGCTCGACGTCGTCGCCCACTCGCCGGTGCCCGTCGTCCTCGTGCGGCCCGAAGCGGACACCGTCTGACCGTCCCGCCGATTCCTCGTTTCAGGGCGACGGCGTATACTCGGCGCCGACATCTCTCGCTGAAAGGAGCCGTCACATGCCAGGTGAGATGGTCTCGTTCCCCAGCAACGGGCAGACCACCGATGGGTACCTCTCGCTGCCTCCGTCGGGGCGGGGGCCCGGCGTCATCGTGATTCAGGAGTGGTGGGGGCTGGTCCCGCACATCAAGGACGTGGCCGACCGCTTCGCCGCGGAGGGGTTCGTCGCCATTGCGCCCGACCTGTATCACGGGAAGACGACGACGGAGCCCGACGAAGCGGGAAAGCTCATGATGGCGATGCGGATGGACCAGGCCGCGAAAGACATGGCGGGGGCGTACGACTATCTCAAAGGCCATACCGCCTGCACGGGGAAGATCGGGAGTGTGGGATTCTGCATGGGCGGCGGCCTCTCGCTCTATATCGCGACGCTGCGGCCCATCGACGCCTGTGTCATCTACTACGGCGTTCTCCCGGGTAACGTCCAGCCCGACCTCTCGAAGCTGGCCGGGCCGGTCCTCGGACACTACGCGGAGCATGACCAGTGGGCAAGCCCCGCCATGGCGCGCGAGCTCGAGGATCGCATCCGCAAGACCGGGGTCGACGTCGAGTTCCACATCTATCCCGGCACGGAGCATGCGTTCTTTAACGACAGCCGTCCGGAGGTGTACAACGCCGACGCCGCCCGGCTGTCGTGGGAGCGCACGCTAGCGTTCTTCCGAAGGCACTTGCAGTAGCCTGGCGGCGCGGGCGCCGCACACGGTGGTCACGCATGACTGACGACAGCGGGACGATCCAGCGGCGCAAACGCGAGCACCTGGACCTGGTGCTGGAGCGTCCCGAGGAGCTGCGACCTGAGGTCAGCTCCGGGTTCGAGCGCTATCGCTTCGTGCACAACGCGCTGCCGGAGATCGACCTCGACGAGATCGACACGACGACGACGCTGCTGGGCAAGCGTCTCGGAGCGCCGCTCTACATCACAGCGATGACCGGCGGAGCCGCCGGCACGGGCGAAATCAACCGGCGGCTCGCCGCCGCAGCCCAGCGCTTCGGCATCGCCATGGGCGTCGGTTCGCAGCGGGCGGCGCTGGCCGACCCCTCGCTGGCAGCGAGCTATCGAGTGCGCGACGTCGCGCCCAACATCCTGCTGTTCGCGAACCTGGGAGCCGTCCAGCTCGTCCGTGGTCTCGGCATCGACGACTGCCGCAAGGCTGTCGAAATGATCGAGGCCGACGCGCTGGCGCTGCACCTGAACCCGGTGCAGGAGGCGATTCAGGAAGGGGGCGACGCCACCTTTCGCGGCGTGCTGGCGGCGATCGAGCGCGTGTGCCGGGCGCTCGAGGTGCCCGTCATCGTGAAGGAGGTAGGCTTCGGGCTCTCGCCGGACGTGGTCCGCCGCCTGGTGGAGGCGGGCGTCAGCGCCGTCGACGTCGCCGGGGCGGGAGGCACCCCCTGGAGCAAGATCGAGGGGCTGCGCGCCCGCGATCCCATGCGGCGACGCGCCGGCGCGGTGTTCGGGTCGTGGGGTATCCCCACGGCCGAGTGCCTGCGGACGCTGAAGGACGCTCCGCCCGGCGTCCCGGTCCTGGCGAGCGGCGGCATCCGGGACGGCGTCGACGTGGCCAAGGCCATCGCCCTCGGCGCCGCCGCGGCAGGCGTGGGCGCAGGCGCGCTGGAAGGCGCCGCCGCCTCGGAGGACGGCGCGGCGCGCTACGTCGAGTCGCTGATCTTCGAGCTGCGCGTGGCGATGTTCGCGATCGGCGCGCGCGACGTGCGGGAGCTCGCCGCCACCGACGCTTTGGTGCCGGTACGCCCCTGACGCCGCCTCACTCGAACTCCCAGACGCCGCCCTCGCGGAAGGTGCGGAGGATGCGGCGCGCCACCACCATCCGATGCACTTCGTCGGGCCCGTCGTAGATGCGCGCGGCCCGCGCCTGGCGGTACATCGATTCCAGCGGCGTATCGCCGGACACCCCCAGCGCGCCGTGCACCTGGATGGCGCGGTCGATGACGTCGTGCAGCACCTTCGCGCCCCAGAACTTGATGAGCGAGATCTCGACCCGCGCCTCGTCGCCCTGGTCGATCTTGTATGCGGCGTGCATGGTGAGCAGACGCGCGGCCTGAATCTCGGCCGCGGAGTCGGCGATCCAGTTCTGCACGGTCTGCTTGTCGGCCAGCGGGCCACCGAAGGCGTGGCGCTTGAGGGCGTACTGGCACATCATCTCGAACGCCCGCTGCGCCTGGCCCAGCCACCGCATGCAGTGGTGGATGCGGCCGGGGCCGAGCCGCTTCTGGGCGATGCGGAAGCCGTCTCCCGGCTCGCCCAGCGTGTTGGTGATCGGCACGCGGACGTTGTTGTACCGGATCTCGCAGTGGTTGCCCTCGATCTCACCCATGACCGGCACAGCCCGGACGATCTCGAAGCCCGGCGTGTCGGTGGGCACGATGATTTGCGTCATCCGGCGGTGGGGCGGCGCGTCGGGCTCGGTCACGCACATCACGATGGCGAAGCTCGCGCCGATGGCGCCCGACGTGAACCACTTGTGTCCGTTGATGACCCACTCGTCGCCGTCGCGGACGGCCGTTGTCTGGAGACCCGTGGGGTCCGCGCCGGAGACCTCGGGTTCGGTCATCGAGAAGCAGGAGCGGATTTCCCCCGCGACCAGAGGCTTCAGCCAGCGCTCCTTCTGTTCCGGGGTTCCGAACTGCCAGAGGATCTCCGCGTTGCCGGAGTCGGGCGCCTGCGATCCGAAGGCCCGCGGGGCGTACGGACTGCGCCCGAGGATCTCGTTCATGTAGACGTAGGGGAGGAAGCCGATCCCCATCCCTCCCGCTTCTTTGGGGAGATGCGGGGCCCACATCCCCATCGCCTTCACCCGCGCCTGTAGATCCTTCATGAGGGCCTCGGCCTCGGGACCGCCGCGGTGGAAGAGCGGCTCGTTGGGGTAGATGTACTCCTCCATGAAGGCCTTGACCTTGGCGCGGAGCTCTCGAATTTCGGGGGTCGGCACGAACGACATCGCAGCGCTCCTTGGACGAACGTCGGGTCGCGAGAGAGAATGCGGCGTCCAGTCTACTGACGCGGGGCGTTCCAGTGAAGTCGCACACGGACAGCGTCAGGCGCGACGAAGGACAGGGAGACATCGTTGTCGGATGCTGCGGGTTCCCCGTCAGCAGACCACGCTACTACACCGAATTCCCCATCGTTGAAGTGCAGCAGACCTTCTATCAGCTTCCGCGGGTGGAGACGGCGCGAAAGTGGCGCGCCGAGGCGCCGCCCGGCTTCGCCTTCGCGATGAAGGCGTGGCAGCTCATCACCCACGCCCCTTCGAGCCCGACGTACCGCAGGCTTCGGGAGCCGCTCACGGGCCCGCCAGACGCGTACGGCGGGTTCCGGCCGACGGACAAGGTTCGGGAGGCGTGGCGTCGCACGCTCGAGGTCGCACGGGCGCTCGACAGTCCGGCGATCGTGTTCCAGTGCCCGGCGAGCTTCACGCCGACCGAGACGTCGGTCGCGAACCTTCGGGCGTTCTTCCGCACGGCGGAACGCGACGGGCGAACCTTCGTGTGGGAGCCGCGTGGGGAGTGGCCTCCCGAGCTCGTCGCCGATGTATGCGGGGAGCTCGGGCTGGCGCATGGAGTGGACCCCTTCGCTGGGCCCACGCTCGGAGGCGACGTCGCCTACTTCCGGCTGCACGGCCGCGGAGGGTACCGCTACCGGTACACGGACGAGGACCTGCGGGAGCTTCTCGGCCGCTGCCAGAGAGAGCTGACCGCCGGGCGCCGTCCGGTCTACGTCATGTTCAACAACGTCTCGATGCTGGACGACGCCCGCCGGTTCCGCGCTCTGGTCGAAAGCGGCGGCAGACGCTAGCCGGCGCGCACTTCGCTCTTGAACCCCACGCGGTTGTGCGAGCCGTCGCAGAAGGGCTTGTTCGCCGATTGCCCGCACCGGCACAGCGCGACCGATTGCTTCCTAGGGAACTCGTTCCCCGCCGGGTCGCGTAACGTGAAGTCGCCCTTCACCAGATACGGACCGTTGTCGCTCGGGACGATCTCGACGCTCATGTGGCGCTCCCTCCGGGATGAACGGAATCGTCTTAGACCTATCGCGGCCGAGCTCGATGGTCAAGATGGCCCGGTACGCCCAAGGAGATCGCGAACGTAGCGCGCGATGGCGAGGCTGGCGGTGAGCCCCGGTGATTCGATGCCTCCGAGGTGCACGTAGCCGCGATCGTGCCAGATGAGGAAGTCGCTCGGCGGCTCGCCGGGCCCCGAGAGCTTCGGTCTGTACCCCACCTGACCAGGGGCCAGGTCGTCGCGCTCCAGCCAGGGCAGGTACCGGCGGGCGGACGCGAGGAACTCGTCGCGCCGGTCGTCCGTCGAACGGAAGTCGGGCGTCGCATCCGCGGGCAGCCACTCGGTGTCCGGCCCGAGACGGGCGTTTCGGTCCACGTCGAGCGTGAGGTGGACGCCGAGCCCTGCGCGGTCGCCGTGCGGAAGGGGATACACGAGGCGCGACACAAGACGAGCCTTCGTGGAGTCGACGATGTCGTAATAGCGGCCCTTGTTCAGCCGCTGCCGCATGCGTGGGGTCGTCGCCGAGCCATCGATGTCGTAGCCCAGCGTGGCGGCGAGCCGGTCGGCCACCATGCCGGCGGCATTGACAACGACGCCGGCGGTGACGGTGAACGGGCCTCCGTCAGGGCCCGTGCCCGCGATGGTGAAGCCGGCCGGCGTACGTCGCTCGATGCGTTCGACGGCGTGGCGAAAGGCGAACACGGCGCCTCGGGCGGCGGCCGCGCGCTGAAACGACGCCACGAGTCCCATCTGGTCGACGATCCCCGATGACCCCGAGACGAGCGCCCCGGCGCAGCGCACGTGCGGCTCAAGGTCGCGGGCTTCGGACGCGCTCACGCGATGGACGTCCGGCACGCCGTTGGCGCGCGCGGCGCGCTCGAGCTCGTCGAGGCCAGGCAAGTCGGCTTCGTCGATGGCGACGATAAGCTTGCCGATGCGCTCAGCGCGCACGCCGTGCTCGCGCGCCCAGCGGTACAGGAGCCGGTTGCCCTCGACGCACAGCGTGGTCTTGAGCCAGCCGGCCGGGTAATACAGGCCCGCGTGGATGACGCCGCTGTTGTGGGAGCTGTTCTCCCGGCCCGGCGCGTCGTGTCGTTCCAGAACGGCGACGGCGCAGCCGTCGGACAGCTCAAGCGCGACGGCGAGGCCGACCACGCCTGCGCCGATGACGACGACGTCTATGTCCGAAACGCCGGCGTTGGTCACGTCGTCAGTGTGCGACCCGGGGCGATGTGGGGGCAATGGCCCGGGTTTCCGCTGCCCCGGGCGATCAGGCGCTTCGGGAGACGCGATGGCCGGTCGCGCTCAGCCCTAGGTCGACCAGACTTCGTGCAAGGAGGCGCGCCGTAGTTTGAAGTCGGTCTCCGGCATCTCGAAGCCCCGCGAGCGGATCTTCTTGAGGGCTTTGAGCGCCGACTGCTGCTCGGCCTTGGTGAGCACGTTGAACAGCACGTTGTTCAGGTCCTTGGCCTGCGCCAGCACCTTGTCCACGATCTCGGCGCCCGCCTTGGTCAACTGGAGTCCGATGGCGCGCTTGTCCTTCGGGTCGGGCACGCGCTCGATCCAGCCCTTCGACTCGATCCGGTGCAGGATGCCGGTGATGGACTGCGTCTCCTGGAACAGGAGGAGCGCGATGAGACTCGGCTTCACCGGCTGGCGCTCCTTGACGATAACGAGCACCCGCGCCTGAGAGACCGAGATCTCGAGCGCGTACAGGCGCCGTTCTAGGAGTTTGTTCGCCATCCAATACAGCTCATTGATGAGCGTCCAGACGGGAGCGACGGGGTACAACTCTGACGACAGCATCTTGGCCTCCTCTAGTGACTGCGTTTAGTGAAGTTACCACAAGGCGTCGTTTCGGGGAACCAGCCGACGGAAAGACGCGATGTTCTTGACACGCTGTTATGTTTCATTGGCCTGGCGTCTCCTCGGGCCTGCCGCCAGCCCGTGGTTCGGGATAGGATGGAAGCGGTCGCGGCGCCGCGGCGCGGATGCCCCGGCGCGCATTCGAGCGGAAGGAGTCGATGATGGCCGTTGGTCCACGTGACCGCTTCGGAAGCCGCGCGACGCTCCGGGTCGCCGACGTACCGTACCACATCTTTCGGCTCGATGCTCTGGAACAACGGGGCATTGGACGTATCGATCGCCTGCCGCACTCGCTGAAAATCCTGCTCGAAAACCTCCTGCGGCGCGAGGACGGCCACACCGTCACCGAGGACGATGTGCGAGCCCTCGCCACGTGGACGCCGGGGGAGACGCCTGAACGCGAAATCGCCTTCATGCCCGCGCGCGTGCTCTTGCAGGACTTCACGGGCGTACCGGCTATCGTCGACCTGGCGGCCATGCGGGACGCCATGCGCGAGCTGGGCGGCGACCCCCGCCGCATCAACCCGCTCCAGCCGGTCGATCTCGTCATCGACCACTCGGTGCAGGTGGACGTCTTTGGGAGCCCGGAGGCGTTTCGGGAGAACGCGCGCCTCGAACTCGAGCGCAACCGCGAGCGGTATGCGTTGCTGCGATGGGCCCAGGGCGCCTTCAGCGGGCTCCGCGTCATGCCCCCGGACATGGGCATCGTCCACCAGGTCAATCTCGAGTTTCTGGCCCGCGTGGTGTTCGTCCGCGGCGAGGGCGGTGAGGCCGAGGCGTACCCGGACACGCTCGTGGGCACCGATTCCCATACCACGATGGTGAACGGCCTCGGCGTCCTCGGTTGGGGGGTGGGCGGCATCGAGGCCGAGGCCGCGATGCTCGGCCAACCCGTCTCCATGCTGATCCCCGAGGTCGTCGGCTTCAAGCTCACCGGCCGGCTGCCGGAGGGCGCGACGGCGACCGATCTCGTGCTGACGGTCACCCAGATGCTCCGCGCGAAGGGCGTCGTGGGGAAGTTCGTCGAGTTCTACGGCCCGGGGTTGTCGGCGTTGCCCGTGGCGACGCGCGCGACCATCGCGAATATGGCGCCCGAGTACGGCGCGACGTGCGGATTCTTCCCGGTCGACGACGCCACCCTCGAGTACCTGCGCTTGACGGGACGCGACGAAGCGCACGTGCGGCTTGTCGAGGCGTACTGCAAAGAACAGGGCCTGTTCCGCACCGACGCGACGCCGGACCCGCTGTTCTCCGACACGCTGGAGCTCGACCTCGGAACCGTGGAGCCGAGCCTCGCGGGGCCGCGGCGTCCGCAGGATCGCGTGCCGCTGTCGTCGGCCAAGCGAGCGTTTCGGGAGGCGCTGGTGGCCACGTTGCGCGAGCAGGACCCATCGCTCAACGGCGACCGGCTCATGAAGTGGGTCGAAGAGGGTGGCGCGCTCGAGACGGAGGCGCCGTCGCCCGAGGCCGCTGCTGTGGCGAAGCGCGTCCCCGTGCGTACCGACGGCCAGAGCTACGAACTGGAGCACGGCTCCGTGGTCATCGCCGCCATCACCAGTTGCACCAACACCTCGAATCCCGAGGTCATGATCGGGGCCGGCCTGCTGGCGAAGAAGGCGGTCGAACGGGGGCTCCAGCGCAAGCCGTGGGTCAAGACCAGCCTCGCCCCCGGCTCGAAAGTCGTCACCGACTACTTGGCCGAGGCCGGGTTGCTGCCGTATCTCGAGCGCCTGGGCTTCTACCTGGTGGGCTACGGTTGCACGACCTGCATCGGCAACTCGGGTCCGCTGCCGCCCGAGATTGCGGCGGCCATCGAGGAGGGGAAGCTCGTCGCCGCGGCCGTCCTGTCGGGTAACCGCAACTTCGAGGGCCGAATCAACCCGCTGGTGCGGGCGAACTACCTGGCCTCGCCGCCGCTCGTGGTGGCGTACGCGATCGCGGGTACGATGGATTTCGACCCGTTCAACGACCCCCTCGGCGTCGACCCGGATGGAAGGCCCGTCTATCTTCGCGACATCTGGCCGGACCAGCGCGAGATCCAGCAGGCCATGCAGGTCATCCGCTCGGAGATGTTCCAGCGCGAGTACGGGTCCGCGTTCGAAGGCACAGAGGAGTGGCGAGCGCTGCCGGTTCCCTCGGGTGACCACTTCGCCTGGGATCCGGACTCGACCTACGTGCGCAAGCCGCCGTTCTTCGACGCGATTCCCCGAGAGCCAGCGCCTCCGGGCGACATCCTCGGCGCGCGGGTGTTGGTCTGGGTCGGCGATTCTGTGACCACCGACCACATCTCCCCGGCAGGCTCGATCGCGAAGGACAGCCCCGCGGGACGCTACCTCATCGAGCACGGCGTCGAACCGAAGGCCTTCAACTCCTACGGCGCGCGCCGCGGCAACCACGAGGTGATGATGCGAGGGACGTTCGCCAACGTGCGCCTCCGCAACCGCCTCGCGCCGGGAACGGAGGGCGGGTGGACGCGGCATCTCCCCGACGGCGAGCAGATGAGCGTGTACGACGCCGCGATGCGGTATCGCGAGGAAGGCGTTCCGCTGGTGGTAATCGCCGGCAAGGAGTATGGCTCGGGCTCGTCACGGGACTGGGCGGCGAAGGGCCCGGCGCTGCTCGGCGTGCGCGCCGCCATCGCTGAGAGCTTCGAGCGGATCCACCGGAGCAACCTGGTGGGGATGGGCGTGCTGCCCCTGCAGTTCGAGCCCGGCGAATCGGCGGAGTCCCTCGGCCTTACCGGGCTCGAGCGGTTCGACATCGAGGGCATCGCTTCCGGCCTCCAGCCGGGCAAGCGGCTCACCGTTCGCGCCCGCTCCGACGATGGCCGCGAGAAGCGGTTCACCGTCATCGCCCGCGTGGACACGCCTGTCGAGGTCGAATACTACCGGCATGGCGGCATCCTGCCCTACGTCCTCCGGCAGCTCGTGAGCGGATAGGACCGGGGTCCTCGCATCCTCCCGGGGCGCTGGTCTCGCCGCGCGACCGCCCGTACAATGCGTGGCTGAGCCGGAATCGACGGGAGGTGTCGCTTGGTGACGCTGCAGGAGCTGCTGGAACGATTGCGTCGACTCGACCCCGGGATGCGGGTCGCGGCCGGCCTCGGCGGAGTGGCGCTGGTCGCGGTCGTCGCGCTCGGAATCGCGTTCGCGGCGGGCGCGTTCGGCTCGGGAGGCTCGGACGACGAACGGGTCGTCGGCGGGACCCCTTCAGCGACGGCGGGCCCTACGAACACCGCGACGAGCGTGCCTCCGACGGAGGGCGTCTCGGGAGGCCATCTGACTCCGGAGCCGAGCTCGGGGCTGGCGCCCACGCTCACCGACGAGGACCTGCGGATGCGCGGGCCGGGCACCACCGTGTCGGGCACGTTCCGCGGAACGAGGCTCATCATCCCGAAGATCGGCGTCGACGCGCCCTTCACCGTGCGGACGGTGGGTCCTGACGGCGTGATGGGGAACCCCAAGGGCCCCACGGACGTCGTGTGGTACGACTTCTCGCCCAACTCCAACGCACGGGGCGGCATCCCGGGCGTCGGCGGCAACTCGATCATCTCCGGCCACGTCGACTACGTGAACTACGGGCCGGCCGTCTTCTGGAACCTGCGCCAGTTGGAGCCCGGCGACGAAATCCAGATCGTGCTCGACGACGGCACGGTTCTCAAGTACGTGGTGGAATGGAACCGCACAGCCGACGAGGACAAGGCGAACTGGGGGGAGATCGTGCGCGCCACGCTGCAGGAGTCGCTCACTCTCATCACGTGCACGGGGACCTTCAATCCGGCCACCCGGACCTACAACCTGCGGCAGATTGTGTGGGCCGTGCGCGTGAGCTAGCGCCGGCCGTTCGTCAGTCCGAAGCAGCGGCCTGCGCGAGGACGCTCCGGGCCAGCGCGGCGAGCTCCGCAGGATCGCCGGGGCTGCGTTCGATCCCCGGCTGGACGAATACGTAGGTCACCGACCGCACGGGCTTTCCGGTCGCGGCCTCGACGCCGAGCACGTAGAGTCCCGCCTGGAGACGGTACGTCTCCAGGCGCCGGTCGACCGCGTCCGGCGGCACACTGTCCGTCTTCCAGTCGATGATCTCGAGCCCCTCCGTCGTCTCGATGACGAGATCGACGAAGCCCTCGAGCGTGACGCCGTCAACGTTCGCCGCGAACGGCGCCTCGCGCACCGCTCTCGCGGCCGACCGCGCCCGCTGCGCCGCGTGTGTGGTCAGGGCCCTCCGCACGAGGGCGGCGACCTCCTCCGCGCGGTCGGGGATGGCTTCGGCGACAGCTTGCGCGCGGGCGAACGACGCGATGGTGGCCTCGTCGGCGTCGAGGCCGACGCTCTGGATGGCCGCGTGGACCGCCCGTCCCAGGCGGGTGCTTCCCTTGCCCCGCGCCCAGGGCTCGCCCTCGTCTGTGGGATGCTCCTCGTCCGGGGTGTCGGGGGCGAACGGCTGGAGCCGCCCCAGCGCCGTTGCGCTGGTGTACCGGCGCCGTGTGGCGGACGCCACCAGTTCTCGCCGGCGGGTCCGAAAGCGATCGGCGTCGGAGTCATCGGGCAGGTCGACCTGCAGGCCGGCGAACGGGTTCTGCGCGGGCGACACGGGCGCGGGAGGCGGCGCTTCCGGCGCATAGGACTGAGCGCCCGCAGCGATCAGCCGCCGCGCGAAGGAGTCTCTGTTACGCCTGTGATAGAGGGAGACGAGGAGATGGTCGCGCGCCCGCGTCGCGGCCACGTACAGCAGCCGGCCACGTTCCGCCTCCTCGTGTTCCTGTTCGGCGTGACGAAGCGTCGGGTCGCCGAGCTCGAAGCCGGGAGAAGATGACCTCCCTACCCTGAGATGGACCCGCTCGCTGTCGCGGTCGGCCGTCAGTATCGCGGTGTCCCGCGACGGGCCGACACCGAGGCCGGCCAGGATAACGATGGGGAACTCGAGTCCCTTCGCGCCGTGGATGGTGAGCACGCGCACGGCGTCTTCGTCGTCGTCGATGCCCGCGCCCTCGTGGTCGAGCATCTTTTCCCGGGTGGCGCGCCGCTCGAGCCACAGGATGAAGGCGCGCAGACTTTGCGGGCCGTCGGCCTCGAACTTGCGCGCCTGCTCCGCTACGAAGCGCACCCGGCGGAAACTGTTCCTGTCCCCCCGGTCCAGAATGCCGATCTCCGCCAGCCCGCGGTCTCGCGCGAATCGCTCGACGAGCGCGGCGAGGGACCCGTCGTGCCGCCGATGGTGGTAGTCGCGAAGGACGCGGAGGGCGTCGGCGACGGGCCCCGTACGCTGCTCGAGGTCGGGATTGAGGTAATCGAAGCGCCCGCCCGCCGCCCTAAACCTCGCGATGTCGACGTCCGAGCAGGCGAACGCCGGGCTCCTGAGCGCCGCGACGATTGCGACCTCGTCGGCCGGGTCGTCGATGGCCGTCAGGCAGTTGATGAGGTCGCGCACCTCCTGCGTCTGATAGACCAGGCTGCCTCCTTCGACCCGGTAGGGAATGCGCGCGCGCTGGAGCGCTCGCTCGAGCGCTCCGAGGGACGTGCGCGTGGGGATGAGGATGGCGATATCGCGGAATCGCGCGGGGCGGCGGGTCCCATCACGGTCGGCGACCTCCCAGGGCTCGGTGACGGCTTGCCAGCACCAGGCTGCGACGGCTTCGGCCTCGATCCGCCGGAGCTGGGCAGCGTTGGCGTCGACTTCGCCCCCGAACCAGGCCACGTCGGGGCCGCGCAGGTTCATCTCCCGCGTGTGCGCGATGGCGTGGTACCGGGGCTGGACCCGTGGTCGCGCGCCGTCCCCGATGAGCTCCTGGAACACGGCGTTCACCCAGTCGACGATGGGACGGCGGCAGCGGCGGTTCATCACGAGCCGGGGAAACAGGCCGCCATCAGACTCGAATTGCTCCCTCGTGCGGGCATAGATGGCCATGTCGGCACGCCGGAAGCGGTAGATGGATTGCTTCGGGTCGCCTACGAGAAACAGGCGGCCCGGCTCGAGTTGGCCGGTCGCGGGGTTCGTCGCGAAGGCGAGCGCGATCTCGACCTGGAGGGGGTCGGTGTCCTGGAACTCGTCGATGAGCATCACGTCATACCGGCGACGGAGCGCCTCGACAGCTTCGCCGTCGGAGGACAAGAGGTCGCGGACCCGAAGGATCAGGTCGTCGAATTCCATGACGCCCTCGCGTGCCCGCGCGTCGGCGTCCTCCCGCAGGAAGCGACAGACGATGGGCAACAGCCCCGCCAGCGCTTGCCGCCGGCGCGATTCGAGCGCCTCGGAGAGCGCTGCAATGACCTCGCCTGCCGCCGCGCGCGCCTCGGCGACCTGTTCCGGCCCGCCCCAGTGGTCCCGGTTCCCCCGGTTGTCGACGCGTTGCGCGAACGTGTCTGCGTGGGCGGCGAGGATCGCGTCTTCCTCGTCCGGCTGGCGGGCGAGCCGGCCGAGGAGGCGGTCGAGCGCCTCGAAGCGCCGCCGCAGGTGGTCGTCCTCGGGAACGAAGCGCCAGGCTACCGAGTCGAGGCGGCGCCGGAGCGCTGCGACATTGAGCGGCGCCGGGTCAGGCGGGTCCGCCGCCAGCTTCTCCACCAGCGGCAGGAGGTCCAGACGCTCGCGCAGGGCCCGCGCGAGCTCCTCGATGGAGCGCGGGGTCATCCCCAGCCGGAGCGCGCGGTCCATGGCCTGGACGGCGACGGAGTCGGATGCCAGCCCCTCGAGAAACAGAGGCCAGCGCTCCTGGAAACGACGCTCCGCCGCGACTTCGTCGGCGACGGCGAACGAGGGGTCGACGCCGGCCTGGGCCGCGAACGATCGCAGGACGCCGTGACAGAAGGAGTGGATGGTCGAGAACTCGGCCCGATCCAGCGACTCGAGGGCGCGGGCGATCCGCTGTTCGTGCAGGGGGTCGTCGCAGTTCGCCTTCTCGAGCGCGGTCCGGATGCGCTCGCGGAGCTCAGCGGAGGCCTTCTCGGTGAACGTGATGGCGACGATCCGCTCGACGGGCGTTCCGTTCAGCACGAGGGCGACGACTCTGTCGACGAGGGCGCTCGTCTTCCCGGTGCCGGCGCCCGCCTCCACGAACAGCGTGTCGTCGAGCCGCTCGCCGATGAGCCTGCGGGCCTCTTCCTCGAGACGCTCGAAGTTGTTCACGAGCCGTCCCCCCGCGCGGCCTCGCCGACGGCGAGCCATGCCCGGAAGTCGGCGTGCGCGCCCTTCTCCTCGAATTCATCGTCGCGGCGCCGGGAGCAGATGCGGTCAAAGTCGCACCACTGGCAGTGCTCCCAGCCGCCGCTGCCTTCGTTCCCCGGCACGGCAGGGAACGCGCCCTGCGCGATGCCGGCGCCGATCGCCCTCACGATCGTCTCCAGGCGCTGGCGGACCTTCGGGGTCACGGCGAAGCCGATGCGTTCGAAGTTGCCCGCGTGCGTGATGAACCAGTACATGGCCTCGACCGTGGGCGCGTCGGGGACTGCGAGGGCATACGCCGCGAGCTGAAGCTTCGTGCCGTCGCCGAACGGGCGGTCCGGGCGAATGTCGCGATACGAAAAGGTCTTTCCCGTCTTGTAATCGATGACCCACGCGCGTCCGTCGTCGGCGCGGTCGATGCGGTCGACGAAGCCACGCAGCCTGACGCCTCCAACCTCGGTCTCGGGCAGCGGCGCCTCGAAGACGCTGGGCGCGGCGCCCGTAGCGGCGCGAAAGGCCTCGTCTTCGTCGAGAAAGGCCAGCAGGTCGGTGGTGAGGGTCCTGGCTTCGTGCGCGCCGTACGCGTCGAGGCCCGTTCGGCCGCGCTGCCGGACGGCGTCGAGCTCCTCGGCCAGCACATCGACAAGGCGGCGTCGGTCCTCGTCCGTCCACGGCTCGCGAGGGCGGGGCCTTCCCGCGCGGCGCAGCTCTTCGAAGAACCGCTGCAGCACCCGGTGCACGAGGTTGCCCCGCGTCAGCGGGTCCATGAGGTCGCGGTCCTCCGGCTCTTCGATCGCTCTCAGGCCCAGGAGCGCGTGGCACAGGAACTGGAACCCACACCGAGCGTAGCGTTCGAGCGCCGTCGGCGAGGTCGGGTCAGGGGCTCTGAGCCACACGGAGTCGCCGAGCGACCGGAGATTTCCGTCCCACTCGGTGAAGTCAGCGCTGCGACGGGCGCGGAGCATCGTCACGGGACGCCACAGCCGATGCTCGCGGTCGACGTCTCGGCCCGAACGGCGGAGAAGAACGCTCTGACGGAGGGACAGCTCGCCCTCGTCGATCACGGGGCCGCGCAGCGCGAGGGTGAGGGTGGACGCGCCCCGGCGCAGCCAGCCGTCGCGCGAGGACGCCTGCCGCAGGTCGGACGCGGTGGCCAGCCCGGCGTCGCGCTGGCGAGCGTGGGCCACCATGAGCGGAGAGGGGTAGAACTCGCGCGTGCCTCCCGGCTCGTAGAGCGGGCACGTCCACACGAGAAGCTCGCTGGCGCTGGCGATCGCGCGCTCGGCCGCTTCGCGAGCCTGCTGGAGGCGGGCCACGCGGTCTTCGATGAAGGGATGGTCCTTCCGGAGGCTCGACCAGACGGCGTCGTCGAGGAGGGGTTCTGGTCCGGGGCCCGCCGGAAAGACGCCCTCGTACGCGCCGCACAGGATCACCCGCCGAAAGCGGAGCCCTGCGGCGGCCCGATAGTCGGCGATGAGCACGCCCTCGCCGAAACGGATCTCGCGCGTGTACGCTGCCTCAAGGTTCACGCGGAGCATGCGGGCGAACGTGTCCAGATCGAACCGCCCGTCCACAGCGTCGATCGTTCCGAGCTGCTCGATGGCGTCCACGACCTCCGGAAGCCCCGCGGCGTCCGGGCGGAAGTATTCGCCGACTACCTCGCGGAACTTCTCGATGAAACGGCGGGCGGGAAAGGGCGACGCGAGCGCGTCGAGACGGGCGGCGAGCCGTTCGACGACGCCACGCAACGCCTCGGCTTGGCCGCGCTCGAACTCGAGGCGACGAGCGTAGCGCTCGCGTTCCTGGATGTCCGACGACGCCAATAGGTCGTCGAGGAGGCGGCTGTGCGTCTCGAGCCGCTCTGGCCAGCGGTGCCGGCCTCGGGTGACGCCTGCGTCGCGGGAGACGCGGTCCCACACGTGCGGAAGGACGAGCTCATCGCCGGTGGACGACGGAACGCGGTCGCGCAGGGGAGCTACGGTGAAGAAGTCCATCACCGCTACCCGCGAGTAGTCGCTCGCGGGCAGTCCGAGGAGCGCGATCACGCCGCGGCCAGCGGCGGTTTCCATGAGCGGGATACCGGGACTCGGGGCGACGGGGACGCCCGCGGCTTCCAGCGCTTCCCGCACGAGCCGCGGGTACGTGTGGTCGGCGCCGTGGAACACCGCGATCTCGTGGAGGGCGACGCCCTCTTCTAGCGCCGCCAGGACCTCGCGGGCGACCTCGCGAGCCTCGGACGCGGGGTCGGGCGCGAGCACGAAGCGCATCTCGGCGCGCGCAGGCGCGTCCTGCACCCGGATGAACGCGGGCGCGCGCTCTTCGATGGCGGCGATGAGGCCGTCGGCGCCCGCCGAGCGCGCCGCCGGCGGCAGCGCGTAGACGACTCCGAGCTCGGCCGCGACGGCGCTCGAGCCCTCGCGCACGGCGGCAGCCGCGGCGTCGTACAGGTCCTCGGCGTCGTAGAACGACGCCGTGCGTTCGCGAAAGCGTCCGAAGAGGCGCAACGCTTCCCTCAGCGTCAGAGGGCCGTCGCGGACGGCGACGTCCTCGGGACTTCGGACGCCGCCCGCGCGCAGGCGGCGGAAGACGGCCCTCAGCGTGGTCGCGAGTCCGGGCAGGTCCCGGATTTTCTGGAAGGGACCTGTTGCTTCGCGCGCGACCTCGGCGGCCAGATAGTCGGCGATGGGACGGGCCAGGGGCCGGCGTCCTTCCGCCGCCAGACGGCCGGCGGCGATGAGCTCCGCGAGCCGCGGGAGCGTCTCGAAGCGCACGCCGGCGAACGGGGCGCGCTCCGCGAGGCGGCGACGGAGCTGCAGCGCCGCGATGTGCGAGGGGGCGATGACCGTCACCGGAGCGAGCGGGTCGGCGGCGCGGCCTCGGGCGATGGCGTCGAGCGCCGCCTCGATATCGAGCGGCGGGGAATCAGACACGGTAGTCTCCGTACCGCGCGGCGGCCCGGCGGGCCTCTTCCGCCACCTGAGCGCGGAGCTCGGGCGGCTCCAACACCTCGACGGCGTCGCCCCATGACCGGATCCACGGCAGGATCTCCATCGTGGAGCCGAGCGTCACTTCGAAGCGCACGCTCCCGTCGGGCTGGCGGTGAACGCGCTGAGAGGGGTGCCATCGTGACTCCATGACGCGCCGGACGGCGGAGGGGTCGAACCGGAGGACCACGGTCACGGTCTCGCCGAGCGCCCCCTCCTTGAACGCGATGCCCCACGCCCGGCCCAGGAGCTTCTGGGGCGTCATGTCGGGAGGGATGTCGTACGTCTCCGCAAGAATCTGCGCCCCTTGGACGCGCTCGACTTTGAACACACGCACTTCCCCGTGGGTGCGGGAGTAGCCGACGAGGTACGTCGAGGAGCTGGTGGGCACCGGCTCGAGGAAGTAGGGCTCGACCTCGACCGCCTTCGCCCTCGAGCTGCGGGCCGACTGATAGGACAGGCGCACGACGCGGCGGCGCGCCCATGCGTCGGTGATGGTGCGCAGCGCGTCGCGATACTTCGTACTGATGGGGCGGCGCTCGAGGTCCGCGGCCGTTTGCTGCATGAACTCCGCGATGGACTCGGGCATGGCCGACGCGAGCCGCCGCATGGCCTCGGCGCCCTCGTGGTTCGAAAACTCGGAGTGGCGCAGGTAGAGGCGCGTCGCCAGGTACAACGCTACCGCCTGGTCCAGCGTGAACGACACCGGCCTGAGGTTCTGTTCATGGCGGATGCGGTAGCGATTCCCCGAGCGTTCGAGCTCGATATCGAACGTCTCTTCGAGGTCGCGCAGGTCCCGCTGGACCGTGCGGATGTGTGTGCCCGTGCGGGCGGCGATTTCGGACGTGGAAAGCCCGCCCGAGGTCTCCAGAAGGAGATCGCGCAGCCGCAGGAGGCGCTTCGTTTTCGACTGGTCACCCGCAGCCATGTTCAGCGCCAGCATACCACTGGACGACGACAGATGTTGTCGCGCATTTCGCTGGCTCGGTCGCGACAGGTATTGTCGCCGGCTCATCGTAGGATGCCTCAGGCGGGGCGGCGCTGGCGGGCTCCGGCCCGGCGCATGCGCCGACTGGGGCTCGAGGGGGAACGGCGCCGTCCCGAGCGCTCAAAACACCGCCAGCCTTCGAAGGGCGTCGAGCTTCTCCCGTCGTCCCACGCGCGCCCGTTCCACAGCCGTCCGCAGCGTCTCGATCGTCCGATCGTACGTCTCGCGGTCGACCGGGTAGGGATGGCCGTCTTTGCCCCCGTGGGCGTAGCTGAATCGCACGGGGTCCCGGAAGCTGGCCGGCGCCCCGTAGATGAGTTCGGAGACCAGCGCCAGCGCCCGGATGGTCTTCGGACCGACGCCTTCCGTCGCGAGGAGCCCCTCGAAGTCCTGGGGTGGGCGTTCGTACGTCCTCAGCAGAATCTTCTTGATTCGCGCGGGGTCGATATCGGACAGCAGCGTCGCGTGCCTCCGGGGAAGGCGGAGTTCGGACAGGCGCTGGAGGTCCCGGGCGACGAGCTCGGGCCGCTCGCCGGCGAGACGCGCGCTCATCTCCCGGGCGCGCTCGGCCTCGTGAGCGACCATGTTCAGCACCTGGTCGCCCCGCTGGTCGCAGCACACGGCCGTATGGGGCTCACAGACGAAGTCGCGCAGCTCCGTCGAGAGCCAGTGATACCGCCGCGCCAGCCGGACCGCCGGATTCATGCCCTGCTGGACCACGCACCAGGCGCCGCCGTCGCCCCCGTGGGGCGTGTAGATGAACGTGTGGTGGTAAATCTGGTAGCCGTCCTGCAGGCCGGCGCTGTCGACTTTCGCGGCCATCCGCGAAGCGTAGATCAGGGGCGCTGGGTCGACTCCCGTGCGCTCGCCGACGACGAGCAGCTCCTCGGGCGTTCGTCGAGACGTCTTTCCCTTCCCGCCGGCGACGTACAGGCCGGTGTCCGCGGCGAGGTCACGCAACGCCTCTTTGAGCGCGCCGCAGACCACGGTCGTCACGCCGCTGGAGTGCCAGTCGAAGCCGAGCAGGCAGCCGAACGCCTGGAACCAGAACGGGTCGGCGAGGCGGCGCACGACCTCCAGCGGCCCGAACTCCTCCACGAGCACGAGCGTGATCTGGCGCGCCAGCGTCTTCATGCGCTCGAACAGCCAGGGAGGCGTGGAGCCGTAGTGGAGAGGCAGTTCTGTGACGCCCGTGCGGCGGGCCATGACCGGGTGGCTCCGTGGCGCCGGAGCGGGACATTGAGAGGCTGGTGCAGGAGAATTGTACCAGGTGCTCGGTCCGCGGGGCCGGCCCGGGCGAACAGGAGGAAGGGGATGGCCGACCGAATATCGATGCGCGTGTTCGGGGAAGCGGACGGCGATGTCGCCGCTCTGCGCGGACGGACGATCGCGGTGATCGGATACGGGAACCAGGGGCGGGCGCAGGCCCTCAATCTGCGCGATAGCGGCGTCACCGAGATCATCGTGGGAACGGCCCAGGACGAGACGTGGACGCAGGCCGGCGCCGACGGGTTTCCGGTGAGCGGCGTGGCCGACGCGGCCCGGGCGGGAGATGTGCTGCTGCTCCTGCTTCCCGACGAAGCGCTCCCCGATGTCTACCGCGAGGCAATTGCCCCCGCGCTCCGCCCGGGCGACACCCTGGTGTTCGCGTCTGGATACAACCTCGCGTTCGGAGACGTCTCGCCGCCCGCGGACGTCGACGTCTCGCTCCTCGCGCCGCGCATGATCGGACGGCAGATGCGCGAGCTGTATCGGCAAGGCCGGGGCTTCTACAGCTACGTGTCCGTCGAGCAGGATGCGACGGGGCGAGCGTGGGCGACGCTGCTGGGGCTGGCGAAAGGCATCGGCACGCTGCGAGCCGGCGCCTTCGAGCTTTCGGCGCGCGACGAAGCCGTGCTCGACCTCTTTCACGAGCAGGGCTTCGGCTCGCTGGTCGGCGTCACCATCGCGCTGATGCTCGAAGTCGGGGAGCAGGCGGGCCTACCGCCCGAAGCGCTGGTGCTCGATCTGTACCTGTCGGGCGAAGCGGCGCAGACGTTCCAGGCCATGGCCGACGTGGGCTTCTTCGAGCAGTCGCAGCTTCACTCGCGGACCAGCCAGTTCGGGGGAATGATGCGCAGCCTGGCGCTCGACCGCGAGCCCATCCGTCAGCACCTGCTGCGCATCATGGAAGAGGTGCGCACCGGGGTCTTCGCGCTGCAGTGGTCGGCTGAGCGCGAGGCGGGATACGAGAACTTCGAACGGCTGTTGTCGCTGGCGCGGACCGCGAATCCCTTTACGCCGATCGAGCAGCGCATCCGCCGCGCCGTGGAGGAGGCGCAACGCCGCGGGGGCTAACGTTCGCCCGCCAGCGCGGCGATGATGGCCCGAGAGAAGTCGCCGAGGTCCGACGGCTGCCGTGACGTGATGAGCGTACCGTCGACGACCACGGGCGCGTCTTCGTACAAGGCCCCCGCGTTCACCAAATCGTCCTTGATGGCGAAAAAGCAGGTGGCTCGCTTGCCCCTGACGATCCCCGCAGAGATCAGCACCCACGGGCCGTGGCAGATGGCCGCAATGACCTTGCCCTGCCGGTAGGCATCGCTTACGAGCGACAACACTTCTGGATAGCGCCGGAGGCGGTCAGGGGCGTACCCTCCCGGCACGATGACGGCGTCGAGGTCGGACGCAGAGAGCTTCGAGACCGAGGTGTCCACCTCCACCGGATACCCGTTCTTGCCGCGGTACGAGCGCGCGCCGGTCCCGGCGACGATGACGGTCGCGCCCTCCTCTCGCAGCCGAAGCGTCGGATACCAGAGCTCGAGGTCCTCGTACAGGTCCTCCGCGAGCACGCCGACCGTCTTTCCTTCGAGACGCCGCTCCATCGTGTCCATGACGCCTCCTCCTTCGGCGGCCGCCTCCCCTGATACCCATCGGGGGCGGCCCAGGATCATTTTCCGCCCGGTGGGTCGTCGTCGCCACGTGCCGAACGTTGGCGCTGCAGCCGGCCGAGGCTAGAATGGGGCCACGTTCCGGGTCCGGAACACGGCACTGATTCGAGCGCAGCCGACCGTCCTTTTTCGGGAGTCGCCACGTGGTCGGTGACGCCACTTTCAGGAGCCTGCTGGAGTCGGCGCCTGACGCCATCGTCATCGTCGACCCCGCAGGACGCATCGTGATCGCGAACCGGCAGGCCGAGCGCCTGTTCGGCTATTCGCGTGACGAGCTCGTCGGCCAGCCGGTGGAGCTGCTGGTGCCCCAGGCGCTACGGGAGGCGCACGAGGCGCACCGCCGGAGCTACATGGAGCGCCCCGCTACCCGGCCGATGGGCATCGGCCTCGAACTGAGCGCGCGACGCCGCGACGGGAGCGAAGTCCCCGTCGAGATCAGCCTCAGCCCCCTGGAGACGGCCGACGGCCTGCTCGTCACCAGCATCATCCGGGACATCAGCGAACGGAAGGCCCTCGAGGAAGAGCGGCGGCGCTTGCTCGCCGAGCGGGAGACGCAGGCCGAGCGCCAGCGCATCGCGATGGACCTTCACGACGGCGTCATTCAGTCGATCTACGCCGTCGGCCTCGGACTGGAGATGGCGGCGCTGGAGGTGGAAGACGACCCGGCGCAGGCGCGTCGCCGCATCGAGCAGGCCATCGACGAGCTCAATCAGACGATCCAGGACATCCGCGATTACATCTTCAGGCTCCAGCCGGCTCGCTACTCGGGAGACCTCGCGGCGTCCCTCGAGCGCTTGCTGCACGACTTCGCCACCAGCGCCGCGCTGCGGGTGTCCATCGACGTCGACCCTGAGGCGCCGCCTCTCGACGACGACGTCGGCGCCGCGGTGTTCCACGTGGCGCAGGAGGCGCTGAGCAACATCCGGAAGCACGCCAACGCGTCGTCCGTGAGGGCGGAGCTCAGGTGGCGCGGCGACCGTCTCACGCTGGTGATCCGCGATGACGGCGTCGGATTCGATCCCGATGCGCCGCGCTCGGAGGTCCACCGTGGGCTGCGGAACATGCGGGCGAGGGTCGCGGGCTTCGGCGGGGGCGTGCGCATCGAGAGCGCGCCCGGGCGCGGCGCCGCCGTGATTGTCGAGGTTCCGATCCGGAGGGCCGAGCCAGCGGAAGCGTCGATGCGGTGAACGCTCGACGCGGAGGCAGCCCCGAAGTCCGCTCGGGTGTATGATGGTAACGCCGAGGTGAACCGCTACTCGTACGGACGCCTCGCCAGGCAAGGGAGCGCTGTATGCCCCGGTCGATCTGGAACGGGCTCATCACCTTCGGGATGGTGAGCATTCCCGTCAAGCTCTTCGTCGCGACAGAGAGCAAGGACATCAGTTTCAATCAGCTGCACGCGACCTGCCACAGCCGCCTGAAACAGGTGCGCTGGTGTCCGGTGTGCGACCGCGAGGTGCCCTGGGACGAAATCGTCCGCGGTTACGAGTACGCGAAGGACCAGTACGTCGTCCTGACGGATGAAGATTTCGAGAAGCTGCCCCTGCCCAGTCAGCGGGTCATCGAGCTCACCGCCTTCGTCAGCGCAGAGGAGATCGATCCGGTCTATTACGAAAAGAGTTACTACCTCGAGCCGGACGAAGCCGGGATCAAGCCGTTCGCGCTCCTCATGCGGGCGCTAAAGGACAAAGGGCTCACCGCCATCGCCAAGATCGCCATCCGCAACAAGGAGCGCCTGTGCGCCCTCCGGCCGTACGACGGGACGCTGATGCTCGAGACCCTGTACTACCCCGATGAGCTGCGGGTGCAGCGCGGCGTCGAGCTTCCGGCCGTCGAGGTCTCGGAGCGAGAGCTCGCCATGGCGTACCAGCTCATCGATCTGCTCGCCGAGCCGTTCGACCCGGCGAAGTATCGCGATGAGTACCGCGCCGCCCTGATGGAGATCATCGAGGCGAAGATCCAGGGCCAGGAGGTGGTGGCCCCGCCGCCACCGGCCGAGGCGAAGGTGACCGACCTGATGGCGGCGCTGCAGGCCAGCGTCGAGGCGGCGATGAAGCGCAAGGAGGCCGAGCTCGCGGCCGGCGGCGCCAAGAAGCGACGCCGCGACGTGGCGTAGCGCTCGTCCCCGTTCGATGGCCACGCCGCTGGAAGAGTACGAACGCAAGCGGCGGTTCGACCGCACCCCCGAACCGCCGCCGGCTCCGGTCGCATCGCCGCGAGGTCCCCTCGTCTTCGTTGTTCAGAAGCACCGCGCTCGCAGGCTGCACTACGACTTTCGCCTCGAGATCGACGGTGTCCTCGTGTCGTGGTCGGTGCCGAAGGGCCCGTCGCTGGACCCGGGAGAGAAACGGCTCGCCGTCCATGTCGAGGACCATCCGTTCGAGTACGGGACGTTCGAGGGCATCATTCCTGCGGGCCAGTACGGCGCGGGCGAGGTCATCGTCTGGGACGACGGGACGTACTCGCCCGACGACGGCGGGTTGGCGTTCGACGACCCCGAGACGGCGAACGCCCGGATGCGCGAAGGGCTGGCGCGGGGGAAGCTCTCGTTCACGCTGCGAGGCCGGAAGCTGAAAGGTTCGTGGGCGCTGGTGCGCATGAGCGGCCACGAGCGCGACTGGCTGCTCATCAAGCACGACGCCTTCGCGTCCCGGGACCGCGACCCGCTGGCGGACGGGCGGTCCGTCCGGTCGGGGCGGACCATCGAAGACCTGCAGGCCGGACGCCTGCCCGAGGCGTCGGCGGACGAGGTCCGCGCTCCCCAGGAGGCGGTCGGCGCTCGCCGGGCGCCGATTCCCGAGAAGCTCGCGCCGATGCTCGCCTCGCTCGCACCCGGACCGTTCTCTCACCCGGAGTGGTGGTTCGAACCCAAGCTCGACGGTATCCGGGCGCTGGCGTACGTGCAGGCAGGAGACGTGCGGCTCCGCTCGCGCCGGGGAAACGACATCACCCGCCAGTATCCCGTCGTTGCGCGAGCGCTCGCATCGCAGCCCGTCAGCGCGATGGTGGTGGACGGCGAGATCGTCGCGCCCGACGAGCGTGGCGTGCCGTCCTTCGAGCGCCTGCAACAACGGATGAACCTCACCCGCGACGAAGACATCGCGCGGGCGGAAATCCAGATTCCCGTCACGTACCAGGTGTTCGACCTTCTGTACCTCGACGGCTTCGACCTTACGGGCGTTCCGCTGGCCCAACGCAGGGCGCTGCTCGAGCGGGCGCTGCTGCCGGCCGGGCCCGTGGGGCTCGTCGCCCGCTTCGAAACTGAGGGCGAGACGGCGTACGACGCCGCGGTGAGCCTCGGACTCGAGGGGGTTATTGCGAAACGCCGCGACAGCCGGTACGAGGGCGGCCGGCGCTCAGCGGCGTGGCTGAAGGTGAAGGCGACCCGCAGCGAAGACTTCGTCGTCGGCGGGTTCACCCGAGGGCAGGGCACGCGCGCCGAGACGTTCGGGGCGCTCCTGCTGGGCTCCTTCGACGACGAGGGCCGCCTGGTATACGTCGGCCACGTGGGGAGCGGCTTCGACGAGCGCGACCTGCGGGACCTGCGCGCGCGCCTGGACGCGCTCTCGACCGACGCCTGTCCGTTCACCGAAGCGCCGCCGCTGAATGCGCCCACCGTCTGGACCCGGCCCGAGGTGGTCGTCGAGGTGAAGTTCGCCGAGCGCACCCGCGACGGCAGGCTGCGCGCTCCGGTCTTCCTCCGCGTGCGCGACGACAAGCCCGCGGCGGATGTCCGTATCGTCGTCGCCGAGCCGTCGCCGGCCCCGCGGGAGCCCGCCCCGGCAGCCGATCGGGGGCTCGCCGAGGAAGTCCTCGAACAGCTCTCGTCGCCGAAGGCTCGCCTGACCCTCGAGGTCGGCCCGCACCGCATCCCAGTCACCAACCTCGACAAGCCGCTGTGGCCCGCTGTGGGAGGCCGTCGGGCGCTCACGAAGCGCGACCTGCTCGTCTACCTCGCCCGAATGGCGCCGTATCTGTTGCCCCACCTGCGCGACCGGCCGCTGACGCTCCTGCGGTTCCCGGACGGCATCGAAGGGGAGCGGTTTTACCAGAAGCACTGGGAGCAGCCGCTCCCGCCCTTCGTCGAGACCGTGCGGCTGTTCTCGGAGCACAACGAGGGCGACCAAGAATATCTCCTGTGCAACAACCTCCCGACGCTGCTCTGGCTCGGTCAGGTGGCGAACCTCGAGTTCCACCTCTGGCTCTCGCGCATCGACCCGCGTCCCGATGCGGAGGGGCTGAGCACGGAGTTCACGGGATCGCTCGAGGCCATCGAGCGCTCCGTTCTCAACTATCCCGATTTCATCATCTTCGACCTCGACCCGTTCATCTACTCGGGTCGCGAGGCGCCGGGCGCGGAGCCGGAGCTGAATCGCGAAGCCTTCGCGCGCACGCGGGAGGTCGCCTGGTGGCTCAAGGACCTGCTCGATTCGCTGTCACTGCCCGCGTTCGTGAAGACGACCGGACGCACGGGACTGCATGTGTACGTCCCCATCGTCCGGCGGCTCGATTTCGATGCGGCGCGCGCGGCCTGTGAGACTATCGGACGCTTTTTGGCGCGCGCGCACCCCGGAGAGATCACGATGGAGTGGGCGGTGCAGCGCCGCACGCGGAAGGTGTTCGTGGACTACGCCCAGAACGTGCGCGGAAAGACGCTTGCTTCGGTGTACTCGCCGCGGGCGCTGCCTGAGGCGCCCGTTTCGATGCCCGTGCGCTGGGACGAACTCGACCAGATCTACCCGACGGACTTCACCATCGAGACGGCGCCTGAGCGGGTTCGTGAGGCGGGCGACCTCTGGGGTGGCATTCTCGACGCGAAGCGGGACCTGCTGGCGGCGCTCTCGGGCGCGTCCACCGGCCAGTCCTGACGTTCAGGAGAGCCCCGCGCGCCGCCGCCAGCGGTCGACCCAGCGGCGGACGGGAGCGGCGTCGAGCCCATCCTCCCATACGCCCGGGCGGCCCCGCGCCCATTCCAGGTCTTCGAGCCGCAAGAGCCCGGCCAGCGCCATGAACGGCGCCAGGTCGCCGAGTGGGCCGGCGACCCCGACGTAGGCCTGCATCCACGCCCGGATGAACAGCGCCCGGAGCGGCCGGGCCAGCGCGCGCAGTGGCCCGGGAGGCGGCGCCGCGGTCCCGACGAGCGCGGCCGTCCGGGCGACATCCAACCGTGGGTCAGCGCCGGCCGCGTTGGTCCAATCGAGCACGCCTGTGATGCGTTCGCCGTCTGTCATCACGTTCAGCGGGTGGTAGTCGAGATGGGTCAGGCGGTCGAAGCGCAGTCCAGCCGAGAGGACGCGGTCCGCGAGCGCGGGGTCGAGGCTTCGGAGCTTGTCTTGGACGCCCTCGGGGTCGCACAGGTCGGCGGGCGCGGGAACGGCGTGGATCGCCGCCTGCATTCGTCCAAAGGCGGCGGCGAGCCGTAGGACCCACCAGGGGCGTTGTCGCAGCGCGTCGAGAAGCGTCACGCCCTCGACCCACGACAGGACGAGCGCCGGGAGGCCGCGCCAGAGGCCGGACGTCTCGATCTGCGGTACCGGAACGCCTCCGTCCGCGGCCGCACGGAGGGCGACCTCCTCGCGTCGAGCAGCGGCGGTCTGTTCGGGCGACCGGTACACGCGCAGCGCCCGCCACCGGCCATCCGTCGCCTGAAACCGGAACAGAGCAGTGTCTTAGCCGCCGGACACGGGCGTGGGGACGGACGCGGGCGCGATCCCCAGCGCCTCCAGCACTGCGAGCGGGTCGATATCGGTGACGATCGTGGTCATCGGCGGCGAGCGTCGGCGTCAGCGTCGCGCCAACCTTACCACAGAGATACCGCACGGGGCGCAGCCCTCCGCCGGACGTGCTACGCTGTGCCCACGTCCGATGGAGGCGCCCATGTTCTACCGCCGCCCTGGTCTGGTGACCCGCTGGATGAACCGCGCGCTCGCGTGGGTTGCGTCGCTGGGCTTCACGCCGTCGGACACCGTGGCCATTGAGACGCGCGGACGCAGGACCGGGAGGCGGCGCGTGACCCCTGTGACGTGGGTAGGGCTGGAAGGCCGGCGCTACCTGGTCTCGCCGCGGGGCGAGTCCGAATGGGTGCGCAACGTGCGCGCGGCCGGAGGCGAAGCCGTCATCCGGCGCCGCGGAAGGCAGGCCGTGCGTCTGGAGGAGGTCGCGCCGGACCGGCGAGCCCCGATTCTTCAGGCGTATCTCCGGAAGACGAAGCTCGCGACGAGGCAGCACTTCGGCGTCGACCCCGAGGCGCCGCTCGAGGAGTTCGAACGCATCGCCGCGCGACATCCGGTGTTCCTCATCGTGGAAACGTAACCCCTGGACTGGCTACTCCGAGCTGTAACGTAGCGCCGGAGCCCCCGGCGCCGGCACAGGCGTCGGAAGGGCAGCAGGCGTGGGCGTGGGCAGCGGGGGCCAGGCGCCCTTCCCGTCGATCCACCAGGACACGACTCCCCCAGACGCGTCGTCGACGAGCGTGCCCGCGAAGGCTCCATCGCGGCGCACGATCCAGAGTTCGTGTTCGGATCCAGGTCTGGAGTGCCAGAGTAGGAGCCACTCGCCGTCGGGCGACCACGACGCGACATCGAGCCACGCGGAGCGCCCGATATCGAAGTCGGCGATTTCGGTCCTCACGCCCCGGCGGATGACGAACACGCGGCCGTCCGAATCGACCACGGCGCGGTCGCCCTCGGGCGATTCGGCCAGCCGGTAGGGGTACCGGAAAGGCTGCTCGGCGTCGAGGACGCCGGCCGGGCGCGTGGCTCTCGTTTCGACGTCGACGGCCGTCAGGGACACGTCCTGGCCGAACCCCTCGCCGAACACGACCGTGCGCCCGTCGAGCCACGAGACGACGAGCGGTGGGCCGCCGATGCAGTACAGCTCCTCGCGGGATGTCCCGGCCGCGTCGATGAGCACGATGCAGTGCTGCGGATTGACGTACGCGATGCGCCCCGGGATCTCCGGATTCGGGTGGGCCTGCAAGGACGGGGGAGAGGCGCCTCGCTCGCCGAACCGCAGGATGAGGAGGGCCAGCGCAGCGACGGCGGCGAGGCCGGCGACGACGCCTGCGACGTAGAGCCGCTGCCTCACCCCGCGGTCTGTTGCCATGGCCGCAGCCTCGACAGCAGCATCACTGCGCCGATGAGCAACACGCCGAGGAACATGAGCGCGAGGGCGGCGAGCGTGGGGTCTTCGAGCCGGCGCAACACCAGCGCGATGAGCCCGACGAAAAAGACCCCGACGCCGGCCGCGATATAGATGAAGGTCGGCCGGTTGATGCCGAGGACGACGAGTCCTGCGCCGACCGCAGGCGCGACAAGCTCCGCCCACAGGCGTTCGGTTTCGTCGGTGTTGAGGAACAGCGCGCCTGCCGCCAGGACGGCCGCGGCCGCGATCCTGGACGTGAGCTGCGGGCGGAGCAGCCCGAGCTCCGCGAGGCCGACGCTCACAGCGCCGAACAGCGCGACCGTCAAACCTGCGGTCGGCACGCTGAACTCGCCCTCTTCCGGGAGCGCGCCCAGCGATATCCCGAGTTGCAGCAGGAGGGCCTCCAGGACCAGCACCTGCGGGTGCGACGGCTCGAGCGCCCACAGCGCCGCGGCGATGAGGCTCCCCGCCAGACCAGCGGCGATGGCGATGTCGCCTTCCGGCCACCCGGCCTCGAGGCCAATGGCCGCGACGGTGAGCGCGGCGAGCGCGACCGCTGCGGCCCAGAGCACGGAGCCGCCCCGGCGCAGCTCGGGCGCAGGAGAAGAGCGCAGGGCCTGACCCGCAGCCAGCGCGAGGGCGGCGGGAACCGCTGGCGTGGCGATGTGCGCCCACGCCGCCAGGCGCTCCCAGTTCGCGGCGACGAGCACGATGACGCCGACGGCGCCGATGGCCAGGCCGAGGTAGATCAGCGCCTCGACGATGGTCGGGCGTTCGCCGGCCGGCGCGCCGCGGGACGCCTCGTAGGCCCGGATGCGCTCGGCGGCGGCGTCGTCGAGCACGCCCGCGTTCAACCAGCGCTGGAGATGATCTTGAACAGAGCTCATGCGCGCATGATAGGGCCGCCGGCGTTGGGCGGGAAGATGTCGGAGCGCTTCGAGGCTCGATTCACAGGCGAGGAGGCTTCGTGGCGGAGCGCTGGAACGAGAAGCGCCCGGGCTGTGCCGGGCGCGAAGGTGGTCGAAGATGGCGACCCCGAAGGGATTCGAACCCTCGATCTCCACCGTGACAGGGTGGCATGTTAGACCGCTACACCACGGGGCCGCGATGCGGTTGTCGACCTACCGCTACTGCAGGCTGGCCCGAACCTGCGCGAGCGGCTCGGGCCAGCTTCATTCTAGGAAGACCCTCTTCCGCTGTCAAGAACGCGATCTGCCTCATTGAAAGGGTTACCGAACGGGGAGCGTTGCCTCAGAATCA
>JBBING010000009.1:0-50776 GCA_037444005.1 Chloroflexota bacterium
GGACCACCCGGCGCGTACCGGACGGCCGCGGCAACGCGCCTGCGGGCCGCGCGCAACGACGCCGCGACCGCGAGCGGAACGAGCGCGGTCAGAGCGAGCAGCCACGGCTCGTGCAGGGTCATTCGCCTTCCCTCACGGAAACCGGCGGAGCGGACCCGCCGCCAGCGTCACGTCGACGACCACGAGCGCGAGCGCCGCCACCAGCAGCCACGGTCCGAGTTCGCGGTACGCCGGCGGCGACGCCCGTTCAGCCCGCGACGTCTCGAGCTCCCCGATGTGCCGGTAGATCGCCTCCAGCGAGCCCGGGTCGGCCGCGCGGAAGTACTGCCCTCCCGTCACCTCCGCCATCCGCCGCAGGGCGGTTTCGTCGACGTTGAGACGGCGCGCTCGCGCGCTGCCCGGCGGCGGCTCGTCGACAACCCCGATGGTGTACACCCGCACGCCCAACGCCTGGGCCAGCCGCGCCGCTTCGAGCGGCTCCACCAGCCGCTGGTTGTTCTCTCCGTCGGTGAGCAGCACCACCACCCGGCTCGGCCCCGTCGCGTCCCGCAGCAGATTGAGCGCGTCGGCGAGGGCCAGCCCGATGGCGGTTCCGTCTTCGATCTCGATGCGGCCAGCCTCCCGAACGAAATCGGCCAGCGCGCGGTGGTCCAACGTAAGCGGACTCAGCACGAGGCTGCGCGAGCGGAACGCCAGCAGGGCGAGGCGGTCGTCGGGCCGGCTGTCGATGAAATCGAGCAGCGCTTCCTGCGCGATCTCGAGGCGGGGCCGCTCGCCCGGGTCCGCGATCTGCATGGAACTCGAGATGTCGAGCGCGAGGACGATGTCGATGCCCTCGGCCTCCATCGCCGCCGACACGCGCGCTCCCTGGGGCCGCGCCAGCGCGACGACGACCAGCGTCAGCGCCATGAATCGCAGCGCCGTCGGCACGGCGCGGAGCCGCTGGCGCCAGGTGATTCGCGGCGGCGCGAGCTCGAGCGTGGACAGCGCGACGGCCAGCGCGCGACGCCGGCCGCGCCACTGCCCCAAAGCCAGCAGGACGACCCCGGCCAGCAGCGCCAGCGCCAGCGGCTCGTCGAATCGCACGCTCACGGCGTGGCGCCTCCGTCTCGCGCGGCCGTCAGCGCCACGATCTCGTAGGCGGCGGCGAGGTCCTGCTGGACGCGTGCGGGCGCGGGCCGGTATCGCGCGAACCGCACCGTGTCGCACTGACGCAGGAGATGCTCCGCCAGCCGCGCCGGCCACGGATCCCCGACGGCGTCGGCCAGCGCGCGTCCTGTCTCCGAAGGCGTGAGCGCGGTGGCCGGAACGCCGAACCGCTGCTCGAGATACTGCCGCACAATGGCCGCGAGCGTCCCGTAGACGGCCGCGACGTCTCCGTCGCGGAAGCTCCGCAGCGCGTCGAGTCGGCGCAGCGCCGATCGCTGCGGCGGCTCTGGCGAGGACTCGAACGGCGGCGGGCGAATGGCCAGCGCCCGCCGCATCAGGAAGAAGACGACGAAGCCCAGGCCCGACAGCGTGAGAAACGCCAGGGCGGGCTGCCACCATCCGGGCTGGCCGTGCCCGAACGCCACAGGGCCCGCCGGCGGCCGCAGGTCTTCCAGCGTCGCCCACGGCGGCGCGACCGGCTCGATGCGCACGCCGGCCGCGGGCACGCGCAGCGTCTCGATGTCGCCGCCCCGCCGCAGTTCCACCGTGAGGTCCCTCAGCTCGAAGGTCCCTGTCGTGAACAGCGCGAGCTCGAAGGCTGCGGTGGTCCGGGCCTGGACGGCGTCGACGCGCGTCTCGGGCGCCGTCGCGCTGACGAGCGTGAACGGCGCGAAGTCGTCACTTCCGGCGGGAAAGACGGGCGTGGCGTCCGCCGGATGCCGCACCGAAATTGTGAGGGTCAGGCGGTCGCCGACGGTGGCGACGGCGGGCTCGAGCGAGACGTCGACGCTGGATTCGGGCGCTGGCGGCTCGGCGTGGCTCGCGGCCCGCGGCCACGCTGCGGTAACGAAGAGCGTCGCGGCGAGCAGCGCGGCGCGGGCCAGCATGGCACGCCTTTCACGCGGGAGCTTCGTGCGAACGCTCCAGCAGCAGCTCCGTGATCTGCGTGAGCGCGGCGTACGCGTAGACGATGTAGTCCCGCGGGTGGAGGTCGGTGAGCGGTACGAGCGTTTCGTCCCGGGCCTGCACGGGGTCCGGGTTCGTCTCGTCGAAGTTGATGCTCATCTTGAGCTCACAGAGCTCGCCATCCTCGCGCACGACGACGCAGCCGAGCTCAGGTCCGTGGATGCCCGGGGCCTCGACTTCGATGGCGTTGGTGAAGAACGCGCCGGGGAAGGGCGGGAACGGCCGCAGCTCCATGGCCGCATCCCGCAGGAGCTCGCGGAGCCGCGCGGCGGCTCGCTCCAGCGCCAGGTCGGCCAGCGCCTTGCGTTCCAGCGGGTCGGCGATGGTGGTGCTCACGCCGATCATTATAGGGAACCGACGCTTCGAGGGCCGCCGGTCCGGAAGGCCCGGCGCGATAAAGAAACTATGTTATAGTGCAACTGCGTAAAGGGTGGGGGCGGATGCAGGACACGAGGAAACGCATCCTCGATTACCTTCGCAGGCACGGCCGCGCGACCGTGAAGGACCTGGGCGAGGCGTTCGGCCTCACGTCGACCGGCATCCGCCAGCACCTGACAGTGCTCGAACGGGACGGCCTCGTCGAAGCGCGCGAGGAGCGCGGCAAAGTGGGGCGCCCGGCGCTCGTCTACCGGCTGACCACGTTGGGGGACAACCTCTACCCGAAGCTGTACGACCTGCTGGCCAACACCATCCTGCAGGAGGTGCGGGCCATGGCGGGCGCCCACGGCCAGCAGAACCTGTACCGCCGCGTGGCGGCGCGATTCGCGGAGCCGTACCTGCCGCGTATGGAAGGCCGCTCGCTCGACGAGCGAGTCGCCGAGACCTGCGCCATCATCAACGAACGCGGTTGCCTCGCGGAGTGCCGCCGCGCCGACGGCGAGTGGCTCATCCAGCAGTACGTGTGTCCGTTCCCCAACGTCGCGTCGGCGAATCCCGGCGTCTGCGCCCTCGAGGTCGAGTTCGTGCGACGGCTCACCGGTGGCGGCGATGTGCGGCTCGTGTCCAGCCTCGTCCGGGGCGACCGCTCCTGCACGTTCCGGGTACGGCCGCAGCCCCCGCAGGCGTAGCGTCTTCTTCCGCCACCATCGCCTGCGAGCCGGTTTCCATGCGACGACGGCCTCCCTGAAGGGTGGCCTTCAGGCAAAGCGGGGAAGGCGCCGCAAGGACCGGGACGACGGCGCGCCGCGCCCTTGCCGCTTCGATTCCCGTGTCGATGAAGGCCACGCTTCAGCGTGGCCGAAGTCCGGTCATGCTGAGGAGGCCGCAGGCCGACCGACGAAGCATCTCCTCTCACTCACCCGAACGTCTCCCATGACAGCCCGCCTTCAGGAATGGGGGAAGGCCCCGCAAGGATCGGGCCGACGCCCGTCCCCCTTTCATGAAGGCCACGCTTCAGCGTGGCCGGCAAGCCATGGGTTTGCGGCGGGCAGGATCGAGCCTGCCCTGCATGAGCTTCATTCCGGCGGTGTGGGGACGGCGACTCTGAGCGCGGGCCAGCCTTTTGCGTTCCTGTGGCGGCGCGCCTACACTGCAGCGCCGACCCCGCCGGAGGACATGCGCCCATGACCACGACCGCTAGCGAACTCGAAACCATGGGCCGCGCCGCGAAGCAGGCCGCGCGCCGGCTCGCCACGCTTTCGACCGAAGTCAAGAACGCCGCCCTGCACGCCATCGCCGACGCCCTCGTCGCCCACGAGGACGACATCCTGCGCGCCAACACCGAGGACCTCGAGCGCGGCCGCGACGCCGGCCTGCCGCCGAACGTCATGGACCGGCTCGCTCTCAACCACGACCGCCTCCTCGGCATCGCCTCCGACGTCCGCACCGTGGCGTCCCTGCCCGATCCCGTGGGCGAGGTGTTCGAGATGCGCACGCTTCCCAACGGCATGATGGTCGGAAAGATGCGCGTCCCCTTTGGCGTCGTCGCCGCGGTCTACGAAAATCGCCCCAACGTGACCGTGGACATCGCGAGCCTGTGCCTGAAGTCGGGCAATGCCTGCATCCTGCGTGGGAGCAAGGAGGCGGCGCACTCGAACCGCGCCATCGGCCGCGTCATCGCCGCCGCCGCCGCGCAGGCCGGCGTCCCCGATGGCGCCATCCAGGTCGTGGAGTCGACGGACCGCGCCGCGGTCGGCGAGCTGCTCAAGATGAAGGACTTCATCGAGCTGGTGGTCCCGCGCGGAGGCGAAGAGCTCATCCGCTTCGTGGAGGCCAACGCCACCATGCCCGTGCTCATCGGCGGCATCGGCGTGTGCCACACCTATGTCGACCGGGCGGCCGACCTGGACAAGGCGGTCGAGGTGGTCCACAACGCGAAGACGCGACGCTTCAGCATCTGCAACGCCCTCGACACCCTCCTGGTGCACCGGGAGATCGCGCCCGCGTTCCTGCCGCGCATCGCCGAACGCTGGGCGGAGAAAGGCGTCGAGATGCGCTGCGACGAGCGCGCTCGCGCCATCCTCCGCGACCGGCCTGGCGTCGTGCCCGTGAACCCTGAAACCGACTACGGGAAGGAGTTCCTGGCGCTGGTGGCGGCGGTCCGTGTCGTGGACAGCCTCGACGAAGCGCTGGACCACATCTACCGCTACAGCACGGGGCATTCCGACGCCATCGTCACCGAGGATTACAGCGCCGCCATGCGCTTCCTGCGCGAGGTCGACACCGCGGTCTGCTACGTGAACGCGAGCACGCAGTTCACCGACGGCGCGCAGTTCGGCCTCGGCGCCGAGATCATCGACTCGACGCAGAAGCTGCACGCCCGGGGCCCCGTGGGCCTGCGCGAGATCTGCACGTACAAGTGGATCGTCTTCGGGAACGGACACGTGCGGCCCGCCTGAGCGAGGGCCCGCTCTACCCCTGACGTCCACCTTTTGAAGTGCCCGTCGCGGCACTCCCGGAGCGACCTGGCGAAGGGCAGGCTTCAGCCTGGCCGGCGCAACCCATGGACCGCCGGCCACGCTGAAGCGTGGCCTTCATTGGAGGGGAAGGGGTCGGCCCGATCCATGCGGCGCCCTCCCCCATTCCTGAAGGCGCGGGCTGTCATGGGAGACGTCCGGGTGGGTGAGAGGAGATGCTTCGCCGGCCTGCGGCCTCCTCAGCATGACAGCGGGGGCGACGCCGGGCGGGCCATAATCAGCCGGCCACGCTGAAGCGTGGCGTCCCCCACTGATGAAGGGCAGGCTTCAGCCTGCCCGCCGCAAACCCATGGCTTGCCGGCCACGCTGAAGCGTGGCCTTCCTTGGAGGGGGAAGGGCGGCTTGACAGTGCGGCACATCTGTTCTATCGTACATGCGTTCTGTAGAACGCCTGTGCTGAGAAGGGACGCCGTCATGCCGTTCATCTTTCTGGTCGCCGCCCTCTTCGCCCTCACGGGCGCGTACCTCCTCTATCAATTCGCCACCGGCGCCCTCGCGGCCGACGACTGACCCGGGCCTCGGCCGCCGGCTCGCCGAGGACGGCCGTCCGGTACAATGGAGCCGCCATGAGGCTCCTCGCGGTCGATGTCGGCACCGGCACCCAGGACATCCTTCTCCTCGACACCTCGGGGCCGCCGGAAAATTCCATCAAGCTCATCATGCCGAGCCCCACCCGCATCGCGGCGGACCGCATCCGGCGGGCCACGGCGGCGCGCCGCGGGGTCGTCCTCACCGGCGTCGTTCAGGGCGGAGGCCCCTGCCACTGGGCCCTGGAGGACCACCTGCGTGCAGGCCTGCCCGCCTACGCGACCCCCGAGGCGGCGAAGACCTTCGACGACGAGATCGAGCGCGTCGAGGCCCTGGGCGTCCGCATCGTCTCCGGCGACGAGGCGCGGTCGATCCGCGACGCGGACCACGTCCCGTTGCGGGACCTCGACCTCAGCGCCATCCGCGCCGCGCTCGCGGCCTTCGACGTCCCCGGCGAATTCGACGGCCTGGCGCTAGGGTGCCTCGACCACGGCGAAGCCCCGCCCGGCACGTCGGACCGGCTCTTCCGGTTCGAGCATCTCCGGCGGGTGGTCGAAGGCCGGAACGATCTGCGCGCCTTCGCCTTCCTCCCGGAGGAGGTCCCGCCGTACCTGACCCGGGCCCGCGCCATGCTGGCCTGCGCCGACGGCGAAGGGCCGACCGTTTTCATGGACACGGGCCCGGCGGCCGGCCTCGGCGCGCTCCAGGACCCGCGCGTCGCGGCGTCGCCGCGCAACGTCGTCCTGAACCTCGGCAACATGCACACCCTCGCCTTCCATCTCGAGGGCACACGCATCCTCAGCCTGTACGAGCATCACACCGGGGAAATCACCGCGGACCAGATCGTCGATTTCACCCGCCGTCTCGTCCGCGGCGAGCTCGAGCACGAGGACATTTTCGGGACCAAGGGTCACGGCGCCTTCTACGTCGAGCGCGACGGCGCCCGGGAGACGCCTCCTGTCGCGGTCACCGGCCCCCAGCGAGGCAAGATCCGGGAGACGGCGCTGCGCCCCTACTTCGCGGCGCCTCACGGCGACATGATGGTCAGCGGGTGCTTCGGGCTCGCGCTCGGCTTCGCAGATCGCATCCCGACGTATCGCGAAGAGATCGAGCGCGCCCTCAGCGTGGCGTAAGAGGCGGCGTCAGGCAGCGACGGGCTCGAGGAACCGCCGCACGATGGGCGGCAGAAACAGCGTGAGCGGGTTCGGCGCCTCCGAGATGTCGTTCACCTCGATGCCTCGGGGCGTGAAGCGCCAGGTGCGGAATCCGTCGACCCGCGCGCCCACTTTCTTGCAGAGCCGCTTGGCCAGCCGCCCGTATCCCACCGGCACGTAGAGATAGAAGGCGGAGTCGGCGATGCGCGAGAGCGGAAGCCAGGTGCGCTCCGCCTCCTCGAGGGTCACGTCTGCGCTCGTCGCGACCTTCGCGTGGATGCGGAGCTCGTTGTTCTTGGTCTCGGTCACGACGATGTCGGGGACGAGCGTTTCGCCGGTGTCGAGCTCCACGGGCATGGTGGGCTCGGGGACGTTGACATGGGTGCGATAGTCCGGATGCTCGGGCGTCGGGAAAGCGTAGCGAGCTTCGGCGATGGCTTTGACGGCCTTCTCGTGAAGCTCGGCGCGGTCGCGGGCGTTGGCCCGCAGCATCTGGTCCATGTCGAACTTGCGGGTGTCGATGGGCATTGCCGGCGCGCTCCTCCCCTCGTTCCGTTCGTCACGAGATGATACCGGCGGCGCGCGCAACGGGCCAGGGGCGGACGACCGCACACACAACCGCCCGCCCCTGCTACGCCCGCGCGAAAAGAGGCCCCGCCGTAGTTACGCCGACGACGTCGCGAACAGCTCGGCTCGAAGGTCGCGGAGCGCCCGGACCGCGTCACCTGCGTAGACGGAGCTGTGATGTCCGGCCAGCGCCTTCGGCTGGAGGCGCTCCAGCCGGTCGAACACCGCCGCTGTGTGGGGTCCGACCGGCAGGTAGCCCGGAAGCTGGGCCAGCGTCTCCATCGAGCGCTGGATGAGGTCCCGCTCCGTCACGGCCTCCGACCTCCCGAACACGGTGAAGAGGTCGCTGCAAAACAGCGTGCCGGTCGTTTCCTCGTACACCAGGATGGCGTCCCAGGCGTGGGGGACGTGCGGCGTGACGAGGAACCGGAGCTTCTTCTGACCGAGGTCCAGCGTCTCGTCGTCCCTGAGCACGGTGAGGGGCCGGGCGAAGAAGTCGCCTTGCCCGATCATCGCCCCGATATGGCCGTGGACGACCTCGGCCTGAGGCGCGGCCTGGAGGAACTCGTTCATCGCTCCGCACTCGTCGGCCTCGACGTGCGAGTAGCTGACGTAGCGAAGCTTGCTGACATCCCCCAGGACCCGCTTGACGGCGTCGCGAGTCTCGCGGAACAGCGCTTTCTGGCCTGTGTGGAAGAGGAGCGGCTTTTCGTCTACCAGGAGAAACTGCGTGAACTCGAGCGGCGCGTAGTTCTCGTCGAAGTGACAGATGCGATAGATGCGGTCCGCGATTTCGGCGATTTCCGCCATGGTACGGTCCTTTCCGGATCTGGCGGGGAGAAGGCGAACAGCGACGCGGAACCGCGGGGCCGACCGAGCCGCCGAGCCCACCCCGAACGTGGCGACGCAACCAGTCTCTCACGGCGCCACCCGCGTGGCAATCGCTGGCGCTGCGCTTTCATTCGGCCCCGCGACTCTGTATCCTGAGCCGCGCTTCCGACAGGCGGCCCGGCATGCAATCCCAGGACCGATACGTCATCGAAGGTGGACGCCCCCTTTCGGGGAGGGTGCGCGTGAGCGGCTCGAAAAACGGGGCCGACTACGCCATGGCGGTCGCCCTCCTCACCGCCGACGACGTCGTCATCGAGAACGTCCCCGACATCGCCGATATCCGGCTCATGGAGCGCATCCTCGAACGGCTGGGCGCCACGGTCGAACGCCCTGCGCCGTCGACGATGCGCATCAACGGCGCCAACGTCGCGACCACAGAGGCTCCGCCGGAGCTGGTCGTGCAGCTCCGGGCGAGCTTTCTGGTGATGGGCGCGCTCCTCGGCCGGTTCCGGAGGGCCGCCTCGTGCGCGCCCGGCGGCGACGTCATCGGCATCAGGCCGCTCGACGTGCACTTCGCAGGATTCCGCGCGCTCGGCGCCACGGTCGAGCGCAAGGGCGAGCTCTTCTACGCCGAGGCGCCGCGGCTGCACGGCGCCAAGGTCGTGCTCGACTACCCCAGCGTCATGGGGACGCTCAATGTGCTGCTCGCCGCCTCGCTCGCCGAAGGGACGACCACCATCGTCAACGCCGCGGCCGAGCCCGAGGTCGCCGCCGTCGCCGACCTGCTGAACGCCATGGGCGGCTGCGTGCGGGGAGCGGGCGGCCACACCATCGTGGTCGAAGGCGTGCGGGAGCTGCACGGCGCGACCCATCGGGTGATCCCCGACCGGCTCGAGGCGGGCACCTTCGCGCTCGCCGCCGCCATTACCGACGGCGATGTGCGCATCGACGGCGCCGTGCCGGGCCACGTCGACGCCCTCCTGTGGAAGCTGCAGGAGGCGGGCGTCGAGACAGAGGAGTACGAGGGTGGCATCCGCGTACGCGGCGGGGGCGCCTACCGGGCGGTGACGGCGCAGGCGTTGCCGTTCCCCGGCCTGGCGACGGACCTCCAGCCCCAGCTCGCGGCCTTCCTGACGCGGGCGCGCGGCGTCTCCGTCATCCACGAGCGCGTGTACGACAACCGGCTGCTTTACGTCGGCGAGCTGCGCAAGATGGGGGCCGACATCGTCACGGCGGGCCAGACCGCCATCGTGAGCGGCCCGACGCCGCTCTTCGGCACCATGGTGCGCGCGCTGGACGTGCGAGCGGGCGCGGCGCTGGTGCTCGCGGCCCTGGCCGCCCGCGGGCGCACCGTCATCGCCGACGTGTACCATATCGAGCGGGGCTACGAGGCCCTCCACGAGAAGCTGCGCTCCCTGGGCGCGGAGATCGAACGGGTCCCGGTGACCGATTGAGTCCGGATCGAACGCTGGAGTGAGACAGGATGCTGGCCAAACGCGTGGGGATCGACCTCGGCACGGCGAACGTGCTGGTGTACGTGAAGGGGAAGGGGATCGTCATCAATGAGCCCGCGGTCGTCGCCCTGGCGAATCGCGACAACACGGTCGTCGCCGTGGGCAACGAAGCCCGCGAGATGATGGGCCGCACGCCGTCGTCCATCACCGTCGTGCGGCCGATGCGCGACGGCGTCATCGCCGACTACCTGATCACCGAGGCGATGCTGCGGTACTTCATCGGTAAGGTGGTCGGGCGGTTCAACATCATCAAGCCCGAAGTGATGGTGTGCATCCCGGCGGGCACGACGAGCGTGGAGCAACGGGCGGTCCGCGACGCCGCCGAGCAGGCGGGCGCCCGCCGGCCCGCCCATCTCGTGCCCGAGCCTCTCGCCGCCGCGATCGGCGCGCGCATCCCCATCGGGTCGCCTTCGGGGAACATGATCGTCGACATCGGGGGCGGGCGCTGCGAGGCCGCCATCATCTCGATGTACGGCATCGTCGTGTCGGAATCGAGCCGCGTGGCCGGCGACCGCCTCGACGACGCCATTGCCGCGTACATCAAGCGCCGCCACAACCTCATCGTCGGCGAGCGGACGGCCGAGGAGGTCAAAATCCAGATCGGCAGCGCCATCCCCCTCGAGCAAGAGGAGAAGATGGAGGTGCGGGGGCGCGACCAGATCACCGGCCTCCCCAAGACCATCACGATCACGACCAACGAGGTGACGGCGGCCATTCAGGACTGCCTCGCCGCCATCGTGCAGACGGTGCGGTCCGTCCTCGAGCGCACGCCCCCGGAGCTCGCGTCGGACGTCATCGACCGGGGGATCGTGCTCACGGGGGGCACCGCGCTCCTGCGCCATCTCGACGCGCTGCTGACGCAGGAGACGGGAATTCCGTGCGCTGTCGCCGAGAACCCTATGGACTGCGTCGCCATCGGGGCCGGCATCGCCCTGGAGTATCTCGAAGTCATCAAGCGAAGCCTGCCGACCGAGGAAGAGTCTCTGGTCGCGAGCTACTGAGGGCCGGCGGCCCGACGAGGGAGAGGAGCGCCTCCATGCCGGACATCGAAGCCGCGTACGCCCGCGCCCGTGAGGCGATCGACGCCGCCCGGGACGACTTGGTGCGCATCAGCCGGGAGGTCCACAGCCATCCCGAGCTGGCGTTCGAAGAGCGGCGCGCCGCAGAGACGCTGACCGCCTTCCTGGAACGGCAGGGGTTCACCGTCGAGCGCGGCGTCGCCGGGCTGGAGACGGCGTTCCGGGCGACGTGGGGCGAGGGCCCCGTCACCGTGGCCTACCTGTGCGAATACGACGCCTTGCCCGAAATCGGCCACGCCTGCGGGCACAACCTCATCGCGACGGCGTCCCTCGCCGGAGCGCTCGGCCTGAAGGCTGCGGTGGGCCCGGCGGACGCGCGGGTCGTGGCGTTGGGCACGCCTGCGGAAGAAGGCGGCGGGGGCAAGATCCTCATGATCAATGCCGGCCTCTTCGCGGACGTCGACGTCGCCCTCATGGCCCACCCGGCGCCCGTCGATATCCCCGCCCCGCCGATGTACGGCGTCGCGACCGTGACGGTGCGGTACAAGGGCAAGGCGTCCCACGCCTCCTTCGCCCCCGAGCTCGGGATCAACGCGCTCGACGCGATGGTGACGGCGTATCAGGCCATCGCCCAGCTCCGGCAGCACATCCGCCGCGACTCGCGCATCCACGGGATCATCACGGACGGGGGCACGAAGCCCAACATCGTGCCGGAACACGCGGCGGGCGAGTTCTACGTGCGGGCGCTCGACCCCGCGTATCTCGAAGAGTTGAAGCGGCGGGTCGAGAAGTGTTTCGAAGCGGGCGCGCTCGCCACGGGCGCCACGGTCGAGTGGGAGTACCGGGGCTTCGACTACGCGCCCATGCGGAACAACGGCCCGCTGGTGGAGGCGTACCGGCGCCACGCGGAGGCGCTGGGGCGGCGCTTCTTCGACGGCCCGGGCGCCGAATCCACCGGCTCGACGGACCAGGGCAACGTGAGCCAGGTGGTGCCCGCGATTCATCCGATGTTCGGCGTCGGGCAGTTCGCCGTGAACCACTCACCCGAATTCACCGCCGCGTCGATCACCGACGCCGCGCACGAGGCGATGTTGCAAGTGGGGAAGGCGCTGGCATTGACCGGCGTCGACGTCGTGTTCGACCCCGACCTCCTGCGCCGCGCGAAAGAGGCCTTCGCCTCGGGGAAGTGACGGACGTTCACGCGTGGGCCCGCTGGAGCGTCTGCGTCGTGTAGATGTGTTCGCCGCGCACGTACGTCTCCAGCACTCGCAGGTCGTCGTCAAGCACCACCAGGTCGGCGTCCTTCCCCGCAGCGAGCGACCCCTTGTGGTCGTCCACGCCGATGGCCGTCGCCGGATTGAGCGACGCCATCCGCACCGCCTCGGGCAAGGTCACCCCGAACCATGCGACCGCGTTCGCCACCATCCGCTCGAGCGTCGTCACGCCGCCCACGATGACGCCGTCGCTCCGGACCGCCTTCCCGCCCTCCACCCGGACGCGCATGCCAGCCCAGGTCGTCTCGCCCGCTTCCGCGCCCGCGAGAGGGATGCCGTCGGTCACGAGCACGACGCCGTCGACGCCTTTGGTGCGCACCAGCGTGAGGCCGGCGACGGGATGGACGTGCGCGCCGTCGGCGATGAGCTCGGCGGTGAGGCTTGGCTCGGTGAAGACGACGCCGAGACAGCCGGGGTCGCGATGGGCGAACGGACGCATGGCGTTGAAGGTGTGCGTGACGTGCCGCACGCCGCAGCGGACCGCTCGCCGCGCCGTCTCGTCGTCGGCGTCCGTGTGGCCCATCGCGGGGACGGCGCCCGACTCCAGCACGGACGCGATGAGCTCTTCCGCCCCGGGGAGCTCGGGGGCCAGCGTCACCAGACGGACGTGGCCCGGAGCCGCGGCGGCGAGCTCGCGGTAGGCGGCGGCGTCGGGCGGGCGGAGCCACGACGCGTCGAAGGCGCCCCTCCGCTCGGGGTTGATGAAGGGCCCTTCGAGGTGGAAGCCCAGCGCCTCCGCGCCGCCGTGCGCCGGGCCCACGGCGGGCGCGCACGCCTCGAGGCGACGCAACAGCCAGTCGTGATCCGGCGCCGCTGTGCTCACCAGGAACGACGTCACGCCGTGCCGCACCGCCCACCGCGCGAAGGCGCGAATCTCCTCGGGGTCGTCCGTCATGAGGGAATGGCCGCCGCCGCCGTGGACGTGGATGTCGATGAACCCGGGGGCCACGTAACGCCGGCCGGCGTCGTACACCTCCGCGCCCGGCGGCGGCTCGAAGTCGCCCACCTGGCGGATGACGCCGTCGGCCATGAGGATGGACCCCACGAGCACGTGGTCGTGGAGGACGAGCCGGGCGTTGACGATGGCCTTCATCGGCGGCAGCGTACACCAGCGGCCCGCCCGCGACGAGGGCCGAACCGCACAGTCCGCGCATGCGGAAAGGGCCCCGTCGGCGACGGGGCCCCTTCGTCCAGCGTCGGTGCGAAGGCTCAGCGGGCGTAATCGACGGCGCGCGTCTCGCGCACCACGGTGACCTTGATCTGGCCCGGGTATTCGAGCGTCTCCTCGATCTTGCGGCTGATGTCGCGCGCCAGCCGCATGGACTCGAGGTCGTCGACCTCCTCGGGCTTCACGATGATGCGAACCTCGCGGCCGGCCTGGATGGCGAACGACTTCTCGACCCCTTTGAAGCTGTTGGCGACGCTTTCGAGCGCTTCGAGCCGCTTGATGTAGCTCTCGAGGGTCTCGCGCCGCGCGCCGGGCCGGCTGCCGCTGATGGCGTCGGCGATCTGCACGATGACGGCCTCGACGGTCCGCGGCTCCACCTCCTCGTGGTGCGCTTCGATGCAGTGCACCACGGCGGGGCTCACGTTGTACCGTCGCGCCAGCTCGGCGCCCAGCAGGGCGTGCGTACCCTCGACCTCGTGGTCGATGGCCTTGCCGATGTCGTGCAGGAGCGCGCCCCGGCGCGCGACGTTCACGTCGGCGCCGACCTCCGCCGCGATCATGGCGGCGATATGCGCGCTCTCGACAGCGTGCTTGAGCTGGTTCTGGCCGTACGATGTGCGGTACTTGAGCCGCCCGAAGATCTTGAGCAGCTCCGGATGCAGGCCCGGGCAGCCGGCTTCGATCGCCGCCTCCTCGCCCGCCTCCTTGATGATGGCCTCGACCTCCTGACGCGCCTTCTCCACGACCTCCTCGATGCGTGTCGGGTGGATGCGGCCGTCGGTGACCAGCTTCGTCAGGGCCACGCGGGCGATTTCGCGCCGCACCGCGTCGAAGCTGGAGAGCATGACGGCGTCGGGCGTGTCGTCGATGATGAGGTCGACGCCGGTGGCCGCTTCGAGGGCGCGGATGTTGCGCCCCTCCCGGCCGATGATGCGCCCCTTCATGTCGTCGCTGGGGATGGGGACGACGCTGATGGTGGTTTCGCTCACGACATCCGTGGTCAACCGCTGCATGGCGGTGGTGAGGATGTCGCGGGCGCGGGCCTGGGCCTCCTCGCGGATCTGCATCTCGGCGAGGCGCACGCGGCGGTTCGCTTCCTCGCGCACCTCACGGTCGATCTCCTGGAGGAGGATGTCGCGGGCCTCTTCTGCGGTGAGACCGGAGACGCGCTCGATCTCCGCGAGCTTCTGCGCGCGGAGTTGTTCGAGCTCGCTCCGTTTCTGTTCGAGCTGCCGCTCGCGGTCGTTGAGGGACTGTTCGCGCCGTTCCAGCGCTTCGAGCTTGCGGTCTAGGTTCTCTTCCCTCTGCGCAATACGCTGTTCGAGCCGCAGGACCTCGTCCCGCCGCTGCTTGAGTTCGTTCTCGGACTGAGCCTTGAGACGAATCGCTTCTTCTTTTGCTTCGAGAAGCGTCTCCCTCTGTGCGCGCTGCGCCTCGGCGATGATCCGTTCCGCTTCGGCGCGGGCCGCCGCGACGACGTCACGGCTTCCCCTGACACGTAGTGCGTACCCGAGAAGAGCACCTGCCGCCAGCCCCAGGACGCCGAACACGACGCCTAGGAGAATGGCCACAGGACGTACACCTCACTTTCTCGTATCCATCGCCGCACCCCGGGGATGCGGCCCTGCACGCCCCCGGGGAACGAAATGATTCACTCACCTGAACCTGATTCATCATACGAAGGGCCTCCCGAGGGCGTCAAGAAGGGAAAGCCCTAACTGCTAAGACTGCTGATCGAATAGTGGCCGGTCAGCGGACGCGCGCCCGCTCCCCCTTCTCGTACGTGCGCGCGTCTTCGAGGAACCGCTGGATGCCCACGTCCGTGAGCGGATGGCTCACCATCGCCTTCAGCACCGCGAACGGCAGCGTCGCCACCGGCGCCCCCGCCAGCGCCGCCTCGACCACGTGACGCGGGTGGCGGATGCTCGCCGCCAGCACCTGCGCGGGCAGATGGTACCGGTCGAAGATCTGCACCGCCTCCCTGACGACGGTCATCCCATCCTGGCCGGCGTCGTCGATCCGGCCGATGAACGGGCTCACGTACGTCGCGCCCGCCAGCGCCGCCAGCAGCGCCTGGTTCGCCGAAAAGACGAGCGTACAGTTCACCTTGATGCCTTCGGCGGAGACGGTCTTGATGGCCTCGAGGCCCGCGGGGTCGATGGGGATCTTCACGACGACGTTGGGGTGCCAGGAAGCCAGCTCCCGCGCCTCCTCGATGAGCTCCGGCGCCGTCCGGGAGGTGCACTCTGCGGAGACCGGCCCGTTCACGATCTCGCAGATCTCGATGACTTGCTCCCGGTACGTGCGCCCGCCGCCGGCCTCTTTCGCCATGAGCGTCGGGTTGGTGGTGACGCCGTGGATGACGCCCCAGCGCACGGCGGTGCGCACCTCCTCGATGTTCGCGGTGTCCAGGAACAGACGCATCAGTCACCTCCCGTTATACGACCAGTTTAGTACGGGCGAACCACGGCCAGATAGACCATCGGCACGATGGCGAAGACGATGGCGAGGGAGAACACCAGGGCGACGTTGTCGCGGAGGGCGTCCTCCAGGCCCGGGGTCATCCGCTTCTGCTTCGCCGCCGCCAGCGCTTCCAGATGCACCTTCCGGAGCCCCGTCGCCAGCAATGGAATGCAGACCAGCAGCACGAACAGGTAGATCGCCTCCAGCGTGACGAGCCAGCCCGTCGTGATGATGTTCAGGCCGAGGTCCGCCGTGAGGATGACGCCCGTCACCCCAGCGAAGATGGTCCCCGGCAGCAGCGCCGTCTGGTGCGCCGAGAGCGCATCGTCGAACGACTGGGCCTTCCGGTCGAGGTCTTCGGCGCGGTAGCCGCGATAGAGCGGCACGATGACGCCGCCGAGCCCGAACATCATGTAGAACAGCGCGAAGAAGTGCAGGCCGCGGAAGAGCTCCTCGGAACTCACCCCTGCGCGACGCTCCGGGAAGCCACCTTCGCCTCGGCCTCTTCCGCCGGCGTCTCGCCGCGAGCCCTGCGGACGGCCGCCGCGACGAACTCGCGGAAGAGCGGATGCGGCCGGTTGGGGCGCGACCGGAACTCCGGGTGGAACTGCGACCCCATCATGAAGGGATGGTCCGCGATCTCGGCGATCTCGACCAGGCCCCGCTCCGGGTTGACGCCGCTGGCGATGAGCCCCGCGGCCTCGAACGCCTCGCGATAGCGCCCGTTGAACTCCCAGCGGTGGCGGTGGCGCTCGACGACGCTTTCGACCCCGTAGATCGCCGCCGCCTTCGTGCCGGGCACGAGGTCGCACCGGTAGCCCCCGAGGCGCATCGTTCCGCCGAGGTCTTCGATCCCCTCCTGCTCCGAGAGCAGGCTGATGACGGGATGCGGCGTGTCGGGGTCGAACTCGGTCGAGTTGGCGCCGGCGAGGCCCAGCACGTTGCGGGCGAACTCGATGACCATGATCTGCATGCCGAGGCAGACGCCGAGATACGGCACGCGCTCCTCACGGGCCAGGCGCGCGGCTTCGAGCTTCCCCTCGATGCCGCGGCCCCCGAACCCGGGGCAGACCAGAATGCCGTCGAGCCCGCCCAGCAGCTCCGACGCCGGCCGCTCCTCGAGGTCCTCTGAATGCACCCAGCGGATGTCGACCGCGACGTCGTTGGCGATGCCAGCGTGGATGAGCGCCTCTTTGATCGACAGGTACGCGTCGTGCAGCTCGACGTACTTGCCCACCACGCCGACGCTCACCCGCCCGGAGGGGTGCTGGAGGCGTTCGACCATGGCCCGCCACTCCGTCAGGTCGCGGGAGGGCGCCGGGAGCTTCATGAGCTCGATGATGTAATCACCCAGGCCCGCCTCTTCGAGCGCGATGGGCACCTCGTAGATGCTCGGCATCGTCGGCAGCGGGATCACGCCGCGCTGCTCGACGTCGCAGAAGAGCGCGATCTTCGCCTTCAGCTCCTGCGAGACCGGATGGTCCGCGCGGCACACGATGATGTCGGGGTGCACGCCCATGCTGCGCAGCTCGCGCACGCTGTGCTGCGTCGGCTTCGTCTTGAGCTCGCGCGTCGAGGCGATGTACGGCAGGAACGTCACGTGGACGGAGAGCGTGTCCTCCGGGCGCTCCTCCCGCCGGATCTGGCGGATGGCCTCGAGGAAAGGCTGCCCCTCGATGTCGCCCACGGTGCCGCCGACTTCGACGATGACGACCTCGGCGCCCGTCTCGCGGCCGATGGCGCGCACGCGGCTCTTGATCTCGTTGGTGACGTGCGGGATGGCCTGGATGGTGCGGCCCAGGAACTCGCCCCGGCGCTCCTTGGCGATGACCGCCTGGTAGATCTGCCCCGTGGTGACGGAACTCAGCTTCGTCAGGTCCTCGTCGATGAAGCGCTCGTAGTGGCCGAGGTCGAGGTCGGTCTCGGCCCCGTCCTGGGTGACGAAGACCTCGCCGTGCTGGTAGGGCGACATGGTGCCCGGGTCGACGTTGAGGTAGGGGTCGAGCTTCTGGAGAGAGACGGTGACGCCGCGGGACTTGAGGATGCGGCCGATGGCCGCTGTCGTGATGCCCTTACCGACGGAGCTGACTACACCGCCGGTGACGAAGATGTACTTCGGCATGCCTGTCTGCCCCGGCCGGCCCGGGGCTCCACCCCGCAAACAAACGCGGCGCCGCTCCGCTCGGGGCGGAGTAGCGCCCGTCCATCATTCTACGAGCGCCGCCCTGCGCTGTCAACGGCAAAACCGCGAAACCGCGAAGGCGGACGCGCAGTTCCTGTCTAGCCCCCGACCATGTTGATCATCAGCTCGACGCGATCGCCGTCCTTCAGCGGCCGGCGGGGGTCCGCATGCTCGTCGTTGACGATGACCACGATGGCGTCGGCCTCGTCGCCGGAAAAGCCTTCCGCGTGGATGAGGTCGATGGGGCGGAGCCCTTCGCGAAAGGGCACCTCGTAGCTGTCCCTCCCGGAGAGGGAGCGCTCGGCCAGGAGGCTGTAGAGCTTCACGCGCACCACGACATCAGGATAGCGCGCCGCATTTGCGAAGCGCTGATTGACGAAACGAAGGGCCGAAACCTATACTCGCACATGCTCCGGCCACGCCGGGGCGGCCCCTTTGTCGTTCCCCGGGGTGTCGGTTCAGAAGGGAGAAGCCGCCTCATGCTCAACGAAGCCGTCAACGGCAAGATCCTCAACGTCAATCTCTCGACCGGCGAGATCACCCCAGAGGAGCTGCCCGAGGAGCTGTACCGCCACTACCTCGGGGGCTACGGCCTCGGGGCGCGCCTGCTGTTCGACCGCATCCCGAAGGGCGCCGACCCGCTCGGACCCGACAACATCCTCGGGCTCTTTCCGGGCCTGCTGACCGGGACGCCGCTCTTCGGGATCCGCTACCAGGCGGTGACGAAGTCACCCAAGACCGGCGGCTGGGGCGACGCGAACGGCGGCGGCGATTTCGGGCCTCACCTGAAGTTCGCCGGCTGGGACGGCCTGCTCCTCTACGGCCAGGCCGAGAAGCCGGTGTACCTGCTCATCGAAGACGAGAAGGCCGAGCTCCGCGACGCCTCCGACCTGTGGGGCATGATGGCCATCGATGTCGAGGAGAAGCTCAAGGAGCGGCACGGCAAGAAGGCGAGCGTCGCCTGCATCGGCCCGGCGGGGGAGAAGCTCTCGCTCATGGCGGGCATCTGCAACGAGCGAGGCCGGCTGGCCGCCCGCAGCGGCGTCGGCGCCGTGATGGGCTCCAAGCGGCTCAAGGCCGTCGTGGTCGTCGCCTCGAAGAAGATCCTCGGACAGCAGGCGGCGACGCCCCACGTCAAAACCGCGCTGGCCGAATTCGCCGCGCCCGTCGCCGGCTTTTTCCGCAAGTACGGCACCACAGGCATCACGAATATGTCCGCCATGTCGGGCGACGCGCCCGTCAAGAACTGGGGCGGCGCCGGCATGGTCGACTTCCAGGCCGGCATGCAGCTCACCGGCGACGCCTTCAACGCCAAGATGGAGCGCACCTACGGCTGCTGGCACTGCCCGCTCTCCTGCGGCGCCGAGAGCGTCGAGTCCGATAACCCGAAGTTCCCGTACCCCCGCCACACGCACCGCGCCGAGTACGAGACGGCGACCTCGTTCGGCACCCTCGCGCTGAACAGCGACCTCGACTCGCTGCTGTACGCCAACCATCTGTGCAACCAGTACGGGCTCGACACCATCTCCGCCGGGGCGACCATCGCGTTCGCCATCGAGTGCTACGAGAACGGCCTCATCTCGAAAGAGGACACGGACGGGCTCGACCTGCGCTGGGGCAACGCCGAGGCCATCATCGAGATGCTGCACAAGATCGGGAAGAAGGAGGGCATCGGCGAGCTCTTCGGCGACGGCATCCGCCGCGCGGCGGAGAAGCTCGGCGGCCGGGCGTGGGAGTTCGCCATGGAGGTCGGCGGCGAGGAGCTGCCGATGCACGACCCGAAGCTCCAGCCCGAGTACTTCACGACGTACAAGCTCGACCCGACGCCGGCGCGCCACACCCAGTACGAGGGGGCCGCGCGGTCGGGCTGGAACATCCCGCCGGCGCCGCAGGACCGCACCGTGTACGCCGGCCGCGGCGAACACCATAAGGGCGCCTCGGAGTACATGCACATCGTCAACGCCACCGGCCAGTGCATGTTCATCATGATGGCGGCGCCCAACCACCGGATCCCTGAATGGGTCAACGCCATGACGGGATGGGACACCACCATCGAGGAGCTCCGCCAGACGGGCGAGCGGATCGCCAACCTGCGGATGGCGTTCAACGTCCGCGAGGGCGATATCGTCACGCGGCGTCGCGTGCCCGGCCGGCTGGTGGGGAACCCGCCGCTCCAGGCCGGACCCCACAAGGACATCACTATCGACACGGAGACGATGCAGCGCGAGTTCCTGCAAGCGTGCGACTGGGACCCGGAGACAGCGGCGCCGAGCCGGCGCAAGCTCGAGTCCCTGGGCCTGGCCGACGTCGCGGAGGCCATCGGCGCGAAGTAGCGTCAGCTCCGAAGCGGATGCAGACCGGCGAGGCCGCCTCGCGCGAGGCGGCCTCGCCGCGTGATCACCACCGGGCCCCGGCTGGCGCCGGACGGCCCTTGACGGAGGCTTCGAGGGGCGATAGGCTTCGGGTTGCTAGTGAACGTTCACTAACAACCGACGGAGCATCGCCGATGCCTCGAGCGAGGCGCCTGCCCGCCGCGGCCCGCCGCCGCCAGATCCTCGAGACCGCCCGCGCGACCTTCGCACAGCAGGGCTACGAAAAGACCTCGACCGCCGACCTGGCCCGCGCGGCCGGGCTCTCGGAGGCCGCGCTCTATCGCCACTTCGCGGGCAAGAAGGAGCTCTTCCTCGAGGTCATCCGCTCGACCGGCCCGAAGCTCCTCGACATCTGGGAAGACATCTCGTACCAGGTCGAGGACCCGGTCGAGACGCTGTGGGCCATCGGCGTGCACTACTACGACCACCTCCGGAGCCACAGCGCGAACATGAAGCTGCAGTTCCGCGCGCTCTCCGACGCCGACGACCCCGACATCCGCGAGGCGCTGAGGGCCAACTTCGCAGCGTTCGTCGACTTCGTGTCGGACACCCTCGAGGAAGGGAAGGTCCGGGGCATCGTGCGGCGAGAGGTCGACTCCCGGCTGGTCGCGTGGCAGTTCCTCGGCATCGGCCTCATGCTCGACACGCTCCACCTGCTCGGCTTCGACGACGAGATCGACCGCCGCGGCGTCGAGCAGTGGGGACGGCTGTACCTGGACGCCATCCGGGCGCGGCCGACGGAGCGGAGGCGGAACATCGCCGGCCTGCCGTTCCCGCTGGACGGGGTCCCGGTCTACGTCGGGGCCGCGGAGCCGCTGCCGGTGGCGCCGCCCGGGGCATCGATGGATACATTGACTCTTACGTAAGAGTTCGTAGAATGGTCGCCGCTGTCCGACCGGAGGCCGTCGGCGGCGCAGAGCGAGGGTTCGGCGCGTGGAGTTTCGCGACAGTCCGGAAGAGGCCGCCTTCCGCAAGGAGGTCCGCGAGTTTATCGAACGTGAGCTGCCGAAGGGCATCAGCCGGCGCGGCCTCACCGCCATGTTCGGCGGCGGCGGAACCGACACGGAGCTCTCCCCTGAGGAGTTCCGAGAGGCGCACCGGACCTGGGTCCGCAAGCTCGCCGCCCGCGGGTGGATCGCCCCGGCGTGGCCCAAGGAGTACGGCGGCGCGGGCCTCTCCGTGATGCAGCAGTTCATCTTCAATCAGGAGATGGCCCGGGCGGGCGCGCCGCGGGGCGCAGGCCTGGGCATCGGCGTCGGCTGGGCCGGCCCGACCATCATCCTTTACGGGACCGAGGAGCAGAAGAAGCGCTGGTTGCCGGGCATCCTCTCGGGAGAGGAGTTCTGGTGCCAGGGCTTCAGCGAGCCTGGCGCCGGCTCCGACCTCGCCTCCCTCCAGACCCGCGCCGTCCGCGACGGCGACGACTACGTCATCAACGGCCAGAAGATCTGGACCTCGGGCGCGCACATCGCCAAATACATGATTCTCCTGGCCCGCACCGACCCGGACGCGCCCAAGCACAAGGGCATCAGCTACTTCGTCGTGGACATGAAGAGCCCGGGGATCACCGTGCGCCCGCTGGTCAACATGGCCGGCAACCACGACTTCAACGAGGTGTTCTTCGACAACGTCCGCGTGCCGAAAGAGAACCTCATCGGCGAGGAGAACCGCGGCTGGTACATCGGGACCACGACGCTCGACTTCGAGCGCTCCAACATCGCCACCAGCGTCTCCCACGGCCTCATGGTGCGCGACCTCATCGACTACGCCCGCCAGCGCGAGGGCGACCCCTCGGTCGCGCGGGCGCGGACGCTGCCCATGCAGATCGAGCTCGCCGACCGGCTCATCGAATCGGAGGTCGAGCAGCTCTTCTCGTACGCGGTCGTGTCGCTGCAGGCGCGGGGTCTCGTGCCCAACAAGGAGGCCTCGATCGCGAAGCTGTTCGGCTCGGAGCTCGACGTCCGCATCGCGGGGACCGCCCTCAAGCTGTTCGGGCTTTACGGGCAGCTCGACCGCGGGAGCCCGTACGCGCCGCTCGGGGGCCGGCCGGCCAGCGTGTACATGTACGCCACGACGAGCCCCATCGGCGGGGGCACGTCGGAGATCCAGCGGAACATCATCGCCCAGCGAGGACTGGGCCTGCCGCGGGCGTAGCCTGCGTCCGGAGGAGGCGACCATGGACTTTCGCGACACGCCAGAAGAAGCGGCCTTCCGAAAGGAGGTCTGCGACTTCCTCGACCGGGAGCTGCCCGACTCCCTGAAGAACGTCGACCCGCGGGAGGACCCGGGCGCGCTCCGTGAGGGGCTGCGTGAGTGGCGCAAGAAGCTCGCGGCCAAGGGCTGGATCGCCCCCGCCTGGCCCAAGGAGTACGGCGGCGCTGGCATGACCGTCATGCAGCAGTTCATCATGAACGAGGAGTTCGCCGAGCACCGCGCTCCCCAGGTCGGCGGCATGGGCGTCTCCATGGTCGGCCCGACCCTCATCGTGCACGGCAGCGAGGAGCAGAAGAAGGAGCACCTCCCACGCATTCTGTCGGGCGAGGTGCAGTGGTGCCAGGGCTTCAGTGAGCCCGGCGCCGGCTCCGACCTCGCCTCCCTCCAGACCCGCGCCGTCCGCGACGGCGACGACTACGTCATCAACGGCCAGAAGATCTGGACCTCGGGCGCGCAGTTCGCCGACTGGATGTTCATGCTGGCCCGCACGGATCCGGAAGCGCCGAAACACAAGGGCATCAGCTACTTCCTCGTCGACATGAAGTCGCCCGGGATCACGGTGCGGCCGCTGGTCAACATGGCGGGAAGCGCCGCCTTCAACGAGGTCTTCTTCGATAACGTCCGCGTGCCCGCCCGCAACCTCGTGGGCGAGGAGAACCGCGGCTGGTACATCGGCACCACGACGCTCGACTTCGAGCGCTCGAGCATCGGCAACGCCGTCGGCCTGCGGCAGACCATGGACGACCTCATCCGCTACGGGCGCGAGCACGCCGGAGACGGCACGAGCCGGCTCCTCCGGGAGCCGTCCATCCGCCTGGAGCTGGCGGACCGCTACGTCGAGGTCCACGTCGCCCGGCTCATGTCGTACCGGGTCATCTCGATGCAGGCGAAAGGCCTCATCCCGAACCACGAGGCGTCGATGACAAAGCTCTTCACCACGGAGCTGAGCCAGCGCATCGCCCGGACGGCTGTGAAGCTGCTCGGCCTGTACGGGCAGGTCTATGGCGAGCGGGCGCCGATGCGCGGGCGGTTCGAGCGGATGTACCTCCAGACCGTGGCCTCGACCATCGCCGGGGGCACGTCGGAGATTCAGCGGAACATCATCGCGACGCGGGGGCTGGGGTTGCCCCGCGACTGACAGAAAGGGACCGCAAGATGGATTTTCGCGACACACCGGAAGAAGCCGCATTTCGCAAGGAAGTCCGCGAGTTCATCGAGAAGGAGGCGCCGAAGCCGCAGCCGGGCGTGAGCCGGGAAGAGGCGCTGATCCAGAACTGGCAGGCGAACCAGGAGTGGTTCAAGAAGCTGGGCGAACGCGGCTGGATCGCGCCGGCCTGGCCGAAGGAGTACGGCGGCGCCGGCATGTCGGTGATGCAGCAGTTCATCTTCAATGAGGAGATGGCGATCCACCGCGCGCCGCGGCCGCTCCACCTCATCATCGGCCTCGGCATGGCCGGGCCGACCATCATCGTCCACGGAACCGAGGAGCAGAAGAAGAAGTACCTCCCCGGCATCCTCAAGGGCGAGGACATCTGGTGCCAGGGCTACTCCGAGCCGGGCGCGGGCTCCGACCTCGCGTCTCTCCAGACGCGCGCCGTCCGCGATGGCGACGACTACATCATCAACGGCCAGAAGATCTGGACCACGCTCGCCCACATGGCGAAGTACATGATCCTCCTGGCCCGCACCGACCCGGACGCGCCCAAGCACCGCGGCATCACGTACTTCATCCTCGACATGAAGTCGCCGGGCGTCACCGTCCGCCCGCTCATCAACATGGCGGACAGCCACGAGTTCAACGAGGTGTTCTTCGATAACGTCCGCGTGCCGAAGGAGAACGTCATCGGCGAGGAGAACCGCGGCTGGTACGTCGCCGTGACTACGCTCGACTTCGAGCGCTCGAGCATCGGCAACGCCATCGGGATGAAGCAGTCGGTCGAGGAGATCATCGCCTTCGCCCGCGAGCACGCCGACGAGCCCGTCAGCACGCTGAAGACGAACCCGCTCCTGCGGTACGAGCTGGCGGACCGGATGATCGAGGTGGAAGTCGCGCGCATGCTGTCGTACCGCGTGGCGAGCCTGCAGAACCGGGGCCTCATCCCGAACTACGAGGCGTCGCTCCTCAAGCTCTACTCGACGGAGCTGAACCAGCGGATCGCCCGGACGGCGATGAAGGTGCTCGGGCTGTACGGTCAGGTGCGCGACCGCGAGCACTCGCCCACCAAGGGCCGGTGGACGCAGACGTTCCTGCGCTCGGTGGCGTACACCATCGAAGGCGGTACGTCGGAGATCCAGCGCAACATCATCGCGCAACGGGGCCTCGGCCTGCCGCGCGACTGACGCGCCCGGACGGGACGTCGCCACGAGTCCGCCGGGAGACGCTGCGGGCAGCGTCGCGCTCGCCCGCGGCGAAAGGAGACGCATGCGGTTCACGTTCACGCCCGAGCAGGAGGCCTTCCGTCAGGAGGTGCGAGCCTTCCTCCGCGAGGCGCTGCCGCCCGACTGGGACGGCGGCATCGGCACGGACGAGGAGGAGGGCTTCGTGGGCTCGCGCGAGTTCATGAAGAAGCTGGCGAAGCGCGGCTGGATCGCGCCCGCCTGGCCCAAAGAGTACGGCGGCGCGGGCATGACCATCTGGGAGCAGGCCATCTACAACGAGGAGATGGCGTACCACCGCGCGCCGCTCACCAATCTCGCCGCCGTCGGCTACCTCGGGCCCACGCTCATCATGTACGGGACCGAGGAGCAGAAGCGGGAGCACCTGCCGGGCATCACCAGCGGCGAGGTCGTCTGGTGCCAGGGCTATTCGGAGCCCAACGCCGGCTCCGATCTCGCCTCGCTCCAGACCCGCGCGGTCATCGACGGCGACGACTTCGTCATCAACGGCCAGAAGATCTGGACCAGCCAGGCGCACTACGCCGACTGGATGTTCCTCCTGGCCCGCACCGACCCGGACGCGCCCAAGCACCGCGGCATCAGCTTCCTGCTGGTCGACATGAAGTCGCCGGGCATCACCATCCGGCCGCTCATCAACATGGCGAACCAGAAAGGGTTCAACGAGGTGTTCTTCGAGAACGTCCGGACGCCGCGGCGGAACCTGGTGGGCGAGCTCAACCGCGGGTGGTACGTGGGCACCACGACCCTCGACTTCGAGCGGTCGTCGCTGGCGGGCTCGGCGGGCAACCGGCGCACGCTCGAGGAGCTCACGGACTACGTGCGCGAGACGAAGCTGGGCAAGCGCCCGGTCGTCCGCCACCGGCTCGCCGACCTGTGGGTGGAGATCGAGACGTCGCGGATGCTCTCGTTCCGGGTGCTGTCCATGCAGGAGCGAGGCCTCGTGCCGAACTACGAGGCGTCCATCGTGAAGACGTTCAACTCGGAGTACACCCAGCGCCTGGCGCGCACGGGGCTCAACCTGCTGGGCCTTTACGGACAGTTGCATCCGCGCTCGCCGTACGCGAAGCTGCGGGGCCGCTTCGAGCGGCAGTACCTCATCTCCGTGGGGTCGACCATCGCCGGCGGCACGTCGGAGATCCAGCGCAACATCATCGCCACCCGCGGGCTCGGCCTGCCGAGGGTGTGAGGGGTCGCCCGAAAGGAGCGAACCATGGACTTTCGCGACAGCCCTGAAGACGCAAGGTTCCGGGAAGAGGTCCGGGCGTTCATCCGGGAGAACTTGCCCCCGGACATGCGGGCCCCTGACGAAGCCGTGCTCGGCGTCGGGCTGGGCGAGGACCCGCGCGATCAGGAGTGGCTGCGCAAGCTCGCCACCCGGGGCTGGGTGGCGCCGGCCTGGCCCAAGGAGTACGGCGGCGCCGGCATGAGCGTCATCCAGCAGTTCATCTTCAACGAGGAGATGGCGAGGGCCCGGGCCCCCCAGCCCAACATGATCGCCATCCAGATGGTCGGCCCGACCATCATCGTCCACGGGACCGAGGAGCAGAAGCGGGAGCACCTGCCCGGCATCCTGTCGGGCGAGGTGTACTGGTGCCAGGGCTTCAGCGAGCCCGGCGCCGGCTCCGACCTCGCGTCCCTCCAGACCCGCGCCGTGCAGGACGGGGACGACTTCATCATCAACGGCCAGAAGATCTGGACCTCGGGCGCTCACCGCGCCCACCGCATGATCCTGCTGGCTCGCACCGACCCGGACGCGCCCAAGCACAAAGGTATCAGCTACTTCCTCGTCGATATGAAGTCGCCCGGGATCACCGTGCGCCCGCTGGTGAACATGGCCGGCATTCCGAGCTTCAACGAGGTCTTCTTCGACAACGTCCGCGTGCCGAAGAAGGACCTCCTCGGTGAGCTCAACCGCGGCTGGTACGTCGCCACCACGACGCTCGACTTCGAGCGGTCGGGCATCGTGAGCGCCATCGGCCTCGAGACGCTGGTCCGCGAGATCGTCGACTTCTTCCGGGAGCACGGACGCGCGGACGCGCGGGAGCAGATCCGGGCGGAGCTCGCGGACCGCTGGATCGAGACGCAGGTGGGCATCCTCATGTCGTACCGGGTCGTGACGATGCAGGCGCGCGGGCTCATCCCGAACACGGAGGCGTCCATCGCCAAGCTGTACGGCTCGGAGCTCGCGCAGCGCATCACCCGCACGGCCATGAAGGCGGCGGGGCTCCCGGGCATTCTGGAGGACGGCTCGCGCTGGGCGCCTCTTGGCGGCCGGCTGCAATCGATGTACCGCATCTCGGTGGGATCGACGCTCGCGGGAGGGACGTCCGAGATCCAGCGCAACATCATCGCGCAGCGGGGGCTCGGCCTCCCGCGGGAGTGAACGGAACGAGAAGACACCGCCCCGAAGGGCGTGGGTCGAATCACACGGAAACGAACCCCCGGCGCGCCGGGGGGAGAGGAAAGGAGTAACGCGTGGACCTGGGTCTTTCTGAAGAGCAAGAAATGCTCAAAAACTTCGCCAGGGATTTCCTGGAGAAGGAATGCCCCGAGAAGCACGTCCGCGAGATGGAAGAGGACGAGCTGGGCTACTCTCCGGAGCTCTGGAAGAAGATGGCCGAGCAGGGCTGGCAGGGCCTGATCATCCCTGACAGCTACGGCGGCACAGGCATGGGCTTCCTCGACCTCATCGTGCTCATCGAGGAGTTCGGGCGCGCCCTGGTGCCCGGCCCCTTCATCCCGAGCACCGTCGGGGGCGCCATCGCCCTGCTCGAGGGCGGCACCGACGCCCAGAAGAGCGAGTACCTGCCCAAGATCGCGTCGGGCGAGCACATCTGGACCTTCGCCTTCACGGAGCCTTCAGCCCGGTTCGACGCCGAGGGCATCGCCCTGGAGGCGAAGGAAGACGGCGACAGCCTCGTGCTCAACGGCACCAAGTTGTTCATCCGCGACGCGCACGTCGCGGACTACATGAGCGTGGTCGCGCGCAAGCCCGGCACGAAGGGCGAGGACGGCATCGCCGTCGTCATCGTCCCGGCGAAGGCGCAAGGCATCAGCCTCGATGCGCTCAAGACCATCGCCTCGGACAAGCAGTTCGAGGTGAAGTTCGACAACGTTCGCGTGCCCAAGGCCAACGCCCTGCAGGGCGGCTGGGACCTGGTCAAGCGCATCGTGAACAAGGCGACGGTCATCGAGTGCGCCTACCTGGTGGGGCTGGCGCAGCGGGACTTCGAGATCAGCGTCCAGTACGCCAAGGACCGCATCCAGTTCGGGCGGCCCATCGGCAGCTTCCAGGCCATCCAGCACAAGGCCGCGGACATGGTGACCGACGTCGATGGGTCGCGGTTCATCATGTACAAGGCCGCGTGGTCCGTCGCCGAGAACGAGCCCGACGCTGAGCAGAACGTCCACATGGCGAAGGCGTGGATCAGCGAGGCCACCCGCCGCGTGGTCGCCCACGGGCAGCAGATCCACGGCGGCATCGGCTTCACGAAGGAGTACATCATCCAGCTCTACTTCCGCCGCCAGAAGGCGGCCGAGCTGGCCTACGGCGACGCCGACTACCACCGCGAACTGGTGGCCCAGAGCCTGAACATCTAAGGGTCCGTAGCCCGAGACCCCGACCAGAACCCTGCGCGAGGGGCCAGGCGGATGCGCCTGGCCCCTGTCGCTTCGTCCCACGTCCAGCGGCTACAGTCCGCTCACCGTCATCCGCGAGATGCGCAGGCTCGGCGCCGCGAAGCGTCCCCGCCACAGCAGGTCGTTGCCCACCGCGTCGACGCTCGCCAGCATCTCCCGCAGGTTTCCCGAGACGTTGATCTCGGTCACCGGAAACGCGAGCCGTCCCTTCTCGATCCAGAACCCTTGGGCCCCGCGCGAGAAGTCGCCCGTCGTCAGATTCACGCCGAACCCCATGAGATCCGTGAGGTACAGCCCTTCGTCGACACCCGCGTAGAGCCCTTCCGGCGGGGTGTCGCCCGGGGCCATCACGAGATTGCTCACCGCGGGCGCGGGCGCGCTGTCGACGCTGCGGCCAGCGGCGCCCGTGGTCCGCCGGCCCAGGCGGCGCGCGTTGTAGACGTCGAACAGGAAGCTCCGGAACACGCCCCGCTCGAACACCGGCACGGTCCGCGAGGCCACCCCCTCGCCGTCGAACGGACGCGACCCGATCCGAGCCGGAAGGAGGGGGTCGTCGGTGACGGTCACCAGCTCCGAGGCCACCTGCTGCCCTTCAAAGTCCGCGAGGAAGGTCGCCCGACGGTAGAGCGCCTCGCCCGAGACGGCCTGAGCGAGAAGCTGGAGCAGCGCGACGCTGACCCGGGCGTCCCACACCACCGGGACCTGCGTCGTGCTCACCTTGCGCGCCCCGAGCTTCGCCACGGCGCCCGCCGCGGCCTTGCGCCCGACCTCTTCCGGCGGCTCGAGCCGGTGGAGGAACCGCTCGGCCGTGTACCAGTAGTCGTTGCGCTTCTTGCCCTCGGCGTCGTCGCAGATGGCCTCGCACACCAGCATCACGCTCGTCGAGGGGTAGCTGCCCGCGAAGCCGAGGCTGTTGGCGAGCGCCACCCGGCTGCGGACGACGCCCATCTGCGTGCCGTCCGAGTTCGTCACCCGCGGGTCGAAGTCGAACGCCGCCTGTTCGCAGCGCAGCGCCGTGTCGCGCAGCTCGTCGGTGGTGACCGACTCGATCCGCTCGTCGTAGAGCTGGAGGTTCGGGAGGGGGCCCGCGGCCAGCTCGGCGCGGTCGGGCAGGCCCGCGAATTCGTCCGGCTCCGAGATGGACGCGAGTTCGATGGCCTGACGGACCATGTCCTCGAGGGCGCGCGGCGTCATGTCCGCGGTCGAGCAGAGCGCGGTCCGCCGGCCTTTGATGACGCGGACGCCGGCGGCGTGGGACCCGGCGTCGACGATGCGCTCGACGCGGCCCCTGCGCACCTGCACGGAGGACTCGACCGAAGAGACGACGACGGCGTCGGCCTGGTCGGCGCCCAGGCGCCTCGCCCGCTCGACGAGGTCGGACGCGATGGAGAGCAGGTCTTCGTTCATGCGGAGTCGACCACCGGCGTTTCTTCGGTGATGAACAGCGCGACCCGCGTGTGGTCGATGAAGTTCCGTTCGTCCTCGCGCGCCGCCTGCACCTCCGGCGAGCCCATGGCGGCGGCGAGCGACGCCATGTCGTCGAACCAGAGCTCGGCCGCGCCGTCGAACGGAGGCTGCTGGCCGCCGGCGTACGCCGCGGGCACGGTGTGGCACTGGACGTACCGCCGTACGCCGGGGATGCGCGCCGCGATCGGCCCGTGCGTCTCCCGCCAGTAGCGCTGGAACTCCTCGACCGACATGCCCGGCTTGCGGTTGATGCAGTAGATGAGCTTGATCACCGTCCCTCTCCCGTCAGGCGACCCTGGTCCCGCCCACCGTGATGCCCGAGACCAACACCGTCGGAATGCCGACGCCCACCGGCACCTGCTGGCCGTCCTTCCCGCACGTCCACCGGCCATCGCTCAGCTTGAAGTCGTGCCCCACGGCCGTCACCTTGGTGAGGACGTCGGGGCCGTTGCCGATCAGGTTCACGTTGCGGATGGGCGCCGTGACGCGGCCGTCCTCGATCAGGTACCCCTCGGTCACGCTGAACACGAAGTCGCCGTTGCTGATGTTCACCTGCCCGCCGGAGAACGCCACGCAGTAGATGCCCTTCTTCACCGAGCGGATGATCTCCTCCGGGTCGCTCTCGCCGGGGAGCATGTACGTGTTGGTCATGCGGGGCATCGGGTAGTGCTTGAACGACTGACGTCTCCCGTTGCCCGTGGGCCGCGCGCCCATCGCCTTCGCGCTCACGCGATCCTGCAGATACGCGCGCAAGACGCCGTTCTCGATGAGCACGTTGTACCCCGGCGGGTTGCCTTCGTCGTCCACGTTGATGGACCCCCGGCTCTCCGGGATCGTGCCGTCGTCCACCACGGTGCACAGGCGCGACGCCACGACCTCGCCGATACGGTCCGAGTAGTTACTCGTCTTCTTCCGGTTGAAGTCGGCCTCGAGCCCGTGGCCGATGGCCTCGTGCAGGAGGATTCCCGAGTCGCCCGCCGCGAGGACCACCGGGAAGGTGCCGGCCGGCGCCTCGATGGCGGACTGCAGCAGTACGGCCTGCCGCGCGACCTCGACCGCCAGGTCCTCCGGCCGGTGCCGCTCGAAGTACGCCATGCCCATGCGGCCGCCGCCGCCCCAGCGCGCCGTCTGGCGGCTGCCGTTGCGCTCCGAGAGGCACGTCACGTTGAAGCGCACCAGCGGCTGCGCGTCACCCGTCATCCGCCCGTCGCTCGTGAAGATGGCGATGTGCTTCATCTCGTCGACGAAGCTGATGTCGACCCGCGCGATGGAGGGGTCGAACCGGCGGGCGGCGGCGTCGGCCCGCCGCATCAGGTCCACCTTGTGTGCGGGCGCGACGTCGACCGTGCTGGCCTCCGGCGTGTAGAGATGCGCCGTCTCGTAATGGACGATGTCGATCGGGGGCGCCTTGCCCCCGCTGGAGGCGATGCGGGCGGCAGTGTCGGCGGCGCGCCGCATGGCCTCGAGGCTCAGGTCCTCGGTGTAGGCGTAGCCAACCGCCTCGCCCAGAAGTACGCGCACGCCCAGCCCCTGGGTGACGCTGCGGGTGGCGCTCTTCACCGCCTGCTGCTCGAACACGACGCTGCCCGCAGTCTTGTGCTCGAAGTAGAGCTCCGCGTACTCGCCTCCGCGCGAGAGCGCGATGTCGAGCAGCGTCTGAGCGACGGCTTCGTCGATGCCGTACCGTTCGCGGAACAGGTCGACGCCTGCTGGGACCACCGTGGACATGGGGGAGCCTCCCGAATGCGGCCGTCCCCCGAAGCGGGGGACGGGTCTTCATCATACCAGAGGCCGCTTCAGATCACGCCGCGCTCCCGCAGGCTCACGATGTCGTCCCACGAGTAGCCGAGGCCGAGCAGCACCTCCTCGGTGTGCTGTCCGAGCTCGGGATACGCCGGCGCCACCTCCGCCGGCGTCTCGCTGAACTTCCACGGGTTCGCGATCACTTTGAGCCGGCCGCGGGTCGGATGGTCGACCTCGAGGACGTAGCCGTTCTCGAGCGCTTGCGGGTCGTTGATAACATCCTCGTACGTCGCGCAGGGGGCGCAGATCATATCGTGCGCCTCGAGCACCTCGATCCACTCGGCGGTGGTCCGGGAGAGGAAACGGTCGTCCAGCAGCTCATACAGCTCCTGGAGGTGGACCAGCCGTTCGAGGGCGTTGGCGAACCGCGGGTCTTCGCGCAGCTCGGGCATGCCCACGGCCTCGCAGAATGCGGGCCAGCGGTCCTCGCCGACGCCGCCCACGACCGCGTAGCCGTCCTTCGTCTTGAAGACCCGCCAGATGGTGGGCAGATACGCGTGCCCGCGGCCGGAGCGGGGAGGGCGGCGGGTGATGATGTAGTTCTGGAGCTCCCACGCCTGCATGGCGATGGCGGACCCCAGCAGCGACGTCTCGACCTTCTGTCCGATCCCCGTCCGCTCGCGGACCAGCAGCGCCGTCAGGATCGCGATGCACAGGTTCGCCGCGCCGACGTAGTCCGCGAGGGCGACGCCGCCGGGAAGCGGGTAGCCCCCGGGCTCGCCTGTGATGGACGTGAAGCCGGAGCGCGCCTGCGCGGCGATGTCGAAGGCTGGGTGGCTCGCCTTCGGCCCCTTCGTCCCCCAGCCCGACGCGTGAGCGTAGATGATGCGCGGGTTCAGCGCCCGCACGTCCTCGTACCCGAGGCCGAGGCGTTCGAGCTTGCCCGGCCGATAGTTGTGGACGAAGACATCGACCTGCAGGACGAGCTTGCGGATGATCTCCCGCGCCTCCTCGGTCTTGATGTTGAGGGTGACGCTCTTCTTGCCGCGGTCGTGCGCCAGGAAGTAGGCGCTGAGCCGGTCCTCGCCGTCGACGGCCAGCAGCCGCCCGAGGTCGCCCAGGAACGGCGGCTCGACCTTGATGACCTCGGCCCCGAGGTCGGCGAGCATCTGGGTCGCCTGAGGCCCCTGCTGGAAGACGGTGAAATCGAGGACGCGAATGCCTTCGAGCGCGCGCATGTGCCGCCACCTCCGTCGAGACGCTGCGTGGGCTGGCCGTAGCGTACGGAGCGCCCCCCGGCGGCGTCAACCGCACCCGAGACGACGAGCCGTTCCGACCGCGAGTGGCCGGCCACGCTGAAGCGTGGCCTTCGTAGAGGGAAGGCGCGAGCGGCGAAGAGGGTCGCTCATTGCGGGGGTCATCGCGTGCTTCTTCTCAGAGTGGAAGCCACCCTCTGGTTGGCCGCTTACTCCTGGAGGCTCCCGATCCGCTCGATGTGTCGTCTTACGGGAGGAGGCGCTCGACGAAGATCTCCATCACGCCGCCGCAGATCTTGTCCTCGCCCTCGGTGTCCTCCGTGAGGTCCACCGTCACGAGCCGGGGGCGGCCGTCGCGCATCGTCTCCATCGCTTCCGCCCAGACCTCGGCTTCGCCGCAGCCGCCGCCGATGGTCCCGCAGAAGGAGCCGTCCTCCCGCACGACCATCTTCGCGCCGGGCTTGCGGGGCGTCGACCCGCGCGCCGATGTCACCGTCGCGATGACCAGCGGGCGGCCCTCGCGAAGGCTGCGCTCGATCTCGTCGTAGACGTCGCGCATGGCGGCTCTCCGGCGCCGGCCCCGTCGCAGGGCCGGCGGAGTTCAGTCTACCAGACCGCGCCCGGACGAGCGGCCGACCCGGAGGGGGCCGCGCCCCTCGCTCATAGGCCGGCCCGACCCGCCGCGCCGCGTGAGGATGACCTCCGCCAGAATGCTGATGGCGATCTCCTCCGGCGTCTCGGCCCCGATGTCGAGGCCGATGGGTGTCCGCACGGCCTCCAGCGCGGCGGGGTCGAATCCCTCCTGCGCCAGGTGGCGCAGCACCGTGCCCACCCGACGCCTGCTGCCGATCATCCCGACGTACGCCGCGCCCCGGCCGACGACCTCCCGCAGCGCGACCTCGTCCTGTTTGTGCCCGCGGCTGACCAGCACGACGTACGTGTTCCTGTCGATGTGGAACCGGCGGAGCTCCTCGGCGATGTCGCCGCACAGCACCGCGTCAGCTTCGGGGAGCCGCTCGCGGTTCGCGAACTCCTCCCGGTCGTCGAGCACGGCCACGGAGAAGCCGGTGCGCGCGCCGAACGCGCACAGCGCCTGTCCGATGTGCCCGGCGCCGACCACGAGCAGCGTGGCCGGCGGTTCGACGACCTCGATCATCACCTCGACGGCGTCGGAGCAGGCCTCGCGGCGCGCGACCGGAGCGCCGTCAGGCGTGTAATACGCCGTGCTCACCGCCCGCCGCGGCCGCGCGGTCAGGGCTTCGAGGGCGTCGCGCGCGGCCGCCTCGTCCAGCGCACCGCCGCCGAGCGAGCCCAGGCGCGAGCCGTCCGGCCGCACGAGCAGCTTCGCACCCACGGCGGCCGCGCCGCCCTTCGGCGCGCGGATCACCGTCACGACCGCCACCGGCGGTCCCTCGCGGGCCGCCCGAAGCGCCTCCGCCGCGATGTCGGTCAGCCCGCCCGCTCCGCCGTTCCGCCGCGGCCGCTCCTTCACAGCGCCACCCCCAGCGCGCCGAGGCCTCTCGCGAAGGCCGGCTCGAGGTCGACCTCCAGCGCGTTCAACACCCGCGCGACGAGGTTGTAGTAGCCGACCGTGAGCGCCAGGTCGACCAGCTCGCGCTCGCCCAGGGTCTCGCGCAGCGCCGCATGCGTGTCGGCGCGCACGCGGGCGTCGCGGGTCAGCTCCGTCGCGAACTGGAGAACGGCAGCCTCGCGTCCCGAGAACGGCGCCGGGTCGCCCTCGATGGCGGCGCGGATCGCCGCATCGTCCAGCCCCGCGGCCCGCGCGATGGGGACGTGGTGGGCGACCTCGTAGCGGCAACCGGCGAGCGCGCCCGTCCTGAGGATGGCGATCTCGCGCAGGCGGGGGTCGAGGGCGCTCCGGGTGAGCAGATAGCTCCCGAGGCGCATGAACTGCCGGAGGCCGTCCGGCGTGTGAGCGAGCGCGCGGTAGATGTTGAAGAGGCCGTCGTCACCCCTGATGTTGCGCTCGAGCAGCCAGCGGCTCTCCTCTGGGACGTCTTCGACGTTCAACAGCGTCACGCGCGCCACGGAGCGCTCCCTTCTAGACGTTGAACAGGATGTGCATGACGTCGCCGTCCTGCACGATGTACTGCTTCCCCTCCTGGCGGAGGTGTCCCCGCTTCCGGGCCTCGGCCAGCGATCCGTCCGCCAGCAGCTCGTCCCAGCGCACGACCTCGGCGCGGATGAACCCGCGCTCCATATCCGAGTGGATCTTACCCGCAGCCTGCTGCGCGGGCGTCCCCTTGCGGACGGTCCAGGCGCGGCATTCGTCGGGCCCCACGGTGAAGAACGAGATGAGCCCCACGAGCTCGTACGACAGGCGGATCATCCGGTCGAGGCCGGACTCGGCGAGGCCGAGGTCGCGGGCGAATTCGGCCGCCTCTTCCGGGGAGAGCTCGGCGAGCTCCGCCTCAAGCTTTCCGCAGAGCGCGGCGACGGCCGTTCCCGGCCCGGCAAAGCGCTCTCCGTACTCGCGCTCGATCTCGCCGACGCGCGCGAGGTCGCCCTCGCCCACGTTGAGCACGATGAGCAGCGGCCTGTCGGTCAGGAACCGGTACGACGAAAGCAGCCTCCGCTCGTCGGCGGAGACGGCCTGCGCCCGCAGGGGGGTCTCCTCCTCCAAGCCCGCCTTCAACCGCCGCAGGAGCGCCATCTCCCGTTCGCCCGCCTCCCGCTCGCCCGCTCTCATCGAGCGCACGGCGGTGTCGAGCCGCTCGAGGCGCTTCTCGAGGAAGGCGGCGTCGGCGAACGCGAGCTCGAGGTTCAGGGCGGCGATGTCGCGCACGGGGTCGACGGACCCCAGCGGATGGTCGACGGTCGCGTCCTCGAACGCGCGCACGACGGCCACGAGGGCGTCGGCCCGCGCCAGCGAAGCGAGGAGCTGCGGGGATGCGCCCTCGCGAGAGAAGCCGCCGGGAAAATCGAGATACGTGATGTCGGCGTGGGTGACCTTCTTCGGCTTGAAGAGCGCCCCCAGGCGGTCGAGGCGCTCGTCAGGCACTTTCACCGTGCCCACGTTGGGCTCGACGCCGTGGCCGAAGGAGCCCGTGCGCGCGTGGCCGCGGGTGACGGCGTTGAACACCGTCGTCTTGCCCGACCGGGCCAGCCCGATGATGCCGAGCTGCACCGGTCAGCCCCCGAGGTAGCCGGTGATGTCCCGCAGGTCGGTCTCGACCTCGGGCCACGGCGCCACCGCCCGCGCGATGATGGCCGCGGCGTGCCGCTGTGTCGCGAACTGGAGGCGGGCCAGCGTCTCGTCGAGATGGCACCACTCGAAGTCGGTGTGCCGCGGGCCGAGCCGCGGGCGGGGCAGGCTGGGGACGTGCGCGGCGAACACCGGAATGGTGTGAATGGCGTCGGTGTCTTCCTGGTAGAAGACCTCGACGTACTCCACGCGGAAAAAGCGGTCGGGGACGAGCCCGGTCTGCTCCTTCACCTCGCGGAAGGCGGCGTCGAAGGCCCGCTCACGGTCGCGGATGGAGCCGTGCACGGCCTGCCACGCGCCGCCGAGCCGCGAACGCGCGGACTTCATCAGCGTGAGAAACCGTGGTTCGCCGTGGAGGAAGCTGAAGACGTAGACGCTGACCGACTGCCGGGGGTGCCGCTCCATGCCGTCACCTTACTTCGGCCCGTGCCCGCTCACAAGCGCCGAAGGTCAGCACCCGCCCGCCGTCCGGCACATGTCCCGCAGGACGCAGCGGTCGCACCGCGGCTTCGCCCGGCACACCCGCTTGCTGTGCAGCACGATGTACGCGTGGTAGCGCCGGTACACGGCGACCAGGTCGGACACGGGCACGGCCGCTCGCAGCCGCTCCTCGAACCAGCGCCGCCACGTCCCGTAGCGCTCGCCTTCCGGGCCCAGGCCGAGCCTGCGGAACAGCCGCCGCGTGTACGCGTCGATCACGAAGACCGGCTTGCCCCCGGAGTACAGCGCAATGGCGTCCGCGGTCTCCTCCCCGATGCCGGGCGTCGCGAGGAGTTTCGCGCGCAGCTCGCCGGCAGGCAGCGCCAGGAGGCGAGCCAGATCGCCGGCGGCCTCGCGTTCGACGAGCGCGGCGAAGGCCTTCAGCCGGCGCGCCTTGGTCAGCGGCGTCCCGGCCGGGCGGATGACCTCGGCGAGGGCTTCCTCCGGAAGCGCGCTCACGGCAGCGAGCGAAAGGGCGCCCGCCGCCTCGAGGCGCGCCAGCGCCCGGTCGACGTTCGCCCAGTTGGTGTGCTGCACGAGGATCGCGCTGAGGCACTGCACGAGCGCCGGCGTATCCTCGCGCCAGTGCCACTCCTGCCACGGGTGCGCGCGAGAGAGCGCCTCGTAGATGCGGAGCAGCGCGCCGGCCTCGGACGCCACCCGCCCCGGCGCGAACGCCGCCGTCGTCACCGCTCGGCCTCCCGCGGCTCGGCCAGGCGTCGCGCCCACTCGGGGACCCGCGCGTCGGGCACGGCGTCATGGGCCGGATAGTACGGCTTGATGTCCAGCACGGGCGTCCCGTCGATGGCGTCCAGCCCACGGACGCGGAGGATGTTGTGGCGCCGGCGCACGAGCTCCACCACGGTCACCCCGATGGGTGACGGCCGCATCGGGCTGCGGGTCGCCAGGATGCCCTGCTCCGGCAGCGTCTCGTCGCCCCGGGGATGCACGTGCGTGCGGCCGGCTTCCGGCGGCGGAAGGCGGTGGAAGGCGAAAACCACGATGAGATGCGAGTAGCCGTCGATGCCGTCCAGGAGCGGCGTGAGGTCCTCGCGAATGATGACGTCCGAGCGCACGCGCTCCCAGCCGTCCATCCGCGGTTCGCGGACGTTGTTCCGGACGACCCCGATGGGCCGCAGGGTCACGGGCTCCCGGGGGACGGGCGAGCGGCCGACCCCGAAACGCTCGGCGAACCAGTCACGCATGCGGTCCCACAGCACGGACGGCTCCTCTCACGTCAGCTCGACGGGCACTTCGCCGTCGACGCGCGCTTCCTCCAGCGAGACGTCGCACCGGTACGCCAGCAGGCGGACGCCTGCGTCCCGCGCCTCACGCAGGGCGCGCGCCAGCGCGGGGTCGGCCTCTTCCCATGGCCGCAGCACGCGCGCGTCGGAGCGCTGCACGATCCACACCACGGCCGCGTCGACGCCCGCCCGCCGCGCGGCGATGAGCGCCAGCACGTGGCGCTCTCCCCGCGCCGTGGGGGCGTCGGGAAACAGGGCGACGCCGTCGACCACGAGCGTGCACGACTTCGTCTCGACCAGACACGGCGGGAGACCCCGCGCCTCGAGCCGGAAGTCGATGCGACACCCGTTATACAGCACTTCGCGGCGCCACGTCTCGTACGGCGCGAAGGCCGCGAGCCGCCGCTCGGCCAGCGCCTCTTCGAACAGCGGGTTCGGCTTCCGGGCGTCGACGGACACCAGCGTGCCGGCGTACTCCACCAGCGCCAGGTCGTACGCGGTCCTCCGGCCGGCGGCGGCGTGCGCAGGGGCGACGTAACACGGCGTCCCCGGCGTCAGCAGCTCGTCGAGGCGTCCCGAATTCGCGAGATGGGCGCGCGCCGGCCGCCCATCGAGCGTCACCTCCACAGTGAAGCGATTGATGCGGCCGACGACGGCGGCCCGGAGAAGCGGCGCTGGCAGCTTCACCGGCGCGCCGTGGCGAAGCCGTGCGGGCGTTCGCCAGATTCCATCGCGGGCGAATCTGTGATAGAATGCACGCGCATGCAGAAGCCTCCCGCAGGTCGAACCACGGCGCCGCACGCCTGGCGGGCATCGGGGTGGCGAACCAGGCGTTTCCGGCGCAGCCCAACCGTCTGCGTAGAACGAGCAGCTCCAGTCCCATGGTAACGAAGAAGTCCGAGACCGTGGCTCGCAACGGCGGGCAGGGTGCGGCGTACACCGCCCAAGACATCCAGGTCCTCGAAGGCCTGGAGGCGGTCCGGCGCCGGCCGGGCATGTACATCGGCGGCACGGACCAGCGCGGCCTCAACCACCTGCTCATCGAGATCGTCGACAACTCCACCGACGAGGCGATGGCCGGCTTCTGCGACCGGATCGAGATCCGCCTCACGAAGGATGGCGGGGCCCTCGTCCGCGATAACGGCCGCGGTATCCCCGTCGACAAGCACCCACGCACCGGCAAATCGGCCCTCGAGACCGTCATGACGGTGCTCCACGCCGGCGGTAAGTTCGGCGGGCAGGTTTACAAGGTCTCGGGAGGGCTCCACGGCGTCGGCGCCTCGGTCGTCAACGCCCTCTCGTCGGAGCTGTGGGTCGAGGTCCGGCGCGACGGGAAGGTGTACCGTCAGGAGTACCGGCGCGGCGTCCCCACCGGGCCCATCGTCTCGCGCCCGAACGACGACCCTTCGTACCCCCACGGCACGACGACCTGGTTCCGGCCCGACCCGGAGATCTTCCAGACGGTCGAGTTCGACCCGCAGGCGCTCATCCAGCGCTTCCGCGAGATGGCCTATCTCACCAAGGGCGTCTGGATTCAGTTCATCGACGAGATCCGGGACCACGAGGTCAACTTCTACTTCGAGGGCGGCGTCGCGTCGTTCGTGCGGCACGTCAACCGCGGGCGGCAGGCGCTGAACCCGCGGCCGATCTACATCGAGAAGCAGGTCGGCGACGTCACCGTCGAGGTGGCCATCCAGTACAACGACGGGTTCTCGGAGGCCACGTTCAGCTTCGCGAACACCATCAACACCATCGACGGCGGCAGCCACCTGACCGGGTTCCGCAGCGCCCTCACGCGCGTGCTCAACGACTACGCCCGCAAGCAGAAGTTCTTGAAGGACGACGACGCGAACCTTACCGGCGACGACGTGCGCGAGGGGCTCGTCGCCGTGGTCAGCGTCAAGCTGCCGGAGCCGCAGTTCGAAGGGCAGACGAAGACCCGCCTCGGCAACCCCGACATCAAGGGCATCACGGAGTCGGTCGTCGGGGAGGAGCTGGCGGCGTACCTCGAAGAGCACCCGGCCGAGGCCCGCAAGATCATCGAGAAGTGCATCATGGCGGCGCGGGCCCGCGAGGCGGCCCGCAAGGCGCGCGACCTGGTGGTGCGCAAGGGGCTCCTCGACGGCGGCATGCTCCCGGGCAAGCTCGCCGACTGCGCCGAGCGCGACCCCGCGCACGCCGAGCTCTTCATCGTCGAGGGCGACTCCGCGGGCGGCTCCGCGAAGCAGGGGCGCGACCGCCGCTTCCAGGCCGTGCTGCCCCTCCGGGGCAAGATCCTCAACGTTGAGAAGGCGCGCGTCGAGAAGATGCTCTCCCATGAGGAGATCCGCGCGCTCATCACCGCGCTCGGCACCGGCTTCGGCGACAGCTTCGACATCTCGAAGCTGCGGTACGACCGCATCATCATCATGACGGACGCCGACGTCGACGGCTCGCACATCCGGACGCTCCTGCTCACGTTCTTCTACCGGCAGCTCCGCCAGCTCATCGAGGCCGGCAAGCTCTACATCGCCCAGCCGCCGCTCTACCGCGCCCAGAACGGCAAGACGCACGTCTGGCTCTACTCGGAGAAAGAGCGGGAGGAGTTCCTCGCCAAGCGTGACGGCAAGGGCGCCACGCTCCAGCGATACAAGGGTCTCGGCGAGATGAACCCCGAACAGCTCTGGGAGACGACCATGGACCCCGAGCGGCGCACCCTGCTCAGGGTCAGCATGGAGGACGCCGTCGCCGCCGAGGAGATCTTCTCCCAGCTCATGGGCGAGGACGTGGCCCCTCGCAAGAAGTTCATCCAGTCGCACGCCAAGCAGGCTCGCCTCGACGTCTGAGGCCGGCCATGCCCACCGCGTTCTTCGAGGCCGACACCGCCGAACCCTGTCCTATCGCCTTCGGCGGCGACACCGCGGACCTGGTGTACTTCCTGTCGTTCGCCTTCTCGGCACGGTACGGGGCCCAGCACGAGCTCACCGCCCTCGCGTTGCGCCTCCGGGGCGGCGACGACAAGATCGATTTGACGCCGCTGCTCACGTTCGCCGACCGCAACCCGGAGGACGGCGCCGACCAGCGGGAACTGGACCGCGTCTGGCAGGAGGCGGATCCGCTCGCAGCATGCTGCCGGCGCGTCGTCCAGGCCCTCGACCGCGGCGACCCTGAGGTCAGGGCGACGCTCGAGCGGTACCCGAGCCTGCGTGACCGTATCGACGACCTTCGCCGCATGGCCGAGTGGGCGGCCAGCCGAGGCGCTCGCGTGAGGATCACCTTTGCGCTCTGAGGCCCGACCCCGTCGCGCGTCCGAGCCCGCCGACGTCCGCATTGCGGCCACGTCGGACCGATGGCTGCGCGAGCGCACGCCCGTCGCGTTCGCCTGGCGGTTCGCACAGTCGGTCGCCGGCCGCGCCCTCGTCGACTCGCCGCTCTTCCGCCTGCCCGAGATCTACGGCCTGCAGGCGGACCATCGCGTCGTCCATGTGGGCTGCGACGGGGGGGCGCTCCTGCGGATTCTCGACTCGCGCGTCCGCTTCAACACGCGCCCGGTGGGCTTCGACCCTTCGTTCGCCGCCTTGCGCCAGGCCGCTCGCCTCGAAGGCGAGGCCGGGCCCATCGGCTTCGCCCGGGCGACCGTCACCGCCCTGCCGCTGGCGGACGAGACGGCCGACCTCATCCTCTGCGGGCACCTGGTGAAGTACCTCTCGGACGCCGAGCTCCTTGCGTTCATGCGCGACGCCTACCGCGCGCTCCGCCCCGCCGGCGCCCTGCTCATCTGGGAGTTCCGGCCCGTCGCGGACCGCCGCCTCGATCGCTGGAACCGCCGGCTCGTTGCGCGCCGCGCTCCTGACGTCCGCCTGAGGTCGTACCGCGAGCTCGAGGACCTGGGCATCCGCGCGGGGTTCGACTGGCTTCGGAACGCCTACCTGCGCCCCTTCCTCGCCCCGCCTGTGCCGCGGGTGAGCATTCTCATGGGGAAGGCCGCGCCGCCTCGGGCCACCGGCGCGTAGCCTCACTCCTCCCGGTAGAGCCCTCGTTCCGCGATGTAGCGCTCCACCGCCTCCCGCACCAGGTAGCGCACGCTCGCGCCTCGCCGCAGCCGCGCCCTCAGGTCCGTCGCGCTCACGCCGATGACCGGCATTTCCACCCGCACGAGCCGTCCGCTCAGGCCAGGCAAGAGGCGATCCGCGTCCTCAGCCGTGAGACCGTCGAGCCGGCTCGCGGGCCCTCGCGCCGCCACAGCCACGAACGCCAGCGACACGATGCGGGCCGGATCTTTCCAGTTCGGCAGGTCGAACAAGGCGTCCTCGCCGACGATGAAGTAGAGCACGGCCTCGGGGCGCTCCGCCCAAAGGGTCGCCAGTGTGTCCACGGTGTACGACGGCCCCGGCCGGTCGATCTCGATGCTCGAGCAACGGAACGCTGGATTGCCCGCGATGGCCAGCTCCACCATCGCCCGGCGGTCGAGGGCGGGGGTGATGCGCTTCCCCGCCTTTCGCCACGGATCGCCCGCCGGCACGAACAGCACCTCGTCCAAGGCGAGCTGCTCGCGCGCCTGCTCCGCCAGCACCAGATGCCCGATGTGGATCGGGTCGAAGGTGCCGCCCAGAACGCCGAGCCTCACTCCTCCCACGTCATCTCCACAGTGCCGAACCGCACGCGGTCGCCCGCGCGCACGCCCGCCCTTCGAAGCGCCGAGATCACGCCCATTCGGGCCAGCCTGCGCCTGAGCATCGCCCGAGCCTCTTCGCTCTCGACGCCCAGCATCTCCGCCGCCGCGACGGGCCGCTCCCCCTCCACAACGAACACGCCATCCTCCCTCCGCACCCGGAACGCGGGCGAAGGAGCCGCCGGCGCACGCTCCTCTGCAGGCGCCTCCGCCCGCGGCCATCCCTCGGGCTCTCGCCCGAGCATCGCGTACACGCGCTCGATGAGCGCCCGCACTCCCTCGCCCGTCTCCGCCGACACGAACATCGCGTCCCGATACCCCGCATCGCTCAGCGACCGCCGGAGTTGCTCGGCCCGCGCCCGTACCTCTTCGAGGTCGACCTTGTTCACCACGAGGAGCCGTGGCCGCTCCAGCAGCCCCGCGCCGTATTCCCGAAGCTCGCGCTCCACCGTCTTCACGTCCGCCACCACATCCCGTGACGTCCCGTCCACCAGATGGATCAGCGCTCGCGTGCGCTCGATGTGCCGGAGGAACTCCAACCCCAACCCCGCGCCAGCGTGCGCTCCCTCCACGAGGCCCGGGATATCCGCGACGACAAACGCGTCGTACCCCAGGTCCACAACGCCGAGATTCGGCTCGAGCGTCGTAAAGGGATAGGCCCCGATCTTCGGGCGCGCGCGGGACATCGCCCGCAGCAACGTCGACTTGCCCGCGTTCGGCAGCCCGACGATGCCGACGTCCGCGAGCAGCTTCAGGTCGAGCTGCAGCACTCGCTCCTCCCCCCGCTGGCCTTTCTCTGCGATCCTCGGCGTCCGGTTCGTCGGGGTTGCGAACCGCGCGTTCCCCTTCCCGCCCTGACCACCACGCGCTACTACTACCCGCTGCCCTGGCTCCGACAGGTCCGCCAGAGGCGTCTCTTCACCCTGTACCCGCACGATCGTTCCAACGGGGACCCGGATCACCAGCGGCCGTCCATCCCGGCCTTTCATCCGCGCGCCCCGCCCGTTCGCGCCGTTCTCCGCCCGGAACACCTTTTTGCGTCGGAACACACCGAGCGTCCGCAAAGACCCATCGGCGACGATGATGACATCGCCGCCTCGCCCACCATCACCTCCGTCAGGCCCTCCCCGGGGCACGTACTTTTCCCGGCGGAAACTGACAGCTCCGTCCCCACCCTTACCTGCAATGACGTGGATAACAGCTCGATCGATCACGGGAATGAGGGAAGTACGTTGAACAAAGCCCCGTCATTATAGGGGCGGGGTCGTGTGAGTTGTGTGGAAAACGCGGCGCGTGGAGGGGACTACGCGACGTCAGTGAGGGAGGCGCGGAGGGCCTCGACGTCGCGGCGGGTCTCCGGGACGACCTGAAGTTCGTTCGCGATGCGTTGGACCGCGTGGATAACGGTGGAGTGGTCGCGCCCGCCGAGGAGCCTTCCGATGTCGGACAAGGGTTGGCGACCCAACTCGCGAAGCAGGTACATCACGAGATGGCGAGCGTAGGTGGTCTTGCGGTCGCGCTTCTTGCTCGTGAGGTCCTGGAGATCGACACCGACGTGCCGGCAGACGGCGTCGATGATGACGCTCGCCGGGACTGGTTCGGGAGGCCGGGTGTCGGCGAAGGGCGCGAGCGCCTTGCGGGCGAGCTCGGGGCTGATGGCGTCGCCGAGGTGGAGCTGGGCGAAGGCGACCACGCGGTTGAAGCCGCCCTCGAGCTCACGGACGTTGGCGGTCTCTCGGGAGGCGATGAGGTCGAGGATGTCGTGAGTCATGGGGATGCCTTCGCGGCGCGCTCTCGCGGCGACGATGGCGAAGCGGGTCTGGTAGGAGGGCGGTTGGATGTCGGCGACGAGCCCTGCGCCGAGACGCGACCGCAGCTTCGGGACGAGGCCTGCGAGGAGTGCGGGAGGCCGGTCCGACGTGACCGCGATGTGGCCTCCGGCCGACGCGAGGTCATCGAAGGTGTGGAAGAACTCTTCCTGCGTGTGCTCCTTTCCCTCGAGAAACTGCAGGTCGTCGATGAGGAGCAAGTCGCACTGGCGGTAGCGATCGCGGAAGGCCTGGAAGGAGCGATCGCGCGCCGCGGCGGCGAAGTCGTTGGCGAAGCGCTCGGCGGTGGCGAAGACCACGGTCTTGCCTTCGGCGACGGCGCGGTGGCCGATGGCGTGCAGGAGATGGGTCTTGCCGAGCCCCACCGGTCCGCAGATGACCGTCGCGTGGTACGGAGGGGACCCGCTCGCGGCGGCGAGCGCGGCGTTGTAGGCCAGGCGGTTCTCCTCAGCCGTAACGAAGGCGTCGAACGTGAAGGCGGGGTTGAACAGCGGCGCCGTGCGGGCGCGCTCGCTGAGCGCGGAGCGCACCTCGGCCGGGTCGAGGAGCGCAGGCGGGGGTGGCGTCGCGTCCCCTCGGAAGACCTCGAACACGACATCGAGGGGCCGCTCGGCGACGGCGGCGATGGTCTTCAGAATGATGGACTTGAGCCGCGTTTCGAGCCACTCGCGGGCGAAGTCGGTGGGCGCGCCGACGACGAGACGGTCGTCCTCGATGCGCAGGCCGCGGGTGTCGCGGAGCCAGGTATCGAAATTGGGGCGCGTGACCTGGAGCTCGAGCCGGCCGAGCGCGGTGTCCCAGAGTTCCCTGGCGTACGCTTGCATGGGCGACGAGCCGCACTCCAGTGAGAGCGGGCGGCACGGCGACGAAGACGACACCCCGCCACCCCGGTTCCTCGCGTATGAGGAACGGGCCGCCCCGCTCAACCTTCAGACGACCTCTTGAACGTCCAGGAACCCGCGGAGTCCTCGGAGGCGTTCCAAGGATAGCGTCGGTTCGGTGGTTCGCAGGTCACCCCGGGCCCCCACCGGGGAAGGCGGTCGACCCCTTCGGCGGGCCGGCGCCGCCGGCTGCCTGCCGTCCCGGCAGGCCTGTGGCCCCTGGACGCGCCAGAGGATAGCAGGGCCTTTTTCGGCCGATCAAGCCCCTTATGACGATTTGCGGGGGGATTTTCCCGCCCTTTTCGAACCCGCACGTACGAAGTTGACCATAGCGCCGCGCCTCCCCACGGCGCCCCGTATAATGCGCCCGAACGAAGGCACACGAAGGGATCGCGATGCTGCTGGCGCTCGACATCGGCAACACCAACATCACCCTCGGCGTCTTCGAAGGCGAACGGCTGCGGGCCACCTGGCGCCTCTCGCCCGACCCGCGGCGGCCCGCCGACGAATACGCCATTCCGGTCCTGGGCCTCCTGCGCGCGGAGGGGATCGCCCCGAAGGAGATCACCGAAGCCGTGCTCGCGTCGGTGGTGCCCGACATGGTGCCCGTGTTCGAGCAGCTCTGCCGGCGCTACTTCGGGCTGTCGCCCCTGGTGGTGGGCACCGGAACGCGGACCGGCGTGCGCATCCTGTACGAGAACCCGCGCGACGTGGGCGCGGACCGCGTATGCGACGTCGTCGCGGCGCTCAAGCTGTACGGCCCGCCGCCGCTCATCATCGTCGACCTGGGGACGGCGACGGTGTTCGACGCCGTCGACGCCAACGGCGACTACCTCGGCGGGGCCATCGCGCCCGGCATCGGCATTGCGTCGGAGGCGCTGTTCGAGCGCGCGGCCAAGCTCTACCGCGTCGAGCTCGAACGTCCGAAGGCGGTGATCGGCCGCAACACGGTGACGGCCATCCAGTCGGGCGTACTGTACGGGTACGTCGAGCTGGTGGAGGGCATGGTGCGGCGCTTCCGGGAGGAGCTGGGTGGGCGGGCCACTGTGATCGGGACGGGTGGCTGGGCTCAACGCCTCTCGCACGTCACCCGCGTGTTCGATCATGTTGACACCGAGCTCACGCTCGTCGGCCTGCGGCTTATCCACGAGGCGAACCGATAGTGGACAGAGTGTTGACAGAGAAGCGCATCGCGCTCGGGGTCACCGGGAGCATCGCCTGCTATAAGGCGGTGGACCTGGCGAGCAAGCTCACGCAGCTCGGCGCCCTGGTCGACGTCCTGATGACGCCCTCGGCGGCCCGCTTCGTGTCCCCGCTCTCGTTCCGGGGCGTCACGGGGCGGGCGGTGTTCGTGGACATGTTCGATCCCGAGAGCGAGACGGCGGAGCAGCACGTCGCCATCGCCCGGCGGGCGGCCGGGATGATCATCGCCCCCGCCAGCGCGACGACCATCGCCCGACTGGCCAACGGGCTTGCGGAGGACATGGTGAGCCTGACGGCGCTGGCGACGACGGCCCCGGTCGTGGTCGCGCCGGCGATGGACCACCACATGTGGGAGCATCCCGCAACGCAGCACAACCTGCGGATGTTGCAGGCGCGCGGCGCGCTGGTGGTCGGGCCCGAGGAGGGGCGGCTGGCGTCGGGCCACACGGGCATGGGGCGCCTCGCTGAGACGCCGACGCTCATCGCCGCCTTGAAGACGGCCATGGGCCGCCACGGGGATCTCGCGGGCAGGCGGATCGTCGTCACCGCCGGGCCGACCCGCGAGGCGATCGACACGGTGCGCTTCATCAGCAATTACTCGTCCGGCAAAATGGGCTTCGCCGTTGCCGAGGCGGCCCGGGATCGCGGCGCCACCGTCACGCTCGTGACCGGCCCGACGGCGTTGCCCGAGCCGTGGGGGGTCATGACCGTGCACGTGCAGACCACGGCGCAGATGGCCGAGGCCGTGGCGTCCGCGTGCGAGGACGCCGACGCCATCGTCATGGCGGCCGCGCCCTCCGACTTCCGTCCGGCCGAGGTGGCCTCCCGGAAGATCAAGCGCACGGGCGAGGAAGTCACCATCCGGCTCGCGCCCAACCCCGACATCATCGCGAGCCTTCCGGGCGAACGGCTCATCAAGGTGGGGTTCGCGGCGGAGAGCGAAGACGTCCTCGAGAACGCCGAGGCGAAGGTGGCCCGCAAAGGGCTCGCGTTCATCGTGGCCAACGACGTCACCGCGCCGGGCTCGGGCTTCGGCACGGACACCAATCAGGTGGTGTTCATCGAGGCGTCGGGCCGTCGCGAGCATCTGCCGCTGCTCCCCAAGAGCGAGGTCGCGCATCGGATTCTCGACCGCGTGGTCGAGCTGCTGCGGGAGCGCGAAGGGACGGGCGCTTAGCGGGGAGGCCGCGAGAGCGCCGGCTCCCGCGCGCCACTTGCGGCCTCAGCCTCGCGGGCCGGTTCACGGACGAACGCCAGCACGAGCAGCCCCACACCGATGAGGGCGAGGCCGTCCACCACGAACCCGGTGTGGACCCCGAAGCTTCTTGCGATGGCGCCGCCCGTCAGCGGCGCGACCGCGATGGCGAGCGCCTGGGCGCTGCCGGCGAGCCCGAAGGCCGCGCCCTGACGGCCTTCGGGCGAGAGCGCGCCGATGAGGGCGTTGGCCGCCGGCAGCATGCCCCCACTGAACATGCCCACGACGGCCAGCGAGAGCAGCAGAAGCGGGACGTCGTTCGCCAGCGCCACCGGCACGTACGCCGCTCCCGCCCCGAGCGTGGCGACGGCGAGCGCGTTGCGGTAGCCGATGCGGTCCGACGCTCGCCCGACGGCGAGCGCCGCTACGGAACTCGTGGCGGCGAGAGCGGAGAACGCGAAGCCCGAGACCACGGCGGGCCGCGACAGCTCGAACGTGTCCACCAGCAGCGGGATGATCGGCCGCACGAAGGCCGGCGCGCCGTTCAGAAAGAAGACGACGCCGACGAGCAGGAGCAGTTGGCGGTTCGCCGCGACGACCCGGAGGCCCGACACGAAGGACTCTCGCTGCCGCGCGCCGGAGGCGCGAGACTCCTGCACCTGCGTGAGCACCAGGACGAAAGAGAGGGCGTACACGGCGCCGGCGATCACGAACGTCGCGCGGAAGCCCGCGGCGTCGGCCAGCGAGCCGCCCACGACGGGGCCGACGAACTGTGAGAGGAACAGCGCCATCTGCACGAGGCCAAGCGAGTAGCCGACGCGCGGTGCGGGGGCGGCCGAGGCGACGAGGGCGTTGGCCGCCGGGATCGTGCCCACGAAGGCCCCCTGCGCCAGGCGCAGCGCCGCGAGCTGCCAGACGTTCTGCACGAAGCCCTGCAGCGTCAGCACCACCGTCGCGCCAGCGTAGGCCCGGAGCAGCATCGCCTTCCGCCCGAAGCGGTCGGCCAGCGCGCCCCACACCGGCGCGAACACGAAGAGGGAGACGCCGGTCGCCGTCGCCAGCAGACCGGACCAGAGGGCGACGTCGCCCTCGTCGGTGACGCCGAGCTCCTTCACGTAGAAGGGGACGAAGGGGAAGATGAGGTTCGCGCCCGCGAGGGCGATGAACTGAGCGATAGAGACCGCGTAGACGGTCCGTTGCCAGGCTGCGAGCGTCACGCCGGCGCGATCCTGGTTGCTGGTGACGGTGCGTCGCGGGCGGCCGGGGCCGCGTCAGTATAGCACCGCCCGGCGCGGGGAAACGGCGCCGCCCCGGCGCCGACGGACCGGGGCGGCGTGAAACGAGGGCTGAAGGCGGTCGTCAGGCGGCGATGCGCGTCCTCCGGGCGACCTCGCCGAACGTCCGTCGGCGGATGCGCTCGATGGCTTCCGGCGTCGGCGCCTGCTTCACGCGGGCCCGCGCCGGAGCCAGCGTTCGTTCGAGCCACCGCTTCGTCTGCATCAACTCCAGGGTCATGGCCGGCTGTCTCCTCATCATTCCATCCTCAGAATCGGCGCTGGGGCGCCGCATCCGAAGCGGTGAGCCCATGAAAATTCCCCAAGGGGGCGCAACCGTCACGACGCCGACATGGACAGCGCGAGGTGCGCGAGCGTGCGCACCGGGATGCCGCTGGCGCCCTTTACCAGGGCCCCGCGCTCTTTGTCCATCACGTCGACCCCGGCGATGTCCAGGTGCGCCCAGGGGGTGTCTTCCGCGAACTCTTTCAGGAAGAAGGCGGCGGTGATGGAGCCGGCGTTCCGTCCGCCGGTGTTCTTGATGTCCGCAACGTCGCTCTTGATCTGCTCGCGGTACTCCTCGAACATCGGGAGCTCCCACACCTTCTCGCCCGCCGCCTTCGCCGCCGCTTTGATGCGCTCCACGAGCGCGGCGTCGCTGCCCATGACGCCGAACGCCACGTTGCCCAGCGCAACCGAGATGGCGCCGGTGAGCGTCGCCACGTCGACGATGGGCGAGCAGCCGAGTTGCCGGGCGTAGGTGATGCCGTCCGCGAGAATGAGCCGCCCCTCCGCGTCCGTGTTGATGACCTCGATCGTCTTGCCGCTCATGGCGCGGAGGACGTCGCCCGGCTTCGTGGCCCCGCCTCCGGGCATGTTCTCCGTGGCGGGCACGACGGCGGTCACGTTGATCTTCGGCTTGAGCCGGGCGATGGCCCCCATGGCGGCGATGACCGCGCCACCGCCGGCCATATCGCCCTTCATCTCCTCCATGCCCGCGGCGGGCTTGATGGAGATGCCGCCGGTGTCGAACGTGATGCCCTTCCCCACCAGCCCGAGCGTGGGACCGTCGCCGTGGCGGTACCGCAACACGATGAGCTTCGGCGGCTGATGGCTCCCTGCGGCGACACCGAGGAAGGCCCCCATGCCCAGCGCCTCGATCTGCGGCCGGTCCAGGATCTCCCACTCGAGGCCGACGGCGGCTGCCAGCGATTGCGCGCGATGGGCGAGCTCGGTGGGGGTGAGCACGTTCGCGGGCTCGTTCGCCAGGTCGCGCGCGAAGTTCTGCGCCTCCGCCAGTACGACGCCCTGCTCGACCCCTTCCTCGAGGTTGTTCAGCTTCGCGAAGTCGTGCTCGACCAGTACGACCTCTTCGACCTCGGTGGCGTCTTCTTCGGGGCGCTTGTGCTTGCGGAAGCGGTACAGTCCCAGGATCGTGCCCTCGGCGATGGCCTGCGCGCAGGCGCGGGGGTCGAGTCTCGCGATGCCGGCTCCGTGGGTGATGGTGGCGAATCGCCGGACGCGCGCGGCTCTGAGCCGCCGCGCGATGTCGGCCGAGAGGTCGCGTACGCGGTCGACCGAGAACTCGGCGGGCTTGCCGAGGCCGGCGACGAGCACCCGCGGCGCGGGGATCTTCCCGAAGGTGGGGAAGAGGGTCAGCTCGCCGTACTTGCCGCGGATGTCCCCCTGCTCGATGAGACGGGAGATGGCGCCATCCAGCGCGCGGTCGACGGCGCCCGTTCCGCCTCCCGGCCGGGTGACGCCTTCGAAGAGGTTGACGACGACGCAATCGGTTGTCGTCCGGGCGATGTCGCCGGACTCCACGCGGACCAGCATGAGGCCATCCTTTCCCAACGGCTGTGAGCGCTCGCGGGACCATCATAGGGTGGGTCCCGCGGCCGGGCAACGAGGCACCGAGGGCGGACGGCGTCTCAAAGATTCATGGTAGGGAAGGCTTGGTGTGGTGGAGTATGCC
>JBBING010000010.1:0-50150 GCA_037444005.1 Chloroflexota bacterium
TCATGACCACCTCCGCCACCATTCTAACCCACGTCCCGCGCAGGATGCGATAGGCGACGAAACACTAGTGACCACGGGGTCTCGCGCCGATACCAACTCGGGAACGGGAGCGCATGCGACATCGCCGGGCGGTCGGCGTCCGCTCGGCCCCCGAGGTGACGGGACGTGACGACGATTTATGCGCTGCTGGCGCCGCTCTGGCCGCACGCCGAGACGTCGGAGCGCATCAAGACCCTCATCGAGCGCTGGCAGCGCGACCTCGACGCCAAGGATCGCTACAGCGGCCGTCACGCGATCGTGGCCGCGGTGCTGGCCGCCGAGCTCGCCGCGCGCCTCGACCTGAAGCGTGAACAGGTGTCCGCCCTCTGGCTCGCTGGCCAGCTCTACGACCTCGGCAAGATCTCGGTGCCCGAGCACATTCTGGGGAAGCACGGCTCCCTCAGCGTCGCCGAGATGCTCGCGGTGCGGAACCACGTCTCGTTCGGCTACGACCTCCTGCGAGACTGGGAGCTCTGGCGGACGAGTCCGAAGTGGCTCGCGCAGGAAGTGCTCGACACCGTCCTGCACCATCATGAGCGCTGGGACGGCCAGGGGTACCCACGCGGCCTAAAGGGCAAGCAGATCCCGTTCCACGCCCGCCTGATGGCCATCGTCGACGCCTATTCGTCGATGATCATGGACACGCCGTACCGCTCGGCGAAGGGCGAAGAGCGCGCGCTGGAGGAGATCGAAGCCAACGCGGGGCTTCAGTTCGACCCCTATCTCGTGCGCGACTTCGTCGGCATGCTCCGGAAATGGCGCATCACCGGCCGGGGTCTCGTCATCCCGTCGTCGCCCGAGTTGATCCTGCCTTCGGCGACCGAAGAGGCAGCCTAGAGGCGCTATAGCAGTACCTTCTTCGGCGCTCCGCCAGGGGCCCTGCGGAAATTGTGTACGAGGTAGCGCTTGAAGTTGTCCTCGGCGACCTCTTCGATACGCGCGCGGGCAGGGTCGGCCAGCCGCTCGTCGACTCTGCGGGCGTACGTCCGATACGCCTCGTGCGTCTCTGCGGGCACGTGGAAGAGGTCGGTGGCGTGGACGGCCGTGTGGAGCTGGCGCTCGCACAGGGCCAGCAGCCACCCGGTGACGATCTCGGCCCAGCCCAGATGGAACGCGTGGTCGTCGAAGGCGTAGGCCACGCGCAGGTTGTTGGACTCGGGGCCGGCGATGAGCGTCGTCGCGCCGAAGTTGGGCCGCGCCAGGTCGGCCGCAGGGCGGTAGACCGAGCGCAAGCGCTCGTCCGCCGCGAGGGTCTCGCCCGCGAAGTAGTGGCCGAGTCCGAATTCGAACGCCTTGAACCCCTCGTGGGGCCGGAGCGAGGTGAGGAGCCACTCGCGGTAGAGGTCCATCTCCTGTGCGTAAAGCTGGCGTTGCGCAGCGAGACACTCGCACGCCGTCCGTACCAGGGGCAGCGCCGAACCGTAGGACCCTCTCGTCGTCAACAGCAGGGCGTCGGCGAGGGCGGAGAACGTCCGCGACCAGAGCGACACGACCGCGGCGTACGGATGCGTACGGAAGTGCGATCCCGAGGACGCCGCAAGGATGGCGAGCTGCAAGTTCATGCCCTCTTCGAAGAGGTGGAGGTCAGGGCCGAGCGAGAACTGGATCTGCCGGTAGGCGTCTTGAACCTGCGGTGAGGCGTCGGCCGGCTTCGCGGGCAGCTCGTACCGCGCGGGGAAGGGGATAGCCGACACCCGTTGTGGCGGCGTAGGCAGAGGGCCGGGCCGTTCTTCGGTCATCGCGTCCCATTGTAGAGCCGCGCGGCGCGCGGTCCAGCGGTTCAGCGCCTCACGCCCGTGCGGAAGGCGTTCCAACCCGCGTAGACGGCCGTGTCGCCGAGCTCCTCCTCGATTCGCAAGAGGCGATTGTACTTGGCCGTGCGCTCTCCGCGGGCGGGAGCGCCCGTCTTGATCTGCCAGACGCCCGTGGCCACCACGAGGTCCGCGATCGTGGTGTCCTCGGTTTCGCCCGAGCGGTGAGAGACGATCGCCGCCCAGCCGGCCGCCTTCGCGAGGTCGATGGCGCGCAGCGTTTCCGTAAGCGTGCCGACTTGGTTCAGCTTGACGAGGATGGCGTTGGACGCCGCCTCCTCGATGCCGCGCCGGAGCCGTTCGACGTTGGTGACGTACAGGTCGTCGCCTACGAGCTGCACCCGCGCTCCCAGTCTTCCGGTGAGCGCCTTCCAGCCGTCCCAGTCGTCCTCCGCCATCCCGTCTTCAATGCTGACGATGGGGTAGCGCTGGCACCACGTCTCCCAGAGCGACGCCAGCTCGTCGGCGCTGGTGTCGCGTCCCTCGCGCGCCAGCCGGTAGCGCCCGTCGTCGTAGAGCTCGCTGGTCGCGGGGTCGAGAGCGATGACGATGTCTTCCCCGGGGCGGTAGCCGGCCCGTTCTATGGCTTCGATGAGGAGGTCGACGGCGGCCTCGTTGGAGGACAGCGACGGAGCGAAGCCCCCCTCATCGCCGACGTTGGTCGGCTGGCCGCGCGCCCTCAGGGCCGCCGCGAGCGCGTGGTAGGTCTCCGCGGCCCAGCGCAGGGCCTCGCGGAACGTCGGCGCGCCGACGGGCATAATCATGAACTCCTGAAAGTCCGTGGAATCCGACGCGTGCTTCCCGCCGTTGAGGATGTTGAACATGGGCACCGGAAGGGTCCGCGCGGCCGCGCCGCCGAGATAGCGATACAGCGGCTCGTGCTCGGCCGCCGCGGCCGCATGCGCGACGGCGAGGGAGACGCCGAGGATGGCGTTGGCGCCCAGACGCGACTTGTCGGGCGTGCCGTCGAGCTCGATGAGCCGCTCGTCGACACCGGCCTGATCGACGGCCGGCATGCCGACGATGGCCCGGGCGATCTCGTTGTTGACGTGGTCGACCGCCTTCAGCACGCCCTTTCCGCCGTATCGTTTGGGATCGCCGTCGCGTAACTCGAGCGCTTCGTGGGCGCCCGTCGACGCGCCCGATGGCACGGCCGCGCGCCCGACTGCGCCGCTCGAGAGGCGTACGTCCACCTCGACCGTCGGGTTCCCCCGGGAGTCCAGAATCTCGCGCGCATGCACGTGAGCGATCTGCACGATGAGCGCCTCCTTCTCCTTCAGACCCTGCGCGGCTACGTTCCCGGTGAGAGGATCATGAACGACCCCGTCGCCGTCGCCACGAGCCGGTCGGCGTCGTCGCGGACCTCGGACGCCAGGAACACGATGTGGCGGCCCTTCTTGACGACGTGGGTGTCGCAGCACAGCAGGCCGCCGCGCACCGACGCCAGGTAGCTCATCTTGATTTCGATGGTGGCGCAGTACTGGCCGGGGCCGAGGACGGACATCGTGGCGGCGCCCATGCTGTAGTCCACCATCGTGTACACGGCGCCGCCGTGCAGCACGCCGTTGGGGTTCAGCAAATCGGGCTCGACGGCGAGTTCGAACAGGGCGCGGCCCTCCCCGCTCGAAACGTGACGGATATGCAGGAGGTCGGCGAGCGGGCCCGGGCTGTCACCCGGCTGGCGCTCCGGGCGGCCGGCGCCCATGCGCATCATCGAGCCGATCCAGCCGGCCACCAGCGCCAGCCGATCGTCGGGCAGCTCGTCGAGATACCGGCGCAGCCGCTCGCGGGGCGATTCGGCGTCAGCCACGGGCTCGCTCCCGCTGCCTGCGGGCGCGCGCCGCCTCGAGCGCCAGGCGCACCGCGTCCTCCGCTGTCTCCGCCCGTACGATGCGGTCGTCCTCGTGTCCGTCTCGCGAGAAGCGCCATGTGCGCACGCCGATGACGGGCACGCCGAAGGTGAGGGCGTGAGCGATCTCCGAGAGGGTGCCGTAGGCGCCGCCGATGGCGATGACGGCGTCGCCCGAGAGCACGACGATCGGGTTGCGGGCGAAGCCGATGCCCGTGACGATGGGGAACTCGACATAAGGGTTCATGTCGGAGCGGTCGGCTGCGGGAAGGATGCCGATGGTGTGGCCTCCTTCGGAGCGGGCGCCTCGGCAAACCGCCTCCATGATGCCCCAGCGTCCGCCGCAGATGACGGTGCAGCCTTCGCGCGCGAGCAGGCGTCCGACCTCTTCGGCCAGCGCCAGGAGGTCGGGTGGCGCCTCGTTCCCGCCGATGACGGAAATGAGCATCGGGAATCGATTGTAGCGACGGTGCTAGGGGAGCGAAAGCGGAACCGAGACAGCGAGCGGAGATCGAGACGTCACTCTATCGGCCAGCACTTACCAGACCTTCGTTCTCCTTGTCGTCGCTGCATAATCGGCGGCGCCGGGGGCGCGAGACGGCGTGCGCTCCCGAAGCCGCACAGGCGCATCAATCGGAAAAGAAGTGGGGAGCGAGCTGCTGTTCAGAGATGTAGTCGAGAGCCTGCCGGTAGATTGCGCGACACGTTCCGGTGTCGAGTTCGCGATGTAGGGGGACGATCAGTGTTTGCCGGCGTCCATCGGGTAGCACGCGTCGCAACTTGACATGGGTGCCCCGTTGCGAAACCTCTCGGAAGCCGAACCGAGCGAAAATGGTGACGACGTCCTGTCCCGAGAGGCGGCGTAGCCTCTTAGGCAACGAGCGGCTCCAGCTCGAAACTCACGACCACGACGGGATTGGGCGCCAAACCGATCTCCGAAAGGTCTTCATCCTGCAGTGCCAGCGCGATGGCTTCGCGAAGGTTCTTGGCGACTTCATCGAGGCTGGCCCCTTGCGTGACGGCGTGCAGCAGCGGGCATTCGGCGACATAGCCCGACTGTTCCCCGGGATGAATTACCGCGTGGATCGTCCGTTCAAGCCCCATTCAGGCACCGCCCTTCCGGGTCCCCGTGCACGTGTATCGTTCCTCTTTGGGGCCCTCACGTCAACACCTCCCGCTCGCTCGCCCTCGGGCTGTCCTTCTCCGACTCGTCGCCGAGAGGGACGCAGGCCGAGGGCCCTCGTCCGCAGCTTCAGTTCTTCCGGCCCCTGGAGGCGGACGCCACCTCCTCGTACAGCTCCGCGGTGCGCAGGGCCGTCTGCCGCCATGAGAAGCGCTCGGTGATTCGTCGGCGGCCGGCGGCGCCCATGGCCAGCCGTCGCGGTTCGTCGGGCAAGAGCGCTTCGATGGCGCTGGCCACGGCCTCCGCGTCACCAGGGCGCACCAGTAGCCCCGTCTCGCCGTGCTCCACGATTTCGGGAAACGCTCCGGCCGTCGTCGCGATCACCGGCGTGCCGCACGCCATCGCCTCCGCCGCGGGCAACCCGAAGCCCTCGTACAACGACGGCGACACGACGAGCTCCGCCCGATTGTACGCGAGAACCAGGTCCTCCAGGCTCAGGCGGCCGGTGAAGGTCACCCGATCCTCGATCCCCAGCTCCCGGACCATGCGGGGGGCCATCTCGGCGTTGGGCCGGTCGACGAACGTCAGGTGACAGTCGAAGCCGCGGGCCTTCAGGATGGCCATGGCCTCGAGGAGGTAACGGGCGCCCTTGTTCCGGTCGTCGGAGTTGCCGACGTACAGCAACGAGCGCGGCCGGCGGGGGACCTCCAGTGGACGGAACACCTCGGTGTCGACGCCGTCGTGGATCACGCGGACGCGCTCGCGCGGCAGGCGGAACGCCTCGCACACCGACTCGGCGGACGGCCCCGAGCCTGTGATGATGCGGTCCATGCGCCGGGCCACGATCTCCTGCATCCAGAACGGATAGAACAGGATCTTGCGGATCTGCTGCTTCCACGTCGGCGCCTGCCGCACCTGGTTCGCCCGGTCGATCTGCAGCGGATGGTGGATGTTCGAGACGACGGGCATCCCCGACGCCTTGATCGCCAGGGTGCCGTAACCCAGCACCTGGACGTCGTGGACGATGTCGAACCGGTGCTGGGGCTGGAGCCGCCGCCAGACATCGAAGGCCCGCCACGAGAATGCCGACATCACCGAGAACATCCCCATGCGCGACGTGGCGAGCTCGTAGAAGTTCAGCGGCGCGAAGAAGCTGCGCACAGGCCGTCCGTAGAACCACGCGCGGCCCGTTTCGAGCAGCCGGTACACGCTGTACGAGGGGACCTTGTGGACGACGACGCCCTCGGCGACGTCGGGCCACGGCGGGCCGACGATGAGGTGGACGTCGTGTCCCAGGCGCACGAGCTCGCGGGTCAGGTGGTAGGTGTAGACGCCCTGCCCGCCGGAGAACATGTTGCCCTGGTGGAGCTGCACGCAGACCTTCACGCCGGGAAGCCTACCAGAATCGGGCCGCGGGCTCAGGATGGCGGCGGCGAGCGACGCCGGACCGCGGCCGCTCTCTTCGGGCCCGCACAGCCGCTGACGAGCTCGCGGTAGAGCGCCTCGGTCTTGCGGGCGCACTCACGCCAGGTGAAGAGTCGCTCGACGCGCGTTCGTCCCGCCTCGCCCATCGCCCTGGCGCGGGGGAAGTCGTCCAGCAGCGTCTTGATAGCGCGCGCCAAGGCGTCGGCGTCGCCCGGTGGGACCAGCAGCCCCGTCACGCCGTCCTCCACCACTTCGGGGAGGGCGCCGGCGGTGGTCGCGACGACCGCCGTTCCGCAGGCGCCGGCCTCGCATGCAGGCAGACCGAATCCTTCGTACAAGGACGGCGACACGAGCAGATGGGCCCGATTGAGAAGGCGCACGAGGTCCTCGGTTGAAAGAAAGCCGCTGTATTCGACCATGCGGCGCAAGCCCAGCCGCCACACCTCGCCTGGCACCCACGAGAGGTCCTTTTCCTTGCGCCCCACCATCACGAGGCGGAAGTCGGTCTCTGCCTGGAGCTGCGCGAGCGCGTCGAGCAGGTAGCGGGCCCCTTTGTTCCGGTCCTCGGCGTTGCCGGCGAACACGATGAGCCCCGGCTCCTTCTCGACGTCCGGGAGCGGCCGGAAGACGTTGGTGTCGACGCCGTCGTAGATCGCGACGATGCGGTCCTTCGGGATGCCCATCACCTCGGACACCGAATCGCGCGAGTTCTCGGAGCCGGTGATGATGCGGTCGAGCCGAAGCGCGACCCAGGGCTGCATGCGGTCCGGGTACCACAGCAGGCGGCTTATCACGCGGCCCAACGTTCGCGCCTCGCGGATGCTATTGGCGCGGTCGATCTGGAGCGGGTGGTGGATGTTGGCGACCACGGGGCGCTCTGGCCGCGCCGCCTTCATCAGCGCGACGCCGTAGCCTAGCGTCTGGTTGTCGTGCACCAGGTCGAACGGGCCGGTCTCGCGTTCGAGCTCGGCGAGCTTGCGGTAGGCGCGAAAGCTGAACGTGTTCAGGAGCGACGCGAAGGAGACGCGGGTCGAGGCGAACTCCCAGAAGTTCAGCGGGTGGAGGAATTCCCAGACGTTGTCGTGATACGCGAGTTCGTCACGGCCTTCGAGGAACGCCCAGAAGCTGAAGGTCTTGAGCCGGTGGTGAATGACCCCTTCCTCGAGATCGGGATACGGCCGCCCGGAGATGACGTGGACCTCATGGCCCATCCGGGCGAGCTCGCCGGTGACGTACCGCAGGTACACACCCTGCCCGCCCGACCACATCGAGCCCTGGTACATGATGAAGGCGATTCTCATGGGACCCGTGTCGCGGGCGACGCGACGGACGCGGGGAGGTCGCCCCGGTGCTCCTCAGCGTAGTGGCGGGTGTCTTCCAACAGCAGGTACAGACCGGCGGGAAGCGTCAGGCCGAGCGACGTCCACGTGTAGGGCTCCGTCTCGGCGAGCCGCGCCCCGCTGAGCGACTCGGCAGCGGCAATGAGCGCCTCGAAGGCGCTACGGGAGCGGTCGAGCGCCTCCTGCCACGACCGATCTCGTCCCTCCTCGAATGTCTGCTCGTTGAACGCGTCCGGCGATTCGAACGGCCCTCCGGGCCGCAGGGCGCTCGGCGACACCGCGCCGTCGGCGATTTCGCGGAGCGCGGCGGCGGTGCGCTCGTCCCAGGCGGCGATGTGCCACAGAAGCTGCTTCGCCGAAAGACCGTTGGGGCCCGGCGCCGCCGCCTCCTCCTCGGTGAGGGCTTCGACCGCGCTCACGAACGCGAACCGCGCGCTTCTGAGGGTCTCGAGGGCGCGCCGTTTCCGGGTCTCGGGGTCTTGACGGACGATATCCCGCACCTCGTCGGCGAACGAGCGGGGCGGCCGCGCGGCGGACGTCGCGAACGATGGCCGCTCATCGCGCAGAACGGCGCCCGGCTTGCGGGCGTACACGACGATGCTCTTCGGAAGGAGCCGGTTGGCGACGTCGTCGAGCGCGTTGACCAGCGCCGACTCGCGGCTGCGGGGCGAATCCAGGAAGCGGCGCAGCGCGCCCGCGACCGGCCCCAGTCGGCCCCAGTCCTCGTGGAGCAGCACGTGCACCAGCCAGTACAGCGTCTCCAGCCCGTGGCGGTAACGGACGGCGTACGGAGTCAGGCCGCCCGATCGCAGCAGGTTCACGATGTCGCGCCGTCGGTAGATGCGCACGTGCCCGCCGACGGCCGTCACGTACTTCTCCGAGATGCGCCACAGCAGCCGCTCGCTGTACTCGTCCGGAACGCTCACGGCGAGCACGCCACCCGGCTTGAGGACGCGGGTGAGCTCGCGGACCAGCGCGGCGTCGTCGGGCACATGTTCGAGTGTCTCGGTGCAGATCACGCGATCGAACGCTTCGGAGCGGAACGGCAACCGTTCGCCCGCCGAGTAGACCCAGTGGACGCGGCCCTGCACCTCCCGTTTGCGCCGCATGATCTCGAGGATGTAGCGGCCTTTGAGGATGTCCTGAGGCGACAGGTCCGTGCCGACGATGTTCAGGGGCCGGCGGGCCAGCTCCAGCACGTGTCGGCCCGTGCCGCAGCCCACATCGAGCACACGGTCGCCGCATTGGAGGCCCATGAGCGCCGGGTCGACCGATTGGAAGCGGTCCAGCATGTCAGGCCCCCGCCGGCCGTTCCGTGGGAGCGGGTTCGAGGGCGCGCGTCGCCTGGGTGGCGGGGCCACGACCGTCCTCACTCTTGCGCGCGTACAGGATGAGGTCCTTGCCGAACACGAGGTTCAGCGTGGCCTCGATCCTCTCGAGAAGGGGGACGCGCAGCCGGTGATGCCAGTTGATGAACTTGAACACGATCTTCGGCAGGAGGGCGTCCTCGTTGTCCTTCCCGAACGTGCACCGCAGGAACCAGTACAGGGCCTGGAAGGCGTGGCGCCGGCGCTCGAGATGCGGCGGCATGCCGTGCTGCGTGAGCAGGCTCGCCATCTCGCCCGGGCGGTAGCGCCGGACGTGGCCGCCCGGCGTGTGCCAGTAGTCCCACGACAGCGTCCAGAACAGCGTCTCCGGCCCGTAGGCGGGCACGCTCACGCAGATCTCGGCGCCGGGGCGGGCGACGCGGTGAATCTCGCGGATGGCCTCCCGGTCGTCACGCACGTGCTCCAGGGTTTCCGTGCAGACGACCTTGTCGAAGACACCGTCGCGGAACGGCAGGCGCTGCGCGTCGGCCAGGATGAAGTCGGTCACGCCGCGCGTCTTCCCCTTGCGTTCGAGGTCGGCCAGCATGTAGCGGGCCTTTCGCAGGTCGTCCAGCACGACGTCGACGCCGATGACCCGCGCCGGCCAGCGGGCGGCTTCGAGCGAATGACGCCCGTTCCCGCAGCCGAGGTCGAGCAACCGATCCCCGGGCTGGATGGGGAAATGTCTACGAAAGTCGACGTTGACGATGTTGTCGGGCACGATGGCGACTCCTACCCGGCGGCTGCCGTCGCGGGTCCTGCGAACGTGCGCGGACGCGGGCGCGCTTCATCATAGACCGCGAGCGTCTGTTCCGCCGCGGTGCGCCAACTGAAGCGCTCGACGATGGCGCGGCGGCCCGCCGCGCCCAGACGGGCCCGCAGGTCCGGTGAATCCAGCATCAGGCGGATCGCGTCAGCGAGGGCGCGGGCGTCGCCCGGCGGCACCATCCAGCCCGTGACTCCGTGTTCGATGATCTCGGGGAACGCGCCACCGGTCGTCGCTACGATGGGCTTTCCGCACGCCATCGCCTCGGCCGCGGGAAGCCCGAACCCCTCGTACAGCGACGGGGAGACGACGAGCTCCGCTTCGTTGTACAGCTCCACGAGCCGCTCGGTGCTGACGCGTCCAGCGAAGTCGACCCGAGAGCTGAGGCCGAGCTTCCGGACCATCTCCGGCGCGAGCTTCAGGTTCCAGCGGAAGTTGTCGACCAGCGTCAGGCGGAAGTCGCGCTCGTCCTTGAGCATACCGAGCGCCTCGAAGAGATAGCGCGCGCCTTTATTGCGGTCCTCCGTGTTGCCTACGTACAAGATGTGCCCCGGCTTCGCACGGACGCCGTCCAGAGGGCGGAAGGTGTCCGTGTCGATGCCGTTGTACACCACGCGCACGCGCTCCGGGTCGAGCCGGAAGGCCTCGATGACCGAGCGGGCCGACGTCTTGGAGACGACGATGATGCGCGGCAGCCGTCGCGCGACCACCTCCTGCATGATCCACGGAGACCAGACGATGCGGCGCGCCTTCTCGTAAAGCGACGTCGCCTGCCGGAGGCCGTTCTTGAGGTCGATGGAAAGCGGGTGGTGGATGGTGGCCACCACCGGAAAGCCTGATTTCTGCATCGCCCAGATGCCGTAGCTCAGCGTCTGGTTGTCGTGCACCACGTCGAACCGCTGATGGCGGGAGAGCTCGCGCAGCTTGAAGTACGCCCGCACGCTGAAGTTCGTGAGCAGCGACGACAGCGCAATGCGCGTAGACACGAACTCGTAGAAGTTCACCGGGTGGAAGTGGCTCAGCGGGTGGCGCCCGTGGACCCACTCCTTCTTGTAGTGGTGATAGGTCCAGTAGCTGTCGTCGTGGATCGGGTGGAGGGTGACGCCTTCCGCGAGCCGTGGGAATGGTGCCCCCGCGATCACGTGCACGTCGTGGCCCATCCGGGCGAGCTCGCGGGTCAGGTAGTACAGGTAGACCCCCTGCCCACCCGAATACATGTTCCCCTGATACATCGTGAAGCAGATCTTCATCTGGCGCCGCATCTTACTGTAGGCCGGAACGCCGATCCAGACGAACCCGGGTCGCACATCGAACGCTCGACCGCAGGGACGGGAGCGCCTACAATGGCGTTCGCATGGCGCCTACCGAGATCGTCCCCGGTATCTACCAGCTCAAGGTGCCGATCCCCAACAATCCCCTGGGATGGGTGTTGCCCTATCTCATCGAGGGCGACAGCGGGTGGACGCTGGTCGACTCCGGCTGGAACGTGCCGGAAGCGTTCGACGCGCTCGAGCGGCAGGTCACCGACGTCTGTGGCGGCTTCTCGCGGATTGAGCGGTTGCTCGTCACGCACATCCACCCCGACCACTACGGCCTCGCGGGAAGGGTGAAGGAGGTCTGCGGCGCGAAGGTGGTCATCCACCAGCGCGAGCGCGACCTCATCCGCTCGCGCTACTGGGCGCCCGAGCGTCTCCTCAAGATCATGGCCGACTGGTTGCTCCAGCACGGCGTGCCGCGCGAGGAGATGCCCGACCTCCAGGCGTCGTCGATGCCCGTGCGCAGCTTCGTCGTGCCGGTGGAGCCCGATGAAGTCGTGTGGGGCGGCGAGCGCATCGAGGTGGGGCGCTTCACGCTCGAGGTGTACTGGACGCCCGGGCACTCGCCCGGCCATATCTGCTTCTACGAGCCACGTCACCGCCTCATGCTCACCGGCGACCATGTCCTCCCGACCATCACGCCCAACGTCAGCCTGCACCCGCAGCAGCAGGGCAATCCACTGGGGGACTACATCGCCTCGCTGCGGCGCCTGGAGCCGATCCCGGTCACGAAGGCGCTGCCCGCCCACGAGCATACCTTCGAAGACCTGCCGTCGCGCTTGAGAGAGATCGAGCGTCACCACGAGGAGCGGCTGCAGGAGATGCTGCGCATCATCGGCGACCGGCCGACGACGGCGTACGAGGTGGCGGCGGGGACGAAGTGGGCGACGGGGAGCTTCGATCGCTTCTCGCCGTGGATGAAGCGCGCGGCCCTGAGCGAAACCCTCGCGCACCTGGAGTACCTGGTGTGGGAGGGCCGCCTCGACACCACTGTCACCGACGGCGTGGTGCGATACCATCCGCCGGCGGCCACCGCCACGAAGTGACCGTCACCGAAGTCAAGCGCAGCCGCAGCGGCGAGTTCCGCGTGCTCGATGAGGAAGGCCGGGTCGTGGTCGAGCGGCTTCACGTGGCGCGGTCGCACTGGCAGCGGTTCTCCGGGCTGATGTTGCGAAGGGACTTCCCCACCGAGGAAGGCATCCTGTTCCCGGGCGGCGACATCCACGGCTTCTTCATGCGGTTCCCGTTGGACCTGCTGTTCGTAGACAACGACGGGGTCATCCTGAAAGCGGTCCGCGGTCTGCGGCCGTGGCGCATCGCACGCACGGTGCGTGGCGCCAAAGGCGTGATCGAGCTGAAGGCCCGCCCCGACGCCGACTATCGCGTGGGCCAGCGCCTGCACTTTGAGCCGCGCGAGCCAGCCTGAACGTCCGCGGGCGTTACGGACGCCAGACCCTGAAAATCACGTTGAGCAGGATGGTGAGGCCCAGGCTGACGAGGAGCGACGTCGCCAGCGGCACGTAGATGCTCAGGCCGTCGCGTTTGAACACGAGGTCGCCCGGGAGACGGCCGATACCGGGGATGCGCGTCGCGAGCAGCAGGGCGACGCCAGTCAGGAGCAGCAGTCCCCCGAACAGGATGAGGCTCCTGGCGACGCTGTCCATCGACAGGCATTCTATCGGTCGCTTCGGCTAGCTCACCAGCCGGCCTTGTTCGCCTGACGGCTGTTTGTTATCGTGCCGCCGGTCTGCCGGACGCCGCTTCGGCGAGCTCAAAGGGGGCGCTCATGGAAGCGCATGAGGGTAACGGCCACGTTTCCGGGGAGCGCCTGCGGGACGTCACGGGGGAGCACGTGGACGTGACCCGCAGCGCCATCCGGGCGGTCTCCGCCTCGCAGGCGAACGTCCGTCAGGCCGCCGCCCAGACGGTCTCGGGCGAGGAGGTCGAGTTCGAAGAGGGCGTGGCGCTCTTGGTTCGCGGCGCCACGGTGGAGGTCGAAGAGAGCGCCGTGGGCGCCGTCGTGGCCAGGGACGCGCGGATCGAGCGCTCGTCGGTGTTCCTCTTGCTCGCGCCGCGGGTCAGCGGCGACGTGCGCGCCGTGTTCACGTTGCCGGCGGCGCTGGCGTTCGGATTCGGTTTCGCGCTCGGACGCTGGCTGACGAAGCGTCTACCCGGTCGGTGAAACGCTCGCGCCGCGAACGGGCGTTCCAAGCGCGTCGTGGAGGGGTCGATCGATGGCGAATCCATCGTTGAAGGTCGAAGAGCGAGTGATTTTCGGGAAAAAGGTGGCCCGGTTGCGCAGGCAGGGTCTGACGCCGGCCAACATCTACGGGCACGGCATCGACTCGAAGGCGGTCCAGGTCCCGACGCCGGAGCTGCTGCGGCTGCTGAAGGAGACGTCGCGGAACGCCATCGTCGACTTGAGCGTCGGCGGCGAACCCGGGTCCCGTCCCGTCATGATCCGCAGCGTGCAGCGTGACCCGGTGACCCATCAGATCCTGCACGTCGACTTCTATCAGGTGTCGCTCAAGGAAAAGATGCGCGCGGAGGTGCCTGTGCATCTTGTAGGAGAGTCGCCCGCTGTCAGCGACCTGGGCGGCATTCTCTTGCAGGAGGTGGAGGCGCTCACGGTCCGCGCGCTTCCCATGGACATCCCAGCGGCCATCGAGGTCGACGTGTCGGGCCTCACGGAGCTCGAGCAGTCGCTGCACGTCGGCCAGCTCCCCAAGAGCGATCGATACGAGATCCTGGCGGACCCGGACGTCGTCGTCGTCAAGGTGGCGGCGCCGCGTCTGATCGAGGAGGCCGAGGAGGTCCCGGTCGAGGAAGCCGTCGAGGAGGCGGTGGAAGAGGCCGCCGAGGAAGAGGAAGAAGAGGAATAGCCGCTACCCGCGTCCTGCGCCGGCGGCCGACCGCTCGACGTGCTGGCCTCGGAGTTGCCCGCAGGCCGCGGCGATCTCCACGCCCTTCTCTACCCGCACGGTGCAGGGGACGCCGGCCTCTTCTACGATGCGCTGGAACGCGAGCACGCGAGCGCGGGACGGCCGGCGGAACGCCGCGCCTGTGGGGTTCACCGGGATGAGGTTGACGTGGCATAGCAGCCCACGGAGCAGGCGGCCCAGCGCCCGCGCGTGGGCCGCCCCGTCGTTCACCCCATCGATGAGGACGTACTCGAACGTGACCCTGCGTCCCGTTTTCTCGATGTAGCTCCGCACCGCACCGAGTAGCTCTGCGAGCGGCTTGCGCTGGGTCGGGATGAGCCGCTGACGCAGCGCGTCGTCCGGGGCGTGGAGCGAGACGGCGAGGCCGACCTGGATGCGCTCTTCGGCCAGCTTGTGGATGCCAGTCACCAGTCCCACGGTCGAGATGGTGATGTGCCGTGCAGCGATGCCGAAACCCTCGCGTGCGTTGAGGATGCGCACGGCGCGCATCATGGCGTCGTAGTTCGCCAGGGGCTCGCCCATCCCCATAAAGACCACGTTCGTGAGCCTGCGGCCTTCCTCATCGCGGAGATGGCGGGCCAGCGTCACCGCCTGGGCGACGATTTCGCCCGTCGAGAGGTTCCGGCGGAATCCCGCCTGCCCGGTGGCGCAAAAGACGCAGCCCATCGCGCAACCGGCCTGCGTCGACAGGCATGCGGTCGCGCGGCCCCGCGAATCGGATCGCGGGTCGTACAGCATCAGGACGGCTTCGATGAGCTCGCCGTCGGCCAGCCGAAGCAGCGACTTCCGGGTCTGCCCGTCCGCGGACCGCAGGGTTCCGGTTTCTTCGACAGGCGTCAGCGGAAGCTCCTCCTCGAGCCGCATCCGCAGGGCCGCCGGCAGGTCGGTCATCTCGCCGTAGTTTCGGGCGAATCGGCGGTAGGCCCAGCGCCAGACCTGGCGGGCCCGGTACGGAGGCTCGCCCAGCGACGCCAGCCGCTCGGTCAGCTCGTCGAGCGAGAGGTCATACAGCGACAGCGGTGTCATGTCCCCAGCGTCGCGCCGATGAGGTCGCGTCGCCCGCGGAGCAGATCGCCCGCCGGTAGCGGACGCCGCCCCGGGAGTTGCGCCCTGTCGATCACGAGCGTTCCTTCACCGCAGCGTACCGCGAACCCGCCGTCGGCCGCGACGACCGTGCCCGGCGGCTCCGGCCCCGTCTGGTTCGAGACGTGCGCTGCGAAGATGCGCAGCGGGTCGCCCCGGAAGGTGGTGTACGCGATGGGCCAGGGTTGGTACGCGCGGACCTGGCGTTCGATGAAGGCCGCTTCGCGGGTCCAGTCGATGCGGGCGTCGTGTTTCTTCACGATGGGAGCGTAGGTCGCAAGACTCGGGTCCTGCGGCACGGGGGTGATGTCGCCTGCGAGCCATCGCGGCAGCGTCTCGATGAGCAGATCCGCGCCGCGCTGCGCGAGGCGGGCGCCGAGCGTGCCGGCGGTATCGTCCTCGCAAATGGGCTCGCGGGCCTGGGTGAGAATCGGCCCGGCGTCCAGCTCTGGTTCGACCAGCATGATCGTAACGCCCGTCTCCCGGTCGCCGGCGAGGATGGCGGCGACCACCGGCGACGCGCCCCGCCAGCGGGGCAACAGCGAGGCATGGACGTTCAGCGTCCCGCGCCGCGGAACCTCCAGCACCGTGGGACGCAGGATCTGTCCGTACGCGGCGATCACGATGACGTCGGGAGCGAGCGCGCGCAGCCGTTCGACCTCGTCGGGCGCGCTGACGCGCTCGGGCTGATACACCGGGATGCCATGCCGCTGCGCGAGAAGCTTGGCGGGCGGCGGCGTCGGGTGGCGCCCGCGGCCCGCCGGGCGGTCCGGCTGCGTGTAGACGGCCACCACGTCATACGGGCTCTCGATCAGCCGTTGGAGCGTGGGCAGAGCGAAGTCCGGGGAGCCCATGAAGACGACGCGCATCGCGGGCAGGATACCATGCGGTTGCCATCGGCCCGCGGAAGCGTATACTGGGCCGCAATGCGCCGCTTCGCTGTCGCGCTATCGCTCGCTTTCGCGCTCGTTTCCTGCGGCGGAGACGACGGCGCGACACCGTCGCCGACCGCCGCGCCCTCGGCGACGCCATCACAGGCTCCCGAAGGGACGCCCACACCCGTCGACGGCCCGTTCGTGCGAATCCTGAGTCCAACTGAAGGCGCCACCCTGAAGACGCCGCTGTTCATCGAGGGAGAGGCGCGGACCTTCGACGGGCGGCTCGTCGTGTCGGTTCGGACATCGGCAGGAGTGGAGGTCTGCGCCGCGCCGGTCGTCGCCGACCGTGCGGCGCCCGAGGTCGGGCGATGGTCGGTGCACATCGGCCTTCGTCCGCCGCCGCAGCCGGGCGGGCTCCTGGTTCAGGCGTTCGCAGCCGCATCCGCCAGCGGAGAGCTGGCGCTGATGGACGAGGTCGGGGTCACCCTGGAGACCGGTGAGCCGGCGATCCTGGTGACGTCACCCCGCTGCGGCGAGACCGTGGGCACGACCGTCACGGTGGACGGCACTGCGAGCGTCTTCGAAGGCACGGTGAACCTGACGGCGCGGCGCTTGAGCGGCGAGGCGCTGGCCGAAAGCTTCACGACGGCGACGCAGGGGGCGCCCGGGCGCGGGCCGTTCTCGGGCATGCTCGAGCTGCCGCCGGGAACCAGCGGGCCAGTGATGATCGAGGCCTGGAGCGCCAGCGCCGAAGACGGCACGCCGGAGCACGTGTTCGGGGTCCCCGTGTTCGTCAATCCGTAGCGTCGTTCTCGCCTGCCGGCGCGACCACGACTTCTGCGCCGACCCCCACTCCCAGCTCCCGCGCGGCGCTGCCGTCGCGCACCGCCACGGCCAGGTAGCCGTAGCTGCCGACGAAGGCGAGCAACCCTCGAGCCGCGCCGAACGTGGGCGAAAGCCCACGAATCGTCCGGCCCGCGATGCGCACGACCACTCCCGAGGCCGCCAGGTCCGTTCCCCGCACGTCTGTGATCAGGTTGCCGAAGCGGTCGACGTGGATGACCCGTCCGCGCAGCGCTCCCGACGCGTCCGGCCGGGCCCGAAACGGCGGCAGCGCGACGATGCGATCGGCGCGCGGTCCGAAGCGCTCCGGGGACACACCGGCGGCGAGATGGGCCGCAGCCGGGGCGAAGATATCGCGGCCGTGGAACGTGCGGCTGACGTCGGGAAGCCGGTACTCGGGGGCTTCGAGGCAGAACGCTCGAACGTCGTCGGTGAGCTCGACAACCCCTCCGCCGTCGGGCGCACGGGCGCGCAGCGAATCCGGCAGCGCCGCGGACAACGCGCCGTTGTCCGGGCCGATGAAGCGGCCGCGCTCGGTCACCAGCAGGAGCGCCCGCCGCTCCGTCCCGACGCCCGGGTCGACGACGCAGACGTGGACGGCGTCCCGAGGGAAGAAGGGCCAGACGGTCGAGGTGACGAACACGGCTTCGGCGACTGCCTGGGGCGCGATCTCGTGGGTCACGTCGACGATGCGCGCTTTGCGGCAGATGGACAGGATGACGCCCTTCATGGCGGCGACGTAGCCGTCGCGCGGACCGAAGTCCGTGGTGAGGGTGACGATTGGCGGCTCAGTCGCCGGTACGGGTGCGGAGGTGCCAGCGGTGGACGTCATAGAAGCGCGCCCCGGCGTCGTAGAGAAACACGGGCCGCTGGCCGCGAAGCTCCTTCGTGGTGACGTAGGAGCGCGCGGGCTGCAGCAAGAGGATGGCGGGAACCGCTTCCTGATAGGCCCGCTGGAACAGGATATAGAACTGCACACGGAGCGGCAGATCCGTCGTCTTGCGTCCGCGCTCGAGGGCGAAGTCGACGTCGGGGTCGGCGAGGTCCGCGAGGTTGCGGCCGCCCTCGGCGCGCTGGCTGCTGTGCCAGAAGGCGTACTCGTCGGGGTCGGGTCCGATCTCGACGCCGAACAGGGCGGCTTCGAATTTGCGGGGCAATAGCCGATCCTGCACAAACGCGGACGCGCCCTCGACCTCGATGCTGACGTCCACGCCGATGGCTCGCCACATGGTTGCGATCTCCTCCGCCATCTCCATCCGCGTGGTGTCGTCGTTGGTCGAGAGCGTGACGTGGAGGGGCTCGCCCATTTTGGCGCGCGTGCCGCCGTTCTCGCGCACCCAGCCGGCTTCGTCCAGCAACAGCTCGGCCTGTGCGGGGTCGTACGCGGGTCGCGCGCCCGTGTCGAAGTACCCCCAGAGGCCCTTGGGGATGGGACTATCGACAGCGCGCCCTTCTCCCGCGAGCGCCACGGCGAGCAGACGGTCGCGGTCGAGCGCGAGGCTCAGCGCCCGCCGCACCTTCGGGTCCTGGAACACGGGGCCCTGCCGGTTCAGGTAGACAAGCGTGTAACTGTCGGTCAGCAGTTCCGAGCGCTCGTACGTTCGCTTCTCCTCGATGGCGCGGCGGTCCTCCTCGCTCAGGCCCGGGCGGAAGAATGCCCCGTCCAGCTCTCCGCTGTTCAGGGCCGCGAGAAGCTCGCCGTTGTCCCGGTAGAACCGGAGTTCGATCCGCTCGATGTACGGCTTGCCGAACTGGTACGTCTCGCTGGCGACGAGCGTTGCGGCGGTGGAGGAGACGGACTCCACTCTGTACGGGCCGGCGCCGACGGGAAGTTGATTGAAGGGCGCGTCGAACAGGGCGTCGGCGCTCAGGCCTTCGAGCAGGTGGCGAGGCACGACGCCGATGGACGCGTACGCCAAGAACGGCGCGAACGGCTCGGGCAGCGACACTTCGACCGTCTGGGGATCGGGGGCGCGAACGGTGACGTCGCTGAAGAGCTCCGCCAGCGCCGGGTCGCCCCGGAAGCCGGGTGAACGAATCGCCTCGAACGTGTAGACGACGTCATCGGCGGTGAGCGGCTGGCCGTCGTGCCAGAGAAGGCCCCGCCGCAGATGGAACACGTACCGTCGGCCGTCGTCGAGGATGTCCCACGATTCGGCGAGGTCCGGCTCGGGCTGGGCGTCGGGGCCGAGCCTCACGAGGCCTGCGAAGACGAGACGGCTCAGCGCCTCGTCAGCCTCGTTGAACGAGGCGAAGAGCGGATTGATGCGCTGGGGCTGGCCAGTCATGCCTTCGACATAGACGCCGCCGGGGGCCGGCTCGGTGGCGCCTCCGCTCTCGCGCGCGATGATCCAGACGGCCATCAGGCCAGCGACGCCCGCGGCGAGCACGATCAGCATCGGCCAGCGCGAGGCGCGGCTCATGGGTCAAGAACCTCGGAACCTTGCGGTTGCAAGCGGCCTCAGGTGGACGTGACGCTCCAGGCCGAGATCGCCAGGAACAGCACGGCGAGGACGATGGTGAGTTGGAACAGCGTCTTCTCGATGCCCCGCCGGGTGCGGAACGAGCCGCCTCCCGGCCCGCCACCGAACGTCTGACCGAGATCGGTGCCCTTCGCCTGCAGCAGGACCACGAGGATCAGGAGCAGCGAAATCAGGATCTGGGCCAGGTTCAGGTAATCGGCGAATTCCATCTCGGTTCCTGTTCCGCGGGATTATAGCACGGCGAGATGCTCGGAGCCCTCTTCCGCGGCTGCGAGCGCCTGCTCGATCTGGCCGCGCTCGTAGTAGATGCGGATGAGGGCGTCCGCGAGCTTCTTCGAATCGTGGCGGTACCGGTTCTCCTCGCAGACCACGTCCGCCGTGATCACACGGCATCCGTTCATCGCGAGCCGGTCCACAGTGACAGGCTTGGAATGCCATTCCTCCGGCAACCGGTCCGCGATGTTGTTGTTGGCGAGCACGAAGTGGAACAGGTGGCCATGCACGTGCTGGCGGAGCGCCTCGTAGTGGTCGCTGACCGCGAAGTCGTCGGTCTCGCCGTGCTGCGTCGCGACGTTGCACACGTAGACCTTGAGCGCAGGCGACACCTCGATGGCGCGCCGGATGCCTTCCACCAGCAGATTCGGCAGCACCGACGTGTACAGGCTGCCCGGACCGACGACGATCATGTCCGCATTCAAGATCGCGCGGATCGCGTCGGGGTTCGCCTGGACGTTCTCGGGGTGAATGAAGAGCTGCTCGATCCGCGACCCGCGTTCCGTGATCTTCGATTCGCCTTCGATGATCTCGCCGTCGGCCGTGCGGGCGCGCAGGGTGATGTGGGTCAGGGTCGCCGGCAGGATGAGGCCACGGACGGCGAGGACGCGGCTGGTCTCGCGGATGGCCTCTTCGAAGTTGCCGGCGACCTCGCGCATGGCGAGGATGAACAGGTTGCCGAAGGTGTGGCCTTCGAGGCCCGAGCCCTCCTTGAAGCGATACTCGAAGAGCCGGGTCATCAGCGGCTCCGCATCGGCCAACGCCGCGATGTTCTTCCGGAGGTCGCCCGGGGGCAGGATGCCGAACTCCTCGCGGAGCCGCCCCGAGCTGCCGCCGTCATCCGCTATGGAGACGATCGCCGTGATATTGCCCGTGTACTCCTTCAACCCGCGCAGGAGGGTCGAGAGGCCGGTCCCCCCGCCGATAGCGACGATCTTCGGGCCGCGGCGAAGGTACCGGTGGTTGTAGATGATGTTCACGATGCTCTCATCGCGCCCGCGCGGCAGGAAGGCGGACAGGAGCGAGCGATTGAGCTGCCAGATGGCGAAGAGGATGATGGCCAGGCTGGTTCCGATGAAGAGCGCGCCGCGCACCACGCGGGGCAGGAACTGCAGCGTGAGGTAGTAAACCCATGCCGGGAAGGTGTACGAGACGTAGACCTCACGCAGGAAGTAGCCGATGCCGAGCCCGGCGATGGCCACCCCCACGAGCAGGAGCAGCAACCACCGCTTGATGTGCATCCCGAAGTAGAACCACTTCAGGAAGTTGTTCTCGCGAACGCTCTGGAGGAACCTCATGCCCACTCCTCTGCGCCGGTTCCGCGTTGCGGCGATTCTACCATACGCATCGCGGAAGCGAATACGTTCCTAATCAGTTTTTCCGCGCCTCCAGCGCGGCGCGCAACAGGTCGTTGACGACGGACGGATTGGCCCGCCCGCGAGTCTCCTTCATCACCTGACCCATCAAGAACTTGATGGCCTCCTGCTTGCCCCCGAGGTAATCCGCGACCGGCTTCGGGTTCGCCTCAATGACCCGGTCGACCACAGACGCGAGCTCGTCCGCGCCACTGATCTGTGTGAGGCCGAGCTCGGCGACGATCTCGCGGGGCGAACGGCCGGAAGCGAACATCTCCTCGAAGACGGTCTTGGCCGCCGCCTGGGACAGCGTGCCGTCTTCGATCATCAGGGTCATGGTGTACAGATCCTCGGGGCGCACACGGGCGTCGCTGGTCTCCATTTGCGACGCGTTGAGCAGCCGCGCGAAGTCGCCCAACATCCAGTTCGCCACCACTTTCGCCCGGCGGAACGCGAGGTCGCGGTCGGGCAGCGCCATCGCCTGCGCCACCGCCGCCTCATAGTAGTCCGCCTTCGCCCGCGACTCCGTCAGCAGGTTCGCTTCGTACGACGAGAGGCCGTACGTCTCCATGAAGCGGCGCCGCTTGGCGTCGGGCAGCTCCGGCAGCCGCGCCCGAATCGACTCGACGTACTCGCGCGAGAGCTCGAGGGCCGGGAGGTCGGGCTCCGGGAAGTAGCGATAGTCCTCGGCGTACTCCTTGGAGCGCTGGCTGACCGTGCGGCCGTGGGTTTCGTCCCAGCCTCGGGTCTCCTGATGGACCGGCTCGCCGGCTTCCAGGAGCCTGGTCTGCCGCTCGACTTCGTACTCCAGCGCCCGGTACACAGACCGGAAGCTGTTCAGGTTCTTGAGCTCCACCTTCGCGCCGAACTCCGGGTGGCCCCGGGGACGAATGCTGATGTTGGCGTCGCAGCGGAAATTGCCTTCCTCCATATTGGCGCGGCTCACCCCGAGGTACCGGAGGATCTGCCGCAGCTTCATGAGGTACGCCTGAGCCTCTGCCGGCGACCGCATGTCGGGCTCCGAGACGATCTCCATGAGCGGCACGCCCGAGCGATTGACGTCCACCAGGCTGTAGGGCTCGCCGGTCTCGTCGACCCGGTGGAGGAGCCTGGCGACGTCTTCCTCCAGGTGGACGCGGGTGACGCCGATCCGCTTCGTGACGCCGTCGACCTCGATCTCGAGCCAGCCGTTGCGCGAGAGCGGCAGGTCGTACTGCGAGATCTGATAGCCCTTCATGAGGTCGGGGTAGGGGTAGTTCTTGCGGTCGAATTTCGAGCGCTCCGGGATCTCGCAGTTGAGGGCCAGCGCCGTCATGATCGTGTATTCGACGGCGACACGGTTGATGACGGGAAGGACGCCCGGCATGCCGAGGCAGACGGGGCAGACGTGGGTGTTGGGGGGAGCGTCGGCGTAATCCGCGCTGCAGCCGCAGAACATCTTGCTCCGGGTCGCGAGCTGCGCGTGGACTTCGAGGCCGATGATGGTTTCGTAATCGGTTCGCGTTACGGTCGTCGTCATGCGGGCTCCAGGTCGGCCCGCCGCCCAGAACGCGGGCAGCGTACCACCGAACAGGGGAGGGCGGCAACCTCAGCGCGCGGTCGCTCTCGGCTCCACGGCCTGGGTGAGGAGCCCGGGCAGCCGTTCAAAGAACACCGAGCGCGGCAGGGCTTCCGCGCCCGCGTCCCGCGCCTCGCGTAGCGCGTCCGCCTTCGTGTGCTGACCGAAGGCGATGACCCGCGCACCGCTGGCGACCCCGGCGCGCACCGTCGCCATCGGATCGAGTCCCTGGGCCTGAAGGTCCACCACGACGATGTCGGCGCTTTCGAGCGCTTCGGGGAGCGCTCCCTGCGGGGACACAGTCCGGGGCTCGAATCCGCACCGGCGCGCCGCGCCGGCGATGCGCGACTCTAGGATGAGGTCGGTCACCGCGACCGCGACGACGCCCATGCGATGCCTTCCCATCGACGCATGGTACCGCGCGCGCCGCCGGCGGTGAAGGGTGACGAGGGGTCCGGCTCCGGTCACGGGTCGTTCATGAGTCCGGAGCCAGCCATGCAGGCGAGAAACTCTTCAGGCGTCACGATGGACACCGGATCCACGTTCCCTCGCTCGGCGAGCAGATCGCCGTCTCTCGTGACGAGCCAGCCGGCGCCCCCTTCTACCGCGCAGTGGAGGTAGATGCGGTCCTGCGGGTCCCGGCACGGTGGCGCCTTGCCTCCGGGCTCGACCAACTCCGACGCCGCCGCGATGTCCTTCAATGTCGTCTCCAACTCGCGGAGCGAGACACCGTGGCGGCGAAACAGGGCGACCACACTGGGATTCGACAGGAGGCGGTGGTATTCATCGAGAATCTCGCGGAAGACGACGAGTTGGAGGCGTCCACGAAGGACGCTCAGGAGGATGATGGCCGGTGCGCCACGAGGCGACGCCACGCCCGCGACTAGGCAGTTGGCGTCGAGACAGATCCTTTCCGTGGGCGTCGCTCCCCGGTCTGCGTGTGGGGTCGAGACGCACGGCCGCCCTTCGTCGCGTCATGAGCCAGCGCGGCCTGGATGTCCTTCTCCGTCACGCCTGCCATCTTCTTGTGGATCCGCTTCAATCGCTCGACAGCGGGGCTTTCTCGTTGTCGCCTCGTCTTCATGCTCGCAGCGCCCCGTCGCTCTGTCATCATCGCCCGGGTTGCGCGAGTATTGTGACACATTCGGCTCGCCTCTGCGACCTGTCCGCGCCGAAGTTCGAACGAAGGCCGTCCGGCCGTTGCCGGCCGCATCGGGGCCGGCTATCCTCTGCGCCGTCGACCACGGAGGCTACGGTGCCGCGCGATGCCCTGAATCCGCCTGCAGACCAGATCTACGCCTGGATTCGGGAGACGTTTTCTCACGGCGTGCGGCGTCCAGGGTATCCCGCCGACCGCTGGGCTGAGCGCTGGATCGCCGATCAGTTCCGGGCGTTCGGGTTGGAGCGCGTGCGGCTCGAGCCGGTGGAACTGCCGTACTGGGAGCCGAGGGCGTGGTCCCTCACCGTGCGAGCGGGAACGGCCGCGCTCGACGTTCCTTGCTTTCCCCTGCCCCACACGGCGGCCACGCCTGGTCTCGAGGCGGAACTCGTGCCGTTCGACCGCCAGGCCCCCGGGCGGGTTCGCGGCGCCATCGCGCTCTACGACGAGCCACTGATGCGCGTGCCGCACGCCACGCTGGCCGCCGCCGCGACGTGGTCCTACGACCCCGAGAGCACGTGGACCGCCACGTCGCAGACGCTCCCCTTCGGCCCCGACTTCCAGGAGGTGATGGAGCCAGCGATGGAAGCCGGCGCCATCGGCTTCGTGGGCGTCCTGGCCGCGTACCCGGGGGACTCGCACGACTACTACGTCCCGTACGACGGGCTCGCCAGGCCTATTCCCGGGGTCTGGGTCAGCGGCAGCGACGGCGCGCGCCTTCGTGAGCTCGCCGCATCCGGCGCCGCACGGGCCCATCTGACCGTCGCCAGCGTCAGGGAGACCGTGACCACGTATAACGTTGTCGGCGAGCTTCCCGGCGCCGACGACGAGATCGTCATCATCGGCTCCCACCATGACGGCCCATGGTCCTCAGCCGTCGAGGACGCCTCGGGCGTGGCGCTGGTGCTCGCCCAGGCGGCATACTGGTCACGGATGCCGCGAGAGGAGCGACCGCACCGGCTGCTCTTCCTGCTGAACTCGGGTCACATGGCCGGCGGAGCGGGCGCCCGGGCGTTCATCGAAGCGCATCGTCCCCAGTTAGAAGGGGTCGTGCTGGAGGTTCACCTCGAGCACGCCGCCAGCGAGTTCGCCGAGGTCGGCGGTCGATTGGAGCCGACGGGTCATCCGGAAGCGCGGTGGTGGTTCACGAGCCGCATCCCGCGCCTCGAGGACGCGGTGCGGGCGGCCATCGAAGCGGAAGGCCTGGGCCGCTCGCTGATCCTGCGGCCCGACATCTTCGGGCCTCGGCCGACCACGGACGGGGGAGACTTCCACCTGGCGGGTGTGCCGCTGGTGAACTACCTGACAGCGCCGTTCTACCTGTTCGACGCCATGGATACGATGGACAAAATCCACGTTCCGAGCCTCGCGCCGGTGACGCGCGCCGCGGTCCGTATCATCGAGTCGACGGCGGGCGTGTCGGGCGCAGCCATGCGGGCGGGACGGGTGGTCGGGCCGCCGCAGGCTCCCTTTCGCCCCTCGTGAGGTATCGTTCATCGTGTGCGGCCGGGACGGAGTCGCGGCCCCCGCGGGCGCCAGCGGTGCTCGCGTCTCGACCGTTGTTGAGGAGCTGTAGTCATGGCTGAGGAGCGACCACCCCTCGACTACCGGACTGCGCAGGGCCTGCCGAAAGAGGAGGCGGCGTTCTACTACCGCGGCCCGTCGGAGGAAGTGGCGCCGGGCGTGTTCTTCTTCCCGACGCAGGGAAACTGCGCCGTCTTCGCCTGCGGAGACCGCTCGCTGCTCGTGGACACGACGCCGAAGTGGTTCGCGCCCGGCGTGGTCGAAGAGCTGCGGACGAAGCGATCGGCGGCGCCCATCGAGACGATCGTCTACACCCACGGCCACATCGACCACACGACGGGCGCGGAGGTGTGGCTCGCCGACGCCGAGCGCCGGGGCCATCCGCGGCCGCGCATCGTGGCGCATCACGACGTGGCAGCCCGCTTCCAGCGCTACACGCTGCTCGCGGAGCAGAACAACTTCATCAATCGGGTGCAGTTCAACCTGCCGGAGGACGCCCGGCCGTTCTCTAGCGTCACGTGGACCTATCCCGATGTCGACTACCGCGACGCCATGACCATCGTGGTAGGCGGGGAGCGGTTCGAGCTGCGCCACTCGCGCGGGGAAACCGACGACGAAACGTGGGTCTGGTGCCCCGGGCGCCGGGTGCTGTGCGCCGGCGACACCTTCGTCTGGTCCTCGCCGAACGCAGGCAATCCGTACAAGGTGCAGCGGTACGCGAAAGACTGGGCGGACGCACTCGAAGAGATGGCGGCGCTCCGGCCGGCGGTGCTGCTCCCGGGGCACGGCCCTGCGCTCGTGGGCGAGGAGCGCATCCAGGAGGCGCTGCTGGACACAGCGCAGTGGCTGCGGAGCATCCACGATCAGGTCGTCGCCGGGATGAACCGCGGCCTCTGGCTCGAGGACATCTTGCGGCAGATCGAGTATCCGGCGGACCTGGCGAAGAAGCCGTGGCTGCGGCCCATCTACGACCACCCGGAGTTCGTCGCGCGGAACGTCTACCGCCTGTACGGCGGGTGGTACGACGGGAATCCCGCCAACATCCTCCCGGCGCACTCGGCCGACATCGCCCGCGAGCTGGTCGGCGTGGCGGGGGCGGCTCCGCTGCTCGAGCGGGCGCGGCGACTGCGCGACGCGGGCGACCTGCAGATGGCCTGCCACCTCGTGGACTGGGTGCGGAAGGGCGAGCCGGACAATCGTGAAGCCTGGGAGCTGTGGCGGGAGCTCTTCGCCGCCCGCGCCGAGCGGGAGGAGTCGCTCATGGCGCGCGGCGCCTTCCTGTCGGCGGTGCGGGAAGCGGAGCGCCGCCTGCAGGAGCTGGACGCGCAGGGCTGATCCGCTACGCCCATCCGAGGGCCGCTCGCGCTTCCGCCGACATGCGTTCCGGCGTCCACGGCGGCTCTTGCACGACGTCCACGTCCACCGTCTCGACGCCCGGGACGGCGGCGAGCGCCTCGCGGACCTGCGCCTCCACTTCGTCGGCCATGGGACAGCCCGGCGCGGTTAACGTCATCGTCACGTGGACATACGCCTCTCGCACCACCACCTTGTAGACCAGGCCGAGGTCGACGATGTTCACGGGAATCTCGGGGTCGTAGCAGGACTTGAGCGCGGTCAAGATGAGGTCCTTGCTCACGGTGGTGTCGATGAGCTGCCATTCGATGCCCTCTGCGCCCGCGCCCGCGCGTGACGCCGCGAGAACGGCAGCGTTGAGCGACTCCACGAGTTCGTGCGGGTCAGCGTTGATGACAGCCGCCGCGCGCTCCAACGTGATCGTCGGCGCCATGCGGGCGCGCATCTCGGGGTCGGCCAACGGCGCGAAGCCGCGCGAGATGAGGGTCCGCAGCACGACGGGATGCGCGGCGATGGCGTCGGCGACGGTCATGTCGCTACGGATGGGGCCGGAGGCGCCCTCGGCCTGCTGAGCGGCGGGCTCTGTGGGCGGCGCGTTGCTCGGTCGCGCCGCCGCTGACGCCGGGGCCGCAGCCGCGGCTGATGTCGCGCGGACCGGCCACGCGAACATCGATGACGCCAACTCCGCCGAAAACACCGCGAGCGCGACGAAGAGCAAGAATCCGCCCGCGATCATCAGCTTGAAGTCGAGGTCGGTCGGAGCAGTCGTGAACGCCACCGGCGCGACCCGCAGCGTGACCCCCGCGCCTGCAAGGATGAACGACGGCATGATCGCGGTGGGCCAGCGGAGCTCTCGACCCGAAAAGACGGGGACGGTGCGGTACCCGATCGCCATGATCATGAGCGTCGCGAATCCCAGGAGCGTCGCGTGCCGGATGGCGCCCGCCGCGTAGAACGGCGTGAAGCCGCCCTCGATTTCGCGGAGACGCCAGTACACGTCGAGGGCGACGCCGGCGAGCAGCCACACGTAGGCGACGCGCGCGGCGGCGCCGAATCCGGGAGGCGCGGGCGGGGCCGTCGCACCTTCCGGCGATGGCTCGAAGATCCGGAGGGCGAGGACAGCGGTCACCACGGCGGCCGCGATGAGGAACGTGGTGGCGTCGTTCATGGGGGAGGCCCAGCCCGCGTCCGTCAGAGCGGGCGCCCAGACCGCTGCGACGCGCAGCGGAACTGCGACCGCGAGGGCGACGAAGGCGACATCTCGCAGGCGTCCGCGCGTCGGCGCCAGCGCTATGAAGAAGGGAAGCACCCGGAACGACACGCCGAGGGCGAACAGCATCACGAAGCCGTATACGCCAGCGGTGAGGAGGGCCATATCGCCGGCGCTGTCCAGGACGCGCTCCCCCTTCCTCGCGGCGTCGACGGCGAGCCAGGCGTCGATAGCGGACACGGCCACGAACCAGAGGGTCGCCGCGATGAGATACCGGTCGTACGGTTCGCGCCGGTCGCGCGCGCGGAGCAGCGTACCCGCGACCAGCCACGCGAAGATGGCCGCGCCCGCGAGCTCGAGGGGGCCCGAAGTCGCCAGAAGCACGCGCAGGAAGCCTTGCGGGTGCGGCTGCGCGTTGAGCCGGAGCAGCACGCCGAGGGTCATGAAGGCATAGGAGGCGAAGACGAGACCCCGGCCGGGCGGAGGCAGGGCCTTGAACCGCGGGATGATGTGATAGGCCATGCCCATGATGAACAGCCCGAGGAATCCGAAGAGCTGACCGTGCCCGTGCGCCTGGACCAGCGCGAGCCAGGCGTCGCCCCTGAGTCCGCCCCAGCCGCCGCCGGTCATCGCCGCCGTGACGCCCGTGGTCACGCCCGCGCCCAGGGTCAGGACGAGCGCGGTCGAAAGGAACACCCGGTAGGGGTCCGACGGAGCCGACGACGATGCAGGCGTCGCTCGATCGCGCTCCTGAGCCTGCTCGACGGACGCCGCGTACTCGTTCAGTTCGCGGATCAGCGCCTCGGGGTCGACGTGGTGGACGGCGGCGAAGAACCCGACGGGCTCGACAGGCCCATCTGGCCCTCCGCAGCCCGTCAGGCCGTACTTGTCGAAGATCGCGACCGCGCCGGGATACCGGGTCACGACCTCGCGGACGGTCGTCCTTCCAGTGATGCGCTCCGCCACGTCGTCATGCTATCGACGGGCCGCCTCGGCCGCTGTAACTTTGGTCGCATGGAGCGTCCTCCTACCGCAGCGGACCCGCTCGCCGCGTCTCCGTACTTCGCCGACCTGGCGGAAGACGACCGTCGGCGCATCGTCTCCCTCGCGCGCCGTCGCCGCTGCCAGGCGGGCGCGGTCCTCTTTCTCGAGGGCGAGGAGTGCGCCGGCCTGTACATCGTCGTCGAGGGGCTCATCAAGGTGTACAAGACCTCCGAGGACGGCCGCGAGCAGATCCTTCGATTCATGGCGCCGGGTGACTCCTTCAACGAAGTGCCTGTGTTCGACGGCGGGCCGAATCCGGCCAGCGCAGCGGCCGTCGAACCCAGCGAGACGCTCGTGTTTTCCCGCGACCTCGTGCTTCGGCTGCTGGACGAATATCCCGCCTTCGCGCGGGCCGTCGTGCGCACGCTCGCCTCCCGTCTGCGGCATCTGGTCGCGCTGGTGGAGGATCTCTCGTTCCGGCAGGTCACCGCGCGGGTCGCCCGGATTCTGCTGCAGTCGGTCGCCCCGCGCGAAGGCGTAGGAGCGGGCGCGGGACGCCGGGCGCGCATCACCCAGCGGGAGATCGCCCAGATGGCCGGGACCGCCCGCGAGGTCGTCGCGCGGGCGCTGCGGGTGCTGGAAGACGCGGGCGCTGTGCAGGTGGACCGCGGCCAGGTCCGCATCGTCGACGTTTCACGGCTCGAAGCGCTCTCCTGACCCGCGTGACCAAAGTCACTGCGAGAGCGCCGCTCCTCCGTTCACCATGGGGACGACTCGTGTGGAGGGAGGTGGAGCGATGCGGGTCGAAGAGATGACAGTGGCCGAGGTGGCGCGGCGTTGGGCGCGAGCTCTCGAGGTGTTCTCGAGAAACGGCATCGACGCCTGTTGCGGCGGCGACAAGCCGGTCGGTGAGGTGGCGCGCCTGCACGGCATTCCGCTCGACCGGCTGCTGGCGGAGCTGGCGCAGGCAGGGGTTCCGGTTCAGGAAGAGATTTCCGCATAGGAGGACATTCGTGAGCGACGAGACCGTGATCGACGTGCGGGGGATGGAGCCGCGGCTGCGGCACCCCCTCATCTTCGAGACATTCGACAAGCTCCAGCCGGGACAGGCGTTCCTCCTGGTGAACGACCACGACCCCAGACCGCTGTACTACCAGTTCCAGGCGGAGCGCGCGGGCCAGGTGGCGTGGACGCCTCAGGAGGAGGGCCCGGAGCGCTGGGTGATTCGCATCGAGAAGGTGGCGGCGGGATGAACGACCTCGACGTGGTCACCGTCGACGTGCGGGACGACATCCGGGCAGGGCGCGAGCCCTTCCAGCGCATCATGGCCGCGGCGTCGTCGTTGCGCGAGGGGCAGGCGCTCGAGGTCATCAACGTGTTCGAGCCCGTGCCCCTGTACGAAGTCATGAGGCAGCGGGGCTTTGCGCACCGCACGGACCGGACGCCCGAGGGCGACTGGCGCGTGCTCTTCTATCGCGAATAACCGCGCGATACCATCGGCGGGCGATGCCTTCGCCGTCCCTGACGCCGCGCCCTGCCGGTCCCGACCCCGGGCTATGCGGCCGCTGTGTCCATGCCCGCCTCATCACGAACGACCGGGGCTCTCGCTTCTGGCAGTGCGGCCGTTCGTTCGATGACCCCGCGTTTCCCCGTTACCCTCGCTTACCAGTCCGTTCGTGTCCCGGCTTCGAGCCAGGCGCCCCGGACGCGGAGGAGCGACGTTCGCCGCTCCGCTGACCGACTTGCGGCACTGGCGCGCCTCCCCGAGGCAAGAGCAGGCTGATCGTGGAGGCGAGCCATGTTGAAGGCGATTGCGCGTACACTGCTGCGGATGGCTCGCGTCGCGCCGCCGCCGGGCTTCGCGGGGAGGACGCCCCCGGTGGACGCGATCCAGGTGGAGGAGCTGCCCGCTGAGCCGGTGGAGCCGCCGAAGCTCGCGGAGCAGCGGCACGACGGCGCCGAGGACCGGAAGCGAGCCGAAGGCCGGGCGGCGCGGTAGACGCCGCGGGGCGTGGTGCCGGGGGTGGGGATCGAACCCACAAGGCCTCGCGGCCGGCGGATTTTAAGTCCGCTGCGTTTGCCAGTTTCGCCACCCCGGCCCGCTTCGTCTTATCAGATTCTAGAGCCCTCCCGCACGTGACGACCCCCAAGGCGGCTCTGCGAAGACCGTGAGCGTGAACCCACGGCGGCTGTTCGTCAGGAGAGTGCCTTTCCGGTGTGAGCGGCTATCGTGTCCGCTTGCGGCAGAGGAGCTCGCCGCGGGGGATGGGCACGAGGACGCAGTCGAGTTCCGGGTGGCGCTCGGCGGCGTCGCGGAAGGCAGCGAGGTCGTCGGCGTGGGAGAGCAGGTTGTCGGCGATGAGCAGGCCGCCAGGCCGCAGGAGGCGCACCAGCGGCTCGAGCAGCTCTAGATAGAGCGGCTTCTCGGCGTCCAGAAAGACGAGGTCGAAACCCGGCTCCAACGTCGCGAGCGTTTCGCGGGCGTCCCCGGGCACGACGGTCACGACCCCTTCCACGCCCGCATCCACGAACGTGCGGCGGGCGCGCTCGACCTTGGCCGGGTCCAGCTCCAGCGTCGTGACGGCGCCGCCCGTCTCCCGGGCCGCGTCGGCCAGCCAGAGGGTCGAGTACCCGCCCGACGTCCCGATCTCGAGGATGCGACGTGCGCCGATAGCCTTCGCCATGAGATTCAAGAAGCGGCCGACCTCAGGCGTCACGGCGCGAATGCGCAGATGCTGCGGGACGCCGCGCTCGCGCTCCTCCCGGTCCTCCCTCTCGAGGCGTTCGAGCGCGCGCGTCAATCGGTCTTCCACACGTCCTCCCTCTGCCGCGGGCGGCGCACGTTGGCCCCAGTGTACCCCGCCGAGGCGCGCCCGGGCTCGCAGGCCCGGCGCTCGAATGGCCGGGGCGACGGCGCGCTGGTATACTCGCGGCGAAACCACGGTGGCGGAGGAAGGAGGTCCGTACTCGATTCTCTTTGTGAGGGACGCGGCGCATCACACGAGTTCAAGCGCCAGGTCCGCCTCCGGCGGATGACGAGGCGGAGGCTCATCGAACCACTCGGCGGATAGCCTCCCGGCTCGCACGGTCGTTACGGTCGGAGCAAACCGGGGGTGAGAGCCCCCGACAAAGGCCGGCCGGCGTGCGCTTCCGGCCTCGCCGGAAGCTTGCGCGCTCCCTCACGAACCAGGTCGTTCGGCGATAGGGCCGCTCGCGCGCCGCGCAGCGCTGGCTGCGTCGTGCGGCGTTGGCCCGAACGAAGGGAGCCACGATGTGCGGAATCGCAGGGTACGCGGGGACGCGTGAAGCGGGCCCCATCCTGATCGACAGCCTGCAGAAGCTCGAATACCGGGGATACGACAGCGCAGGCATCGCGGTCATGGACGCGGAGGGCCGCATCCGGGTCGCGAAGGCTGCCGGGAAGCTCTCGGGGCTCATCGCCCGGCTCGAGGGCGCCTACCCACCCGGCACGACGGGTATCGGCCACACGCGCTGGGCCACGCACGGCCGGCCCAGCGACGAGAACGCGCACCCTCATCTCGACTGCCACGGTGACGTGGTGGTCATCCACAACGGCATCATCGAGAACTTCCAGCCCCTGAAGCGCGAGCTGCTGGCCGCGGGCCACCGCTTCGTTTCGGAGACCGACACGGAGGTGCTCGCCCACCTCATCGAGGACGCTATCGAGGGCGGCGCCACGCTCGTGGACGCCCTCCGTGCCGCTATCGGACGCCTACAGGGGGCGCACGCCATCGTCGCCATGGCTCGAAGCGAGCCCGGCGTCATCGTCGCGGCGCGCGTCGGCAACGCGGGCGGCGTCGTGATCGGCTACGGCGACGGTGAGATGTTCGTGGCGAGCGACCTCCCTGCGCTCCTCTCCCACACACGGTCGGCCGTCTTCCTCCACGATCGGGAGGTCGCCCGCGTGACAGCGGAAGGCGCCGAGTTTCGCGACGCCGAGGGCCGGGTCGTCGAGCGGGAGCCGCAGACGGTGCCCTACGACCCCGTCGCTGCGGCCAAGGGGCCGTACAAGCATTTCATGCTCAAGGAGATCATGGAGCAGCCGGAGTGCCTGATGGACACCATCAGCGGGCGGGCGCTCTTCGACCCGCCGGGCGTATCGCTCGACGACCTCGGGGCGCCGATGGAACGGCTGCGTGCGGTGTCGCGCGTCGTCCTGTTCGGCATGGGCACGTCGATGCACGCCGCGATGATCGGCCGGGCGTACTTCGAGCGGATCGCGCGCCTGCCCGCCGAGGTGGACAACTCGTCCGAGTTTCGCTACCGCGACCCGGTGATCGACGAGAACACGCTCGTGGTGTCCGTCGCCCAATCGGGCGAAACCGTCGACACCCTCGAGGCCATGCACGAAGCGAAGCGCCGGGGAGCGCTGCTCCTCACGGTGTGCAACGTGCCGGGCGCGCAGAGCACACGCATCGCCGATGGCACCGTGTACCTCCGGTGCGGGCCGGAGATCGCTGTCGCGTCGACGAAGACGCTGGTGGCGTCGGTGGCGGCGCTGTACCTGCTCGCGTGCCACGTGGGCATCGTGCGGGGGACGGTCGGACCGGACCGCGTCCGCGAGCTGTTGGAGCCGCTGGCGCTGGCGCCGTCGCTGCTGGGCGAGGCGCTCCGGCGCGAGCGGGAGATCGCGGCGCTGGCGCACCGCATGCACAAGGCGGAGCACGTGCTCTTCCTGGGGCGCGGCCTGCAATACCCGGTGGCCATGGAAGGCGCCCTCAAGCTCAAGGAAGTGTCCTACATTCACGCCGAGGGGTATCCCGCGGGCGAGATGAAGCACGGCCCCATCGCCCTCATCGACGAACGGATGCCCGTCGTGGCCATCGCCGTCCAGGACGGGACGCGCGACAAGATGCTCTCCAACATCGAGCAGGTCCGCGCCCGCGACGGCTTCGTCATCGCCCTGGCCACCGAGGGTGACGAGGAGGTGGCGTCGAAGGCCGACGAGGTGATCTGGGTCCCACGGCTCCGGGGAGAGGCCGGGGCGGCCGCGCTGCTGCTTCCCATCCTGACGGTCGCGCCGCTGCAGCTTCTCGCGTACCATATCGCCCTGTGGCGCGGCTGTGACGTCGACCAGCCGCGCAACCTAGCGAAGACCGTGACCGTGGAGTGAGGGAGGCGCCATGGACCCCCGCGGGAAGGTCGTGATCGTGACGGGGGCGTCGTCCGGGATCGGCCGCGCGACGGCGCTCGAGTTCGCGCGCGCCGGGGCTCGCGTGGCCATGGGAGCGCGACGGGAGGACCGGCTGCGAGAGGTGGCCGGACAGATCGAGGCCGCGGGCGGCGAGGCGCTCTGGCTGCGGACGGACGTCGCGCGGCGCGACGACGTCGAGCGCCTGGTGGAAGCGACCCTGGACCGCTGGGGTCAGGTGGACGTCCTCGTGAACAACGCCGGGTTCGGACACTACGCCCGCGTCGAGGACATCGACGAGGCGGACATGCGGGCCCTGCTCGACGTGAACTTCTTCGGCACGCTCTACGGTATTCAGGCGGTCCTACCTCATATGCGGGCGCGCCGGACAGGGCACATCGTGAACGTCTCGTCGGTGGCGGGCCGGCAGGGCTTTCCGTTTCATGGCGGGTACGCGGCGGCGAAGCATGCCGTCATCGGGCTCACGGCGGCGCTTCGGGGCGAGCTGGCGGGCTCCGGCGTCCGCGCGTCCGTCGTGCTTCCCGTCGGCACCGCCACGGAGTTCTTCGACGTCGCCCGCGACCCGTACGGGCTCGAGCCTGCCCCCATGGGCGTCGTCCAATCGGCCGAGCACGTCGCGAGGGCCATCGTGCGGTGCGTCCGGCGTCCCGTGTCGGAGGTGTACACCGTGCCCGGCCTGAAAGCGGCGTTGGCCATCGCGGTCGTCGCGCCCGTGCTCGCCGACGTCGTCGCCCGGCGCTACTACCTGCGCCGGACGCGAGGGCTCGACTTTGCGTCGCGGGGCGCGCCCGCCGACTGAACCGCGTTCATTGACAACGGGCCCGATCGGCCCGACAATAGGGCCTGACCGACGCCGGGAACGCCCCGCCGCATCCAGAAGGGGTCGCCATGCATCGCCACGCGCTCTCGCCGCTCGCGCTGACTTCGCTCCTCGTCGCCATCGGGTTGCTCGTCGGCTCCGTCGCGTACGCGACGGGAAGGGCCGGCGACAGCGGCTCCGCCGCGGGAACCGCCGCCGCAGGGGTCGTCGTGATGGTCGCCGCGCTCGGGCTCATGTTTGCGAGCCGCGAGCGCGATTCGGGGCTCGTGTTCGCGCTGGCTGGCGGCGCCATCGGGCTCGCGGTCGTGGCGACGGCGGCGCTGGTCTACGTGGGCGCCTTCACCGGCGGGTCCGACGCGCCGGCGTCGGCGTCGGCCGCGCCAGCATCGGACCTCGCGAGCGCTCTCATGTCGCAGGAGATCTCCGAGCGGGACCAGCAGGAGGACGTACACGACGTGGGGGCGCATCCCACCATCGGGCAGTTCCTCTCGATGTCGGACGCCGAAGTGCTCGCGCGCGTGCCGGCGGGGACGCTCACGCCGGCCGAGGTGGGCGTGCTGAGGCAGCAGCTCCAGGCGGCGTACGCTGTCGCGCAGAAGTACTACGACGTGCGCGCCGCTGAGGCCGACGGCTATCGGAACACGACGAACGACGTGCCGTTCATGGGCGCGCATTTCCTGAACTCGCAGTATGTGGCCGACGGCGTGTTCGATCCGGCGAAACCGGAGGGCCTGCTCTACAGCAAGCTCGGGCAGGGCGACGACGCCGAATGGAAGCTGGTCGGCGTGTGGTACCTGCTCGTGCCAGGAGTCAACCCGGGCGTGACGGCGACCATCCCGCCAGAAGGCTTCGCCGGCAACCTCGACCTCTGGCACGAGCACATCGGCCTCTGCACCCGAAACGGCATCATCTCGGAGAACAACACGCGGGAGGACTGCCTCGCGGACGGGGGCCGGTGGGTCGGAGACCTGCGCTGGATGATGCACGCCTGGGTCGCGCCGGAGGTCATCGACAATCCCGAGGGCGTGTTCACGTACCTCAATGCCGAGCTGTACCGGCAGCAGGTCAGGAGTCAGACGGCGGACCCCGACGCCGAGAGCCGCGCCGCGCCGTAGGCGCCGCTGACGAGGCGGAAACGAACGCCGGCAGCGGTTACAGCCGCTGCCGGCGTGTGTCTGCGTGCGGACCGTGAGGCTCAGACGGCGGCGGGCTCCGACACGTTCACGAGCACGATGTCGTCGCCCTGGACGTCGATCTGGATGCGGTCACCGGGCTGGAACCGCCCTTCGAGCAACGCCTCCGACAGCCGGTCCTCGACCTCGTTCTGGATGACGCGGCGGAGCGGCCGCGCGCCGAACACCTGGTCGTAGCCGCGCTCGCCGAGCCAGTCGCGGGCGGCGTCGGTGACCTCGAGCGTCACGCCTTTCATCAGGAGGTTCTTCTCGACCTCCTGGAGCTGCAGGTCCACGATCTTCCGGATGTGCTCCTTGCTGAGCGCGTGGAACACGACCGTCGAGTCGATGCGGTTCAAGAACTCGGGCTTGAACACGCGCTTCAGCTCGTCGAGGACCTTCTGCTTCATCTTCTCGTACTGCTGCTCCGCCGTCTTGGCCTCTTCCGTCTTCACCTGGAAGCCGAGCGTCGTCTCGCGGCGGATGAGGTCGGAGCCGACGTTGCTCGTCATCACGATGATGGTGTTGCGGAAGTCGACCCGGCGGCCCTTCGCGTCGGTCAGGTGACCGTCGTCGAAGATCTGGAGCAGCATGTTGAAGACGTCCGGGTGCGCCTTCTCGATCTCGTCGAGCAGGATGAGGCAGTAGCTCTTCCGGCGCACGGCGTCGGTGAGCTGGCCGCCCTCCTCGTACCCGACGTAGCCGGGCGGAGCGCCCACGAGCCTGGAGACGTTGTGCTTCTCCATGAACTCGGACATGTCCAGCTTGATCATGTTGTCCTGGCTGCCGAACATGAACTCCGCCAGCACCCGCGGCAGGTACGTCTTTCCGACGCCCGTCGGCCCCAGGAACATGAACACGCCGATGGGGCGCTTCGGGTCCTTGAGCCCGGCGCGAGAGCGGCGCACGGCCTTGGCGATGGCCGTGATCGCCTCGTCCTGGCCCACGACCTTACTGCGCAGCGTCTCCTCCATCTGGAGCAGCCGCTGCGACTCCTCGCTGGCGATGCGGGAGACGGGAATGCCCGTCCACATCGAGACGACTTCGGCGATGTCCTCTTCGGTCACCACGGGCTTGGTCGCCTCGCGCTCCGAAGCCAGGCCGGCCTCCATCGCCTCGATTTTGTCCTGCAGCTTCACCTCGCGGTCGCGCAGCTCAGCGGCGTACTCGTACTGTTGCTGCGCGATGGCGGCGTCCTTCTCGCGGCGGATGCTCTCGAGCCCGCGCACGGCCTCCTTGAGGGAAGGCGGCGTGGCGCTCTTCTTGATGCGCACGCGCGACGCGGCCTCGTCCACGAGGTCGATGGCCTTGTCGGGCAGGAAGCGGTCGGAGACGTACCGCGCCGCCAGCTCGGCCGCGGCCTTCAACGCCTCGTCCGAGATGGTGAGCTTGTGGTGCTCCTCGTACCGCTCCTTGATGCCGCGCAGGATCTCGATGGTCTCTTCGACCGTCGGCTCCTCGACGAGCACCGGCTGGAAGCGGCGCTCGAGCGCAGCGTCCCGCTCGATGTGCTTGCGGTACTCATCGAGCGTCGTGGCGCCCACGCACTGGAGCTCGCCGCGCGCCAGCGATGGCTTCAGGATGTTCGCGGCGTCGACAGCGCCCTCCGCGGCGCCCGCTCCCACGAGCATGTGCAGCTCGTCGATGAACAGGATGCAGTTGCCCGACGTCTTGATCTCCTCGATGACCTTCTTCAGGCGCTCCTCGAACTCACCGCGGTACTTCGTGCCGGCCACCAGCGAGCCGATGTCCAGCGTGAGCAGCCGCTTGCCCTGCAGCGTCTCCGGGACGTCGCCCGCGACAATGCGGTGAGCGAGCCCTTCGGCGATGGCGGTCTTGCCCACGCCCGGCTCGCCAATGAGCACCGGGTTGTTCTTCGTGCGCCGCGACAGGATCTGGATGACCCGCTCGATCTCCTTGTGACGCCCGATCACGGGGTCGAGCTTGCCCGCGCGAGCCGCCGCCGTCAGGTCCATGCCGAGCTGATCGACGGTCGGCGTGCGCGTGCTGGTGCGGGCGCCCGTGCCCGTGCTCTGCGGCATGCTCTGCGAGAGGATGCGGGTCGTCTCGGCGCGGACGCGTTCGAGGTTGACGCCGAGGCTCTCGAGCACGCCTGCGGCGATGCCCTCGCCCTCGCGAACGAGGCCGAGGAGCAGGTGCTCGGTACCGATGTAGTGGTGGTTCAGCCGGCGCGCCTCGTCGACGGCCAGCTCGATGACCTTCTTGGCGCGCGGGGTCAGCCCGATCTCGCCGAGCACCGCGCGGTCCCCACGGCCGATGATGAACTCGACCGCGGAGCGGACCTTGTTGAGCTCGACGCCGAGGTTGGCCAGGACCTTGGCCGCGACGCCATCACCCTCCCGGACCAGTCCCAGGAGGAGGTGCTCGGTTCCAATGTAGTTGTGGTTGAACCGCTGAGCTTCTTCCTGGGCGAGGGTCAGGACGCGGCGCGCTCGCTCTGTGAACTTGTCGAACCGGTCGGCCATATCGTTAATCTCCGTGCGCCAATCTACTCACACGTTAGCATACGGCCCGAGGCGCGTCTAGGCGATATGACCTGTCGTCCTGGCCCAGGTTGTCACCTCGCCCGGTGCGGGGTCAGCCGGGCTACGTCCCTGCATGCTCCGGTCTAGCTCCCCTCCTCTGGATCTTCGGTCGCCGCGGCCTCCTGCGCATCCCCGGCTCCGGCCGAGGTCTCCTCGACGGCGGCCTCGGGCGCCGCTTCCAGCGCCTCCGCCTCCGGCGCCTCCTCCAGCTCGGCGGTCGGCGCCTCGTCCTCCGTGGTTGGGGTATCGATAGTAGCGCTCGGCTGCGGCCGTGGCAACGGCCCCTCGCGCCGCTCGATCTCCTCGCGAATCTCGTCGGGCACGGAGACGACCTCTCCGCCCTCGGTGAAGACGAAGCCCATCAGCTCCGCCTCTTGACGGGCCTCCTTGAGCGATAGCCCCAGCCGGTGCCGGTCGCGCTCGATGCGCACGATCTTCAGCGGCAGGATGTCGCCCTCGCGCACGACCTCCTTGGGATGGTTGATACGGCGGTCGACCAGCTCCGAGACGTGGATGAGGCCCTCGACCGGCCCCTCGATGCGCGCGAACGCGCCGAAGGGGACCAGCTTCGTCACCACGCCCGTCACGACCTGGCCCACCTGGTACTTGTCGACGATGGTGTCCCACTGCTCGGGCTGGGCCCGCCGCAGCGACAGGGCGATCTTCTTCGTCTCGGGGTCGACCTTCATGATGTAGACGTTGACCTCGTCGCCGACCTTGTAGAGCTCCTCGGGCGACTTGTTCCGGTCCCACGAGATCTCCGACAGATGCGCGAGGCCGTCAGCGCCGCCGAGGTCGACGAAGATGCCGAAGGGACGGACGCTGCTGACGCGGCCCCGGCGAATCTCGCCTTCGCGCAGCTCCTCGATCAGGCGCTCTTTCTGCTGCGACCGCCACTCCTGCAGCGCGGCGCGTTCGGAGAGGATGACGCGGTTCCGGCGCCGGTTGAGCTCGATGACCTTGAGCCGCAACGTCTTGCCGACGGCCGCGCTGAGGCCCTCCCCGTTCTCGCCGCCCGGCTTCACGCCCACCACCTGCGATAGCGGGACGAAGGCGTGGACTCCCTCCACATTGACGAGGAGGCCGCCCTTGTTGTAGCCGGTGACCTCCGCCTCGAAGCTCTCGCCCTGCTCCATCCTCGCCTGCAGGATGCGCCAGCCCTTCTCTCCGCGGGCGCGGTCCACCGACAACAGAACCTGGCCTTCGGCGGTCTCGGGCTGAAGCACGTAGACGAGAAGCTTCTCGCCGACCTGGAGCTTGCTCAGGGGGTCAGCGCCGAGCGAGTGCATCTCCCCGACGGGGACGATGCCCTCCGATTTGGACCCGATGTCCACGATGGCCCCCTCGCGGGTGATGGCCATCACCGTGCCCTCCACCACGTCGCCGCGCTGGAGTTCACGAACGTCGAGCTCCTCCTCGAGGAGCGTCGTCATGTCGAAGGCGTCGTCCCCGGTCGCCTCGCGTTCGGGGGCGTCGCCGGGCGTACGCCACTGCTTGCTGCTCAACCGCCAAGTCCTCCTACGTACTGTTGCGCCGGACGGTTCACAAAGGTGGCGATGAACCGTCCGGCGGGCTATCGCATTCTAGCACAGGTCGAGACCTCTGCCATAAGAACGTCGCCTCTGGCGTTCCTGTGTCACTCCCGCGCCTCGTGTCGCCTCCTTGACAGGAGCGGGACGGGCCGTCTAGCGTTAGTTGGTACGAGGCGAATAATTTCTGTGACCGGAACGATGCTCGACGAGGCGAGATTGGCTCGCATCGCTCAGCTCTACGGCCGCGCCGTGGCGGCGGCCGATCCTCTGCGGGTGGGCCTGTGGCACGAACGCGACCTCACCACGCAGCAGCTCAGACTGCTGCTCTGCCTGCGCTCCAACGACGGCGCTTCCCTGGGAGAGCTGGCGTCGGCCCTGGGCGTGAGCGCGCCCACCATGAGCGGGCTCGTCGATCGTCTGGTGCGCCAGGGCCTGATTCGCCGTTCGGACGACGAGACCGACCGGCGCGTCGTGCGCCACCACCTCACGCCGGAAGGCCAAGCGCTCGTGGGTGAGGTCGCCCGAACCGGGCGCGCGTGGATCGAGCGAGTGCTGGGCAGGCTCACGCCCGAAGAGGTGGACGCGGTCGAGCGAGGGCTGGCGCTGTTCGTGGAAGCGGCGGAACAGGAGACGGAGACCTATGAGCGGACGGCCGCCCCTGGGGGCTAACGGTCCCGTCCCGATGGCGCAGACGAGCGGGCGCGCCAAGGCGCTCATCATGGGCGCGGCCATGCTCGGGCTGTTCCTCGCCGCAATGGACCAGACGGTGGTCGGCACCGCGATGCCCAGGGTCATCGCCGAGCTCCGTGGCCTCGAGCTCTACTCCTGGGTCTTCACGGCGTACATGCTGACGTCGACGATCGCCGTGCCCATCGTGGGGAAGCTGTCGGACCTCTACGGGCGGAAGCTCTTCTTCATCGTGGGCGTCGTCATCTTCCTGCTGGGCTCCGCGCTGTCCGGCATGTCCCAGTCCATGACGCAGCTCATCGTCTTCCGAGGGCTGCAGGGGATCGGCGGCGGCTTCCTCTTCGCCAACACCTTCGCCGTCATCGGCGACCTGTTCGCCCCCGGTGAGCGGGCCAAGTATGCGGGCCTCATGAGCGGCGTCTTCGGTCTCGCGAGCGTCATCGGGCCACTCGTGGGAGGAACGCTGACCGACCACTTGAACTGGCGCTGGGTGTTCTACGTGAACCTTCCGCTGGGTATCGTCACCATTCCGGTGCTGGCGCTGGCGCTGCCGTCGTTCGCGGGCGCGCGGGGCGACCGGAAGATCGATTACGCCGGCGCGACGGCGCTCGCCGGAGGTCTGGGGCCGCTCCTGCTCGCCCTCTCGTGGGGTGGGCGCGAGTATCCGTGGGCCTCCACCCAGATTCTGGGACTGTTCGCAGCGTCGGCGGTCGTTCTCGCGGCGTTCCTGTGGATTGAGTCGCGCGCCTCGGAGCCCATCATCCCGCTCCGCTTGTTCCGGAACGACATCTTCGCCGTGTCGATGCTGGTGACGTTCATCACCGGGGTCGGGCTCTTCGCCAACAGCATGTTGATCCCCCTGTTCATGCAGGGCGTCCGGGGCCAGTCCGCCACCATGTCGGGCCTCCTCCTCACGCCGATGACGCTGGGCATCGTCTCGGGGAGCACCATTGCGGGGCAATTCATCTCGCGGTTCGGCCGCTACCGCACCGTGACGATGCTGGGCATCGTGGTGGTCGCCGGCGCCATGTTCCTCCTGTCGATGTTGCGTCGCGACGAGCCGTACATGGCGCTGGCCGCGAATATGTTCATGGCAGGCTTCGGGATGGGATTCACCATACCCACCCTGGTGGTCGCCGCCCAGAACGCTGTGCCATACGACGTGCTCGGCATCGTGACGTCGCTGGTGCAGTTCGCCCGCTCGGTCGGGGGAACCATCGGCCTCGCGCTCCTGGGGACGCTGATGACCAACAACCTGAGCGCCGACCTGAACCGCCTTCCGGCGTCCGTGGTGGAGTCGACGCCGGCCCCGCTCATCGAGCGGCTGCGCAGCGATCCCGGCGTCATCGCGAGCCCGCAGGGGCTCGACCAGCTCCAGCAGAGCGGCGCGCAGTTCGGCGTGGACGTCACGGCGCTGCTCGACGCGCTGCGCGACGCCCTGACCGACGCCATCGCGTTCGACTATCGCATCGCGGTGTTCGTGCTGGCCACCGCCCTGGTGGCGACGGTGTTCCTGCGGGAGGTGCCGCTGCGGCGAACGTATGCGCCGCCGGTCGCGCTCGAAGGCGCCGGGCCGATCGACGCCGCGGTCGCCGGGCGCCCCGCGGCGTCGCCGCAGGTGGCGGCCGCTCGCGGGGACGCCGCCGACCCCGGCGAGTAGCGCGAGGGTCACCAGTGGACGCCCGGGACCTCACCCCGCGCATCAAGCTCTGGATCGAGCGGGAAGGGATGCTCGCCCTCAGTGACTACCGCGTGCAGTTACTGGAACACATCGCTGAAACCGGCTCGCTCGCGGAGGCCGCCGCCCGGATGAAGCTTTCGTACCGGCGCGCGTGGGGGAAGATCAAAGAGATCGAGCGGAATCTCGGTCTGCCGCTCGTCGAGAGCGAAGTGGGCGGCGCGCGCGGGGGACGAAGCCGCCTGACGCCCGAGGGGGTGCGCCTGGTGGCGCTGTACCGGCGGTTCCAGGAGGCGATGCAGCGCGACCTGCTCCGGGAGTTCGACGCCACCTTCGGGGGCGCGGAGTAGACGCACGCGCACGCCGTCGTTATGCTGGCGCAAGCATAACGGAGGCAGGCCCGAGGAGGGATTCGTGCGACCCCGCGCGCTTCTCCTGCGTTCAGCGGCGCTCCTCGTCGCGGCGGCCCTGGCCGCAGCTTGTCGGGGAAGCGGCGGGCGCGACGTCATCCTCGCGACCACCACCAGCACCGTCGACTCCGGACTGCTCGATGCGCTGGTTCCCGTGTTCGAGCGCCAGACGGGGTACCACCTCAAGTACGTCGGCGTGGGCTCCGGCGCCGCGCTCGCGATGGCCGAGCGGGGAGACGTCGATGCCGTGCTGTCCCACGCGCCCGACGCGGAGCGCGATCTCGTCGATAAGGGCGTCGTCGTCAACCGCCGGCTCGTGATGCACAACGACTTCGTGCTCGTCGGGCCCCCGGACGACCCCGCAGGCGTCCGCAACGCCGGCAGTGCGACCGCCGCGCTGCTCGCCATCGCCCGCTCGGGGGCGACGTTCATCAGTCGGGGCGACAACTCGGGGACGCATCAGCTCGAACTGCGGCTGTGGGAGCGGGCCGGCGTAGACCCGACGTCGGACGCCACGTACGTCGAGAGCGGGCAGGGGATGGGGCAGACCCTGCAGCTCGCGAGCGCGCGGCGCGCGTACACGCTCACCGACCGGGGGACGTTCCTGGCGCTGCGGGACACCCTCGACCTGCAGCCGCTGCTCGAGGACGACCCTGCGCTTCTGAACGTGTATCACGTCATGCAGGTGAATCCGGACCGCTTCCCCGGGGTGAACGCCGAAGGCGCGCGCGCATGGGTGGAGTTTCTGGTCTCGGACGAGGCGCAGCGCATCATCGGATCCTTCGGCGTCGATCGATACGGTCGGGCGCTGTTCACCCCGGACGCCGGGAAATCGGAGGCTGCCCTGGGCCTGGAGTGAGCGATGGACCTGATCTGGGACGGCATCCGGGAGGCTGTGCGACTCATCGCCCGAGGAGACCGCGAGCTTCTCGAGGTGGTCGCACGGTCGCTGCTCATCTCGGGGAGCGCCACGACCGTCAGCCTCGTGCTCGGGGTGGCCGTCGGCTCCACTTTGGCGCTGACGCGCTTTCCGGGACGGCGGCTCCTGATCACGTTGGTGAACACGGGGATGGGGCTCCCGCCGGTGGTGGCGGGTCTCCTGGTGGCGGCGCTTCTGTGGCGCAGCGGTCCGCTCGGCGCGCTCGGGCTCATGTACACGCCGGCGGCGATGGTGATCGCCCAGGTCGTCATCGCGTTCCCCATTGTGACGGGATTCACCGTCGCCGCGCTGGGATCGCTGCCGCCGCGGCTGAGGCTGCAGCTCTACGGCCTGGGCGCGTCGCGGTTCCAGATGCTCTGGGCGCTTCTCCGCGAGGCGCGGTTGCCACTGCTCGCCGCCGTCATGGCGGGGTTCGGCGCCGTCATCTCCGAGATCGGCGCCTCGCAGATGGTGGGCGCGAACATTCCCGGCGAGACGCGGGTGATGACGACCTGGATCGTGTTCCTCGTCGGCCGGGGCGAGTTCGGTCCAGCGTTCGCCGTGGGGTTCATTCTCCTCCTCCTCGTGTTCGCCGTGAACTTGGTCCTCACTGGTATCCAGCAGCGCGAGCGCATGCGGTGACAGTGCGTCTGGCGGTGCGTGACCTGGTGGTACGCAGGGGCGGCGTCGTGACCCTCGAAGTCCCCGCGTTCGAGGTCGCCGCAGGGGAGACGGTGGCCGTCCTCGGCCCTAACGGCGCCGGCAAGACCACGCTGCTTCATGTTCTGGCGCTCCTCGAGCGGCCGTCGAGGGGCGTCGTGCTCATCGACGGGCAGCCGGCGTCGGCGGGCTCGCTCGCGCTGCGACGGCGCATGGCGGTGGTCTTTCAGGAGCCGCTCCTGCTCGATACAACCGTCCGAGAGAACGTCGAGACAGGGCTGCGGTTCCGTGGCGTGCCGGCCGCCGAGCGGCGCCGGCGAGCGCAGACGTGGCTCGAGCGCTTCGGCGTGGCCCATCTCGCTTCGCGGTCGGCGCGGCGCCTCTCGGGGGGCGAAGCCCAGCGCGTCAATCTGGCGCGCGCGTTCGCTGTGGAGCCGGACGTCCTGTTACTCGACGAGCCGTTCAGCGCGCTCGACCAGCCCACGAGGGACAACCTCATCGATGAACTGCGGAGCGCCCTCGATGCGACGGGCACGACGGCCGTCCTCGTCACCCACGACCGCTCGGAGGCCGCGCGGCTCGCCACGCGGGTCGCCGTGCTGCTGGGGGGCCGCATCCGGCAGGCCGGTCCAGTGAGCGACGTCTTCGCCGCACCGGCGGACGAGGAGGTCGCGGCGTTCGTCGGCGTCGAGACCATCGTCGAGGGGCGGGTCGTGGATGCGGCCGACGGCGTCATTGGCCTCGATGTGAACGGCCGGCGCGTCGAAGCGGCGGGCGAGCGGCCCGCGTTCGCGTCAGCGCTCGTCTGCATCCGCGCGGAGGACGTCGCGCTCTCGCCCGCAGGCGAAGCGGTCGCGGCGGGAAGCGCGCGCAACCGGCTACCGGGTGTCGTACGTCAGGTTACGTGGGCGGGGCCGGAGGCGCGGGTGCTCGTGGATTGCGGCTTTCGGCTGGTCGCGCGGGTGACTCAGCGCTCGCTCACCGAGCTGGGAATCGACGTTGGCTCGCCGGTGGTGGCGTCGTTCAAGGCCACGTCGGTGCATCTCATCCCCGCGCACGGCGGTCACTGACCGTCGACCGGCGAGTGCGTCGCGAGGAAGGCCAGCGCCGCTTCTTTGAATTCGGGAGAGGCCACGGCGGTGATGTGGTCGCCGGGTACCTTGACGAGCTTCGCGCCGGGGATGGCAGCCGCGAGCCCTTCGGCGGGCCCGACCAGCGTGTCGCCCTCGCCGATGAGGACGAGCACGGGCCGGTCGGTCTCACGGAGCTTCGCGGGGTCGAAGCCTCCGCGAGACGACCGCTGGATCGCAGCCAGCGCCTTGAGGTCGTTGCCGCTCTGTTCCGCGAAGATGCGGAACGCCCTCGCGGTAGCGTTCTCCGCGTCGCTGGCGCTCTCCGCCTCCAACGCACGGGCGATGGCCTCGGCGTTCCGGCGGCTCCGCCCACCCGTGAGAAGCCCGTCACCCACGCCGGAAAGGATGACGCAGCGAAACCGGTGCGGGTGCCGCACGAGCAGCGATGCGGCGATGAACCCGCCCATCGAATAGCCCCAGAGGTCGGCGCGCCCGATCCCCAGGTGGTCCATAAGGGCGATGACGTCGTCGGCCATCTTCGTGCCGCCGTAGGCTTCCGGGTCGTGGGGCTTGCCGCTACGGCCATGACCGCGGCAGTCGAGGGCGATGACCCGGCGGCCGGCGCGCGTCAGCGCGTCGACGACGCCGGGGCCGCGCCAGTTCCCCTGCAGGCTGCTCGCGAAGCCGTGGACGAGCACGATGGCGGGCCCGCTGCCCTCGTCGATGTAGTTGATGGGGACGCCGTCGACGTCGATGTGAGGCATCACGACCTCCTCCGCGAGCGCGTTCCTCAGACGCCGCCCATTCTACACAGACGCCGTCGTTGGGTCGTGTCGACTACGGGAAGTCGCGGACGGGGACGGGCGCGAGGGCGAGCGCGTCTGCCGCGGGCGCGCCCCACAGGCGCACGTCGTCTGCGATGAGCCCGTGAGCGCCCAGCGCCGCGAGGCGTTCGCCTCGGGCGGGGTCGGGCACGATCCAGGCGTAGATCCGGAGTCCCATCTCGCGCAACCGGCGCGCGACGTCCGCCTCTAGCAGGCGGTGGCGGAGCGACACGCCGTCAGCGGTCGCGCGACCCCGGCGCGCCCGGTCGAACAGCGCCTCGAGCTCTGGGCGGCTGCCGACCGAATACCAGATCGACAGGCCCAGAAGCGCCTCTCCAAGCGTGTCGAGCAGGTCCCAGTGACGCGACGACACTTGCACGAGGGGCCGGCTGAGACGCTCGATGGCGGCGGCCACAGCGCGCGCCATGCGCTCGCCACGGCTCTTGAGGTCCAGAAAGAGCCCGGCGCGGCCGTCGACCTCTCGGACGAGGTCGGGCAGCTCGATGAGCCCTCGCGCCCGGCGGACATACCATTTGTCGACGAGGAGCGGCACGTGCGGCAGCCGCAGCTCGTGCCGCAGGGTCAGACGGTCCCCCTCGAGCCACACGTCCGCCTCGACGGCGTCGGCGCCGGCGTCGAACGCTCGCACGAGGGCGCGCTCGCTGTTGCACGCGTGCGCGATGAGCAGGGGGCGCGACCCTTCACAAGTGGGTCGGGCGTTCGGGCGGGAACCGTCGGTCACAGGGAAGCGCCGTTCACTCCTGGCTGGCCGCGGCGCCGACCACGTTCACGAGCACCCGGCGCTGCCGGGGGTGATCCAGCTCGATGAGGAAAATGCGCTGCCACTGGCCCAGCGTCATCCGGCCGTTGATGACGGGCACGCACTCGCTCGCGCCGAGAAACAGGTGTTGGCAGTGCGAGTGCCCGTTGGCGCATTCGTCCTCGTTCATGTTGACCGTGCGCCTCGAAAAATCGTTGTGCTCGTAATAGGCGTTGACGGGCGCGATTTGCCGCAGGGTTCGGGCCATGTCCCGCAGAAGCAGCGGCTCGTTCTCGTTGATTTTGATGGCGGCCGTGGTGTGCGTCGAAAAGATAGCGACCTGCCCGAAGGCGATGCCGGAATCGGCCACGACTGCGGCGACGTCGTCGGTGATGTCGATGAACTGAGGCGCGTCGCTGGTCTCGAATTCCAAGGCCTCGCAAACCACGATCGAACGGGACGCTTCGTGGGTGGCAATCCGTTGCCTGCGGCCCGTTTCCAGAGCGACCTGCTGCATCACACCACCTTCCCGGAGCTGCGACGATGACGCGGGTTGATCGACGCCACATTCTCTCGTAGCGCCCCGCGAGGCGCAAGATTCGCCATGCATAACACGCCGCGCCTTCACTCGCGGCGAGAACGGATGGCGTCCAAGGTTCGGCGCACCGCGTCCGCGTCCCGCGCGTCGCCGCGATACCGGAGGTAGAGGTCGAGGTCCCGGCGGGCGGCCGCGTTCTCCCCGAGCCGATGATGCAGCATGCCCCGGTCCCGGAGTTCGTCGAGGTCCCAGGGAAAGATCGCAAGAATGAGCTCCGACACGCCCAGAGCTCTCCGCAGGTCGCCCCGCTTCAGGTAGACGGCCTTGAGGTTGTACAGCATGCGGGTGAGAATCTGGCGGTTCGTCGCGGCCGCGAGGAGGGCGTCGTTGCGAGCCACCCGGCGTCCCAGCGCGCGCTCAGCGAGCTGGAAGCACTCCTCACGCGAGATGAACCGGCCTCCGTGGAACGGGTCCACGAACAGCGTCTCGTCCGGGGTGTCGAACTTCACGATGAAGTGACCCGGCAGCCCGACGCCTTTCACATCGAGGCCGAGCCGCCGGGCGACGGCGATATAGACGACGCTCAGCGAAATGGGAATCCCCAGCCGCCGGTCGAGCACGTCGTTGAGGTAGCTGTTCCGCGGGTCCTCGTAATCCTCGGTGTTGCCGCGAAACCCCTGACGCTCGAACAAGAAGGCGCTCAGGTCGCGCAGCGCCGCGCGCGGTCCCGTCTCGAGGTCGATCTCCGCCGCCAGCTCGGTGGCCATCGCGTCGAGCCGGTCGAGGTACGCCTGGACGTCGAGCTGGGGGTATTCCTCCTGCGCGATGACCAGCGCGGCCCGGTCGAGAGGCACTTCGTGATCCGGGGCCGACGTGAGGACGCTCAGCTCTTCGCGATGTCTCATGTCCGCATCCTAGCACGACCGCTTTCGCGCGGTGAAGAAGCGGAAGGCCCGCGCGGAGCGGGCCTTCGGGACGGTCGATGCGGGGGAATTGCGCTACTCGACGACGAGCGTACCCGTCATCGTGGTTGGGTGCACGTCACAGCGGAAAAAGTACTCGCCCGGCTCGAGCGTCACCTTGAGTGTCTGGACGACCGGGCCGTTTTCGATGGGCGTCGCGGCGATGGGCGGCTGGGCTGCGTTGGCGGCATCCTCGCTCTCGTAGATCGCGAGGTTGTGCGGCACGCCGCCGTCCTGGTTGTCCACTTCGAACGTGATCTCGCCCGCCTTGGCGGTGATCTCGGTCTTGTCGAAGAGGATGTTCTTGGCGACCAGCGTGATCACGCCCTCGGCCGGCGGGCTTTCCGACGGCGCCTCCGTGGGTTTCGGCGTCTCGCCCGGCGCCGGCGTGGGCGACGCCGGGGCCTTCGTCGGCGTCGGAACGGGCGTCTCCCCCAGGATGATGGCGGCGGTGGCCGTCTTATCGGCGGACGACAGGCCTTCGCCGCACGCCGCCGCAATCCAGCCGACGGCCGCGAGGCTCAGCAGGCCGGCGGCCAGCGCGAGCTTCTTCCGCATCGCTTCTCCCTCCATGCTGCCACAGGCGCGGACGTTCCGGCCCGCGTCTCGACTACGACACGACCTTCAGCGTTCCCGTCATCGTGGTCGGATGGACATTGCACCGGTAGAAGTACTCGCCTGGTTCGAGCGTCACCTTCAGCGTCTGGGTGACGGGGCCGTTTTCGATCTCGGTCGCGGCGATGGGCTCCTCACCCGCGTTGGCGGCGTCCTCGCTCTCGAAGATCGCGAAATCATGGGGCACGCCGCCGTCCTGGTTGTCGAACGTGATGGTGATCTCGCCCGCCTTCCCGACGAGCTCGTTCTTGTCGAAGAGCGTGTTCTTTCCGACGATGGTCAGCTCGCTCGACGGGGTTGCGCCGCCGCCCGAAGGCTGCGTCGGCGACCCGGTGGACCCTCCGCCCGAGCTTCCGCCCTCGTCGCCGCCTCCGCCGCCACACGCCGCTGCGGCGATGGCAACGACCGTGAACGCGGCTGCGAGAGCCGCTACGAACCCGATGCGCTTCATCGTTCCTCCTCTCCGGGCCCGGCTTGCCCGGTGTGATCTGGCGTTCGGAGCGCCTGTTCCGGCGGCGCCGGTTGTGCGCACCGTCACAAGCTTAGCGCATGATGCGTTTGAGGAACAGCGGGACGCGGTGATGTCGTCGCAGCCGACGGCGCGGGGCGTCCGCCGGGTCCGTGACGCTTCACCTGCATCACAGTGGCTGGCGGCCCGCGAACCCGGCGTCGAGCTCGTGCCACCAGGCGATGCCCGGCTCTCCGAGCCGCCAGCAGAGGTACACGGTCCGGCCGTCGCGTTCGGCCGGAAAGTCGATGAGCCCTTCTTCGATGCCCTTGAGTTCGCATCCCAGCGCCAGGATGCGGGCATGCAGGCGGTTGATCTCGGCGACGAGCTCCTCGGCGCGACGCCGGGACCCTTCAGAGGCGCCCTTCTCGAGGTGTCCGTTCCCGCTCGCTCGCCGCGCGGCGGCCGCAAGCTCGCGCCGGATGGCCTGGAGCTCGCGGCTCCGCTCCTGCAACCCCTGCACGATCTCGGTGAGCTCGGGTAGCAGGGCTTCGGCTTCCTGCACCGTGAACAGCCGCGGCAACGTCAGATCCTCCCCGTGCTCAGTGGTGGGTCCAGTGTAGGACGCGCGTTCGCGGCCGTCGACGCCCCG
>JBBING010000011.1:0-47910 GCA_037444005.1 Chloroflexota bacterium
CGAGTCAGGCGTGCGCGCGATGGACGTGGGGCGAATCGCTTCGTGCGCCTCTTGCGCCCCTTTCGTCCTGGTCTTGTACACCCGGGGCGACGCTGGCAGATGGCTCTCGCCCCACGTACGCGCGATGTACTCGCGGGCCTCGCGCCGGGCCGACTCCGCGATGTGCAGTGAGTCGGTCCGCATGTATGTGATGAGCCCGACGCGCCCGTCGCCCTCGACGTCGACGCCTTCGTACAACGCCTGAGCGAGCGCCATGGTCCGCTTCGCCGTGAAGCCGAACCGGCGGGACGCCTCCTGCTGGAGCGTGCTGGTGGTGAACGGCGGCTGCGGGCGGCGTCTCACCTGCCGCGTCGTGACCGCGCGAACCCGTACAGAGGCGTCGCGAAGCTCGGCCACGAGGGCCGACGCCTGCGCTTCACTTCCGATCTCGAGCTTCTTGGCGCTGGCGCGCCCGTACAGCCGCGCGGTGAATGTGTCGGGCGAGCCCGGCTTCGCCAGCAGGGCGTCGATGGTCCAGTATTCCTGCGGCTGGAACGACTGAATCTCGCGTTCACGCTCCACGATCATGCGCAGCGCGACCGACTGAACCCGGCCCGCAGAGAGGCCGCGCCGAATCTTCTGCCACAGAAGGGGACTGATCTTGTATCCCACGAGGCGGTCGAGCACCCGGCGCGCCTGCTGCGCGTCCACCAGGCGGCCGTCGATGTCGCGCGGATGCCGGAACGCGTCCTTGACGGCCTCCGGGGTGATCTCGTGAAACACGACGCGGCGGTACCGCCCCGGTTCGAGGTCGGTCGCCTGCGCCACATGCCAGGAGATGGCCTCGCCTTCGCGGTCGGGGTCGGTCGCGAGGTAGACGAGGTCCGCCTTGCCGACGGCCTCCTTGAGCTGTCTGACGACGTCGCGCTTTTCCGGCGGCACCACGTATCGCGGTTGGAAGCCGCGTTCGATGTCGACGCCGAGCGTCGACCTCGGTAGATCGCGGATATGCCCGACGGAGGCCCGGACGTCGTACTCGGGGCCGAGGATGGCCGAGAGCGTGCGCGCCTTGGCCGGCGACTCGACGATCACGAGATGCTTGGCGTTGTTGTTCCTCTTCTTGCTGTTGGCCACACCTGCTCCGTTGTCCCGAGGGCTCCCGCGAAGCTCGCGGTCAGGCCCGGTACATGGCCGGCGCTTCGCGAGCCCGGACGTAGTTCATCTGTCCGACCTGGCGGACCAAGCCCTTGAGTTCCAGCATAGCAAGGGCCGAACTGACCGTCGCAATGGGAAGCCCGCTTTCCCGCCGGACTTCATCAATGTGTATCGGCTCGTGGGACAACAACCGCAGTAGGACGCTCTCGGTTTCGTCCGCCGGCACGATTTCGGCCATCTCGAGCTGATGGCCGGCCATACTCAGGTTCAGCTCTTCGAGCACGTCCTCCACCCGCATCACGAGCTTCGCCTCGCCGTCCTGGATGAGCTTGTTGGGTCCCCGGGAGGCGGGTGAGTAGATTGGGCCCGGGACGGCGAAGACCTCGCGATTCTGCTCTAGCGCCCGCCTCGCGGTGATCAGCGCGCCGCTGTCGACGTCGCCCTCGACGACGAGCACGCCGAGGCTCATGCCGCTCAGGATGCGGTTCCGCCGCGGGAAGTACTCGCTTCGCGGCTGCGTGCCGAGCGGGTAGTCGCTCACCACAGCGCCTCGGCTAGCGATCTCCTCCGCCAACCGGCGATGCTCCGGCGGGTACACGAGATCGAGGCCGCAGGCCAGCACCGCGATGGTCCGTCCGCCCGCTTCGAGCGCCGCCCGGTGCGCCAGCGCATCGATGCCGCGCGCCAGGCCGCTGACGACGGTCACCCGGTTCCGGGCCAGGTCGGCGGCGAATTGCTCCGCGGCCTGGCGGCCGTACACGCTGGCCCTGCGCGTGCCGACGATCGCCACCGCCCACTCGTCCGCCGGGGTCAGCTCGCCGCGCACGTAGAGGACCGGCGGCCGGTCGTCGATCTCCTTGAGGCGCGGTGGATAGCGCTCGTCGTGCCACGTGAGCGCGGTGACGCCGGCGCGCTCGAGCCGCTCGAGCTCGGCCTGCGGGTCGATCTCGTCCCGCGCCTGGATCAGCGCCCGCACGCTGCCGTCGTCGAGGCCCGCCGCCTTCAGCGCGCCCGGCGACGCCGACCACGCGCGCTCGAGCGTCCCGAAGCGCCGCTCGAGGAGCGAAAGACGTACCCGCCCGAACCTCGGGATACGGCCGAAGGCGAGCCAGTAGGGAAGGTCGCGAGCGTCGTTGCCCATCGTCGCGCTCAGGGCAGCACCGGCGAGGCGGCACGCCGCGCCAGGAACAATCGGGCGAACGGTACCCCGCGCATGCCACGCCGCGCAAGCAGCAGGAGCGCGACGAGCAGCGCCAGTCGAAGCGCCACCTCTTGCGGCGACGGCTCCACCGGCACCCAGCGAGCGCCCCGATCGGAGATCTCGATGAAGCCCGCGGGGCTCATTCGCCCCATGCCTCCGCCTCCGCCGCCGCTGCCGTATCCCTCGCGCGGCTCCTGGCCTTCGACCGCGGTCCGCTGGACGCCGCCCCCGCCGCCTCCTCCGCCACCGAACGCGAGACGCACCGTCGCGGCAGGAATCACGGTGACGCCGTCGCGGCTCACGGGCTCGCCGTAGACCGTGTGCGCCATGAACTGGCCGCGGAAGCCCTCGACTACGGAGTTGATGATGCGCGCGGCGACCGGTCCGTGGTCGTTCACTGGGAGCCTCCTTTCTCGCAAGCCGGGGCGTTCCGCAGATGCCCGGCAGACACTGGGCCGCCGACGCCGGGCTGGCGCGACGTCACGACGGGCTCGGCGCTCGCCGACGGACGGTCACGCGCTCGCCCGGGGCGACCGAACCCGTCCGCGTCACCACCGCCAGCACGCCGCGCCGGCCGTACGCGGCCTTCACCATGTCGGGATGCCAGATCTGCAGATTCGCGCAGGGATTGTTATGTCCGGTAATTTCGATGGCGGCGCCCCCACCGAACTCGAGCACGTCCCCCTCCTCGAGCCAGGCCAGATCGCCCAGACCGCGCACGAGGATGTTCTCCCCGAACCCGCCGCGCGGGATCGCGCAGCCCAGCTCGCGTTCGAGCGCCTCGATCACCTCTGCGGAGACGACGGTGACCTGTCTCCGATTCGGCTCGGTCTCGCCGCGGCGATTCACCCGCGTCGGCCCGGCATGGTAATCGCCGTCCACGCCGTAGGCGGTCAGCACGATGCGCTCTCGCGGCCGTTTGGGTACGCCGCCCCGAGGGCTCGAACAGACGGCGACCACCTCTCCGACCAACGACCCGGCGGACATGGGGCCTCCTTCGCAGTAGCCCGCAGCATAGCGAACCGACGCATGCCGCCTCTACCGGCGCTCCAGGACCCGCTCGACCAGGAGCGGCGGTCGATCCCGCGGCCGGTACGATGGGTCGGGGTATCCGAGCGCGACCAGCGCTTGCGCCACGAACGCTTCCGGAAGAAGGAGCGCGCGACGCACCGCGTCGGGGCAGAACAGCGGCGCCGAAATCCAGAACGAGGCGAGCCCTTTCGCGTGCGCTGCGAGCATGAGATTCTGCAGGGCTGCCCCGAAGCTGTGCATGGCCAGCCCCCATTCCGCCTGACGCCGTCGCTCGTCAGGCCACCGCCGGAGCCCCTCGTCGACCAGGCCGCCCAGCACGAGCGCCGGCGCCCTCAGGATTTGCGCTCGCGACCGGGCGAGCAGCGCTTGGATGCGCTCAGCGGGAACGCCGTCGCGCTCGAGGTCGCTCCGCCACGCCGCGCCCATCGCTTCCGCGAGCGTCTCGCGCGCCTCCGCGCCCAGCGTCACGAATCGCCAGGGCTGCGTGTGATGCGGGGCAGGAGCCGCGCACGCCAGCGCCACGAGCTCCTCGACGAGCCCTTCGGGCACCGGCCGGGGTAGAAACGCCCGGATCGACCGCCGGGTGCGGATCGCTTCGATCGCGTCCATCATGCGCTCGCAGGAAGGATGGCGCGCACGAGCTCGCCGGTCGCGCCTCCCGGCGGCCGCGCCAGGAGCGCCATCAGATCTTCGGGGCGGTCCACGTCGAACGCGATGCGCTCGTTCTGGAGGCTGACAAACCGCACCCCGGCCGCTTCCGCCTCCTCCGCATGAGCGTCGAAGCTCCGCGGACCGAACCGCAGGCGGATGGCGTCGGGCGGACGGAGCGCCAGCGCATTCGTCCCCCCGTCGTGCGATCGCACCGCGACCACGCAGGGGCTGTCGATCAACGCGTCGAGCACGCCGCGCAGGTCGTACGCCCGCGCCAGGGGCACGTCGGCGTGCACGATGAGCAGCGTATCGCACGAGCGCCGGCGCATCAGCGAGCGGCTTGCCCATTCGAGCGCCGCGTTGAGGCCCGATGCGTTCGCCGATTCCAGCAACGGCGTCGCGCCCGCATCCCGCGCGGTCCACAACGCCTCCGAATCCCGGCTCACGACGGCGACACCGTCCACCACCTGCGCCGCCGCGGCGATGACGTCGCGCAGCATCGCGAGGGCGAGCCGCTCGCGGTCGCGCTCGGACAGCGTTCCGCCGAGCCGCTCCTTCGCCGTGCGCAGGTCCTTCACCGGGATGAGCGCCCACTTCATCCGATCGCTCCCGCCGCCGTGAGCGCCGCCTTCGCCAGCGCCTCCTTCTCCCGGGGACCGCGCATCACGGTGTCCACCACCACCGCACGCACGCCCTGCGCCTCGACGCGCTCACCCAGGTGGGCGTCCACGCGGTCGACAATGAGCGCGTCCAGGAAATCGGCGTACAGCGCGGCGACGGCCGCGGCCGACGGCTCGTGGCCCAGCGCGCGCAGCATGCGGTCGGCCGGACCCTTGAGCGTCCGCCCTCCGACGATGGGGCTGACCGCCACGACGGGGGCCGCCGTCTCCCGCAGGGCTTCTCGTACGCCCGAGACCGCCAGAATCGGGCCGATGCTCACGATGGGGTTGCTCGGCGCCACGATCACCGCCTCCGCCTCGCGAATCGCCTGGATGACGCCCGGGGCCGGGCGCGCCGCCTCCGCGCCGTCGAAACGGACCGCGCGGACTTCGTCCTGCCAGCCGCGCTTTACGAAGTATTCCTGGAACGACAGTGTCCCGGCGTCCGTGTCCACTACTGTGCGCAGCCGGTCGTCGGTGACCGGAAGCAGCCGGCACCGCACGCCGAAGGCCTGCGCGATGGACGCCGTCGCCTCGCTTAGCGTGCGTCCTTCGCGAAGCAGCGCGGTCCGATGGACGTGGGTGGCAAGGTCGCGGTCGCCCAGGGCGAACCAGGTGTCGTGTCCCAGCGCGCCCAACCGTTCCAGGCAGGCGAATCCTTCGTCCCGCAGGCCCCAACCTTTGGTCTCGTCCACGGCGCCGCCGAGCGTGTACACCACGATGTCGATGTCGGGGGACACGTGCAGCCCGAAGAACTCCTCGTCGTCACCGACGTTGGAGATCACGGTGACGCGCGCCGGATCGACGACGGAGACCAGCCCCTCGAGAAAGCGCGCGGCGCCGACGCCGCCCGCGAGCACGGTGATCATCGGCTCACACCGCCAGGTGCACGACCGTCACCCCGTCGCCTCCCTCGAACGGCTCGGCGCTTTCGAAGGCGCGAACCAGCGGGTGACGCTCCAGCAGATGCCGGATCTCGCGGCGGAGCGTGCCGGTGCCCTTGCCGTGCACGACGCGCGTCGTCGCGAGGCCGGCGCGGAACGCGTCATCGAGATGCCGTTCGACCAGGGGCAGCGCCTCCTCAATGGTCTGGCCTCGCACCTCGATCTCCGGCGCCACGGCCGGCGGCGGAGGCGCGACGACTTCGATTCTCGGGCCCGTTTTCACGTGGGGCCGCTGTACGCGCTCCACCTGGTCGAGCCGGATCCGGCTGCGGAGCGGACCGAGCCGGATCTCGACCTCGCCGTCCGCAGGGGGCCCCAGCGCCTCACCGAAGCGCTCCATACCGCGAATCCACACCAGGTCGCCCGCCCGGATCTCCGACGGCGGCGGGCCCGGCGGCGCACGCCGAGCCTCCCGGCGCTTCGGCGCCGTTCGCCGCTCGACGACGCGCTTCGCCTCCTCGGCCCGAGCGATAGCCTCCTGCAGCCGCCTGGCCGCCCGCGCCAGCCGCTGGCGTTCGGCCTCACGTTTGGCCTCCTTGAGCGCCCGGCGCGTGTCCGCGAGCTCACGCTCCAGCTCCTCGACCGTGCGGGCAACGATGCGGGCGCGCTCTTCCTCGATCGCCTGGAGTTTTTCCTCGAGCCGCGCGCGGATGCGCTCCGCCTCGTCGCGCGCCAGCCGCTCGCTCCGGCGCTCCTCCTCGGCCTCGCGCCGCTCGCGCTGAATCTCGGCGAGCATAGATTCGACCTGGAGATGCTCGGCGCTGAGGTGCCGGCGCGCGGCATCGATGACCTCCCTCGGCAGCCCCAGCCGCTCGGCGATGGCGAGCGCGTTGCTGCGCCCGGGAAGGCCGATCGTGAGCCGGTAGGTCGGCGCCAGGGTGACCGGATCGAACTCCACGCTGCCGTTAACGATGCCCTCCGTGGCGTGGGCGAAGGCTTTGAGCTCACCATGGTGAGTCGTCGCCACCGTCACGCTGCCCCGCCGCAACAATTCCTCCAGCACGGCGCGCGCAAGTGCGGCGCCCTCGATGGGGTCGGTGCCCGCGGCGAGCTCGTCGAGAAGCACGAGGCTGCGTTCGTCCGCCTCGCGCAGGATGCGGATGATGTGGGTCATGTGGCTGCTGAACGTCGAGAGCGACTGCTCGATGCTCTGCTCGTCCCCGATGTCCGCGTAGACCGCGCGAAAGACGGGAACCCGGGAACCGGCGTCGGCCGGGACCGGCAGCCCCGCGCACGCCATGAGCGTCAGCAGCCCCGCAGTCTTCAGCGCGACCGTCTTACCTCCCGTGTTGGGCCCGGTGATGAGCAGCACACGGTAGCCGCCGCCCACGGTCACCGTGACCGGCACGACATCTCCTTTCAGGAGCGGGTGTCGCGCGTTCAGCAGATGCAGCTCCCCCGGAGACGGCGTCAACCACGGCTGATCTTCGCCGGCGTAGGGCAGCTCGTGCGCGCCCAGCTCGTCCCCCAGACGCGCTTTCGCCAGGGCGAGGTCGATTTCGGCGAGCGCTTCCACCGAGGCGATGATCGCGTCCGCTCGGGCGCCGACCTCCGCGCTGAGCCGCCGCAGGACGCGCTCGACCTCTCGCTGCTCCTCGAGCTGCAGCTCCCGCCACTGGTTCGCCAGGTCCACCACCGCGAGCGGCTCGACGAACACCGTCGCTCCGGAAGAGGACACATCGTGCACGACGCCCTTGATCTGCCCGCGGAAGTCGGCCTTCACGGGGATGACGTACCGGCCGTCCCGCATGGTGATAATGGGCTCCTGTACCCAACCTCGCGCCACGCCGGCCGCGAGGATCTCCTGCAGGCGGCTGGAGAGCCGGTCGTGCGCGATGCGGATGTCGCGCCGCAAGATGCCCAGCATCGGGCTCGCGGCGTCCGTGACCTCGGCCCGCTGGTTGACGCTACGGCCGATGAGATCGAGCAGTCCGGGTTGCGGTTCGATCCGGGCGGCGACCCCGGCGAGCAACGGCAGCGCCGCCCCGAGGCGGGAGAGCGTGGCGTGCGCCTCGCGCGCCGCAGCCAGCAACGAGGCGATCTCCAGAAGCTCCGAAGGCTCCAGCACGCCCCCCAGGGCCGCCTTCCGGGCAAGCTCGCGCACGTCGCGCGCGCCCTCCACGCCGACGCGCGGCTTCATCTCGCGGAGCCGTCGGGCTTCCGCTGTCATCCGCTGGCGTCGCACGACCTCGTCGAAGTCGTTCGACGGGCGCAACGCTAGGGCCAGCTCGCGCGACGCCGAGAACGAGGTCAGCCGGGCGAGACGGTCGACGATTTTCTCGAATTCCAGCGTCTTGAGCGCGTGTTCGTCCACTGCGCTCGAATTGTAACGGACCCGCCGGCGCCGACGCAGACCGTCGTCAGCTCGCCGGTGCGGGTGCTGCGACGGCGACACGCTCCTGCACTGTGCGGGCGAGTAGCGCCGTCGCGATAAGACGGCCCAGGCCCGAGAGGAAAAACACGGTGCGATACCCGGCGAGCCCGATGAGCGGTCCACCGATGAGCGGGCCCACCGCGCTCGCGATGAACACCGCTCCCTGCTGCACGGCCGAGTAAGCGGCCCGCCGGTCCGGGGGACTGATGGCCAGAGTGAGGTTGAACGTGGCCAACAGGTTGGCTCCCCAGAGCGCCCCCGCGGCGAGGTTGATAAAGATCACGTGCCAGGGTTCCGTCACGATCATCCAGAACCAGGGAAGCAGAGGAAGAAGCAGGCCGCTCGTCACCAAGAGCCACTTCGCGCCGCGACGATCGTTGATCTGACCGATGAGCGGCTGCGCCACGATCCCGCCAATAGGCACGGCCGCAGCGGTAATGCCCACCCACAGCACCGACGCATTGAGCTTCGTCACGAGGTAGACGCTGAAGAACGGCCCTGCGAGCATCACGCTCGTGTGGAACAGTCCCAGGGCGAGCGTGAGCCACAGCAGGTTGGGGTCGCGGAGCGGTCCAGCGCGCGGCTCGCTCAAAGGTCGTGGCTCCGGCTCCTCCCGGACGCCGACAGCCGCCTCGGAGGGGATACGGGCGTAGAACACGGTGGCGACGGCCCCCAGCACGAAGGCCAGCGCCCACGCGAGCTGCCACCCTTCGAGCCCGCCCACGCGATGGATGAGCAGGCCGGCGAGGGGCGCGACGACGAGGCCCGCGACCTGGCGCGCGAAGTTGCGCGAGCCGAAGTACCTCCCCCGAAGCCCGGGGGGCACGAATTCGGCGGCGAAGGCGCTCCATGCAGGCATGGCCACGCTTCCGAAGAAGCCGCGGCCCATCGCCACCGCCACGAGCGCCCCGAGAGCGGCCTCGTCCGACAGAAACCACGGGACGGCCACGAGACCGAGGAAGAGCAGCCGCCCCGCGCTTCCTCCCGTCAAAAGCACGATCCGCTTGTAGCGCCTGGTGCGCTCGGCCACGTGCGCGCCCGGCCACATCGACGCCGCCGCCAGCAGTCCTCCCACCGCTGAGAGCAGGCCGATGAGCCACGTCTTCGCCCCGAAGGCGAGCGCGTACAGGGAGAAGTACTGGAGCCAGATGGTCTCGCTGGACTCGGCGAAGAAGCCGTCCCACCAGAGGTTGCGCATCGCCCGCTCCTGTGCGGGCGTCACGGGCTCGTCGAGCACGGCCCGCTGGCGCACAGGAACCGGCGGCGGGACACCGTCGAAGGGATTGAGGGCCTGCGAAAGCTGGCGGGCGCGGCGTTCCCCGCGAGCCTCCCGCCGGCGCGGACGCTGAGGGGAGGCTTCGGACGGCGGTTCCGTCATGTCCGGCGTCATACGGGCGCTCCTCGCCGGCCACCGTGCGCCGGCGCCGTGTCCAAGCGTCGCGAGGTCATTGGTCGAGGCGCAGCACCGCCATGAACGCTTCCTGCGGGATTTCGACGTTGCCCACGCGCTTCATGCGCTTCTTGCCTTCCTTCTGCTTCTCCAGCAGCTTGCGCTTGCGCGTCACGTCGCCCCCGTAGCACTTCGCGAGCACGTTCTTCCGCGCCGCCCGGATGGTCTCGCGGGCGACGACGCGTCCGCCGATGGCGGCCTGAATGGGGACGTCGAACAGCTGCCTCGGGATGAGCGAGCGGAGCTTCTCGACCAGACGCCGGCCTTGCTGGACCGCGTGCTCGCGGTGCGCGATGAGCGACAGCGCGTCTACGGGCTGGCCGTTCACGAGGATGTCCAGCTTGACGACGTTGGCGGGCGCGTAGTGCGAGAAGGTGTAGTCCAGGCTCGCGTATCCCTGGGTGCGGGACTTCAACTGGTCGTAGAAGTCGACGAGAATTTCGGCCAGCGGCACCTGATACTCGAGAAGAACGCGCGCCTCGCCCCGAGCCGGGCCCGAGCCGTCTCCCGCCACGTCCAGGTAATCCATGCGCCGGTACACGCCCCGGCGCGACGTGACCAGCTCCATGACGGCGCCGACGTAGCGGTCCGGACAGATGATGGTGATGTTCATCCACGGCTCGCGGATCTCGGCGATCTCCTGCGGCGGCGGGAGCTGCGCCGGGCTGTCCACCACGAGCTCGGTCCCGTCGGTCTTCGTGACCTCGTACTCGACGCTGGGGGCCGTCGCCAGCAAGTCGATGCCGTACTCGCGCTCCAGTCGCTCCTGGACGATCTCCATGTGTAGCAGGCCCAAGAATCCGCAGCGGAACCCGAACCCCAGGGCTACGCTGGACTCGGGCTCGTAGACCAGCGACGCGTCGCTCAGCTTCAGCTTGTCGAGCGCGTCGCGCAACAGGTTGTAGTCATTGGCCTGCTGCGGGTACAGCCCGGCGAACACCATCGGTTTCGCAGGCCGGTAGCCAGGCAGCGGCGCCGTCGCCGGTCGCGCGTCGAGAGTGATGGTGTCACCCACCCGCACTTCCCGCACGTCCTTGAGGCCCGTCGCGACATACCCGACTTCCCCCGTAGTGAGCCGCTCCGTCGCTGTGAGCGCAGGCCGGAATACGCCGATTTCGAGCGGCTCCACGACGCGGCCCGTGGCCATGAGACGCAGCGGCTCCTGCGGGCCGAGCTCGCCGTCGACCACGCGGACGTACGCGAGGACCCCCTTGTACGGGTCGTACTTCGAGTCGAAGATGAGCGCCCGAAGCGGCGCGCGCTCGTCGCCTGCTGGTGGCGGCACGCGCTGCACGACCGCTTCCAGGATCTCGCGGCATCCCGTGCCTTCCTTCGCCGACGCGAACAGGATCTCTTCGCGCCGGAATCCGAGCGACCGGACCAGCTCGTCGGCGACGCGCTCCGGCTCGGCCATCGGGAGGTCGATCTTGTTGACCACGGGGATCATGACGAGGTCGTGTTCCAGCGCCATGTAGACGTTGGCGAGCGTCTGCGCCTGCATGCCCTGCGCGGCGTCGACGACGACGATGGCGCCCTCGCATGCGGCGAGCGCGCGCGACACTTCGTAGGCGAAGTCGACGTGCCCCGGCGTGTCGATCAGATTCAGCTCGTACTCCTCGCCGTCGGAAGCGCGGTACCACATGCGGACTGCTTTCGCCTTGATGGTCACGCCCTTCTCGCGCTCGAGGTCCATCTGGTCGAGCACCTGCTCCGCCATTTCCCGCGAGGACAGCGTGCCCGTGAGCTCGAGGAACCGATCGGCCAGCGTCGACTTCCCGTGGTCGATATGCGCGATGATGCAGAAGTTTCGAATATGTCGTCGGTCCATCGTCCGTTCGCGCGGCGCAAAGAACGGCCGCGCCGGGGCGGCCGCTATGGTTGCGCCTGCTACCGCAGTCTAGCATCTCGATTACTGCCCATGACGGGTTCGCGGGCCATCGCCTACACTGCGGTCGATGGACCGACGAGCCCCGTTCGCCCCGCTGGCATGAACGAAGCGCTGATCGCAGCCGCACTGGCGCTCTTCGCGACCGCGGCGCTGGAGCCCCTGAATCTCCTCTTGCTGCGGCGCTTCAACTTCGGCGTCCGTCACACCCTTCGAGACGACATCGATAACCGGACGTTCGTGGCGCTCCACGCGCGAAAGACCGGCACGCCCGATATGGGCGGCGCCCTCAGCGTGGTGGTGACCCTCCTCGCCCTCCTCGTCCTGTGGGAGCCGGAGACGCGAGCCGCCGCTGCGGCGCTCGTCGGCTTCGGCCTCATCGGGCTGATCGACGACATCACCAAGGTGCGCCGCCGGCGCCGGGGCCGCGGACGGGACCTGGGCGCGCTTCCCAAGCTGGCGATGGAGGCGGGCGCCGGCACGCTGGCCGGGTGGGCCGTGTACGCCGCAGGAGCTCGCACGCTCACCCTGCCCCTCGTCGACGAGCTCAGCTTCGGCGCCTGGGTCATCCCACTCACCGCTGTGGCGACGATCGGGCTCTCTAATGCGGTGAACATCACCGACGGGCTGGACGGCCTGGCTGGCGCCCTGCTCATCCTGGCGATGGGCGCCCTCGCGCTGGCCGCGGCGCTGACGGACCAGGAGCCGACCGCGGGCGCCGCCCTCGTGGCCATCGCGGCGCTGCTCCCGTTCCTGTACCTGAACCTCTACCCGGCCCGGATGATCATGGGCGACGGCTGCGCGCTCGGGATGGGCGCCCTGCTCGCGGCCGTGGGCGTCCTGGCCGACCAGATCGTTCTACTCGCCTTCGTCTCGCTGGTCTTCGTCGTCGAGGCGGCGTCCAGCTTCGTGCAGATCGTGGCCTTGCGCCTGGGAAGGCGGGTCTTCGCCATCGCGCCGTTGCACCACCACCTCGAAGCCATCGGCTGGCCCGAGCCTCGCGTCACCCGCACGCTCTGGGCGGTCGGCGCGATGGCGACGGCGCTCGGCCTGGGAGTTTCAGCGGCCCTGGGCTACGTCTGAGCGCGCTTCACGCGGCTTCGTCCCGCTCCGCGTGCTCCCCGTCGGCGATGCGGCCCGGCTTCGACCCCCAGATGGCGCCGAGATCGATCTCCGACATCGCACGCTCGAACGCCTTGACGACCTCGGGATCGAACTGCGCTCCCGCGTTGCGCCGGATCTCCTCCATCGCCTCTTCGTGGCTCATCGCCCGGCGGTAGGGCCGGTCCGACGTCATCGCGTCGTAGGCGTCGACGACGCTGAAGATGCGGACTTCCAGGGGAATCCGGTCGCCCGACAGACCGAAGGGATACCCGGCGCCGTCGTATCGCTCGTGGTGGTACAGGAGGATGGGGAGCGCGCCCTCGAGGAATCCGACCTTCGAGACCATCAGTCCCGCCAGCAGCGGATGGCGCCGCATCGCCTCCCACTCGCCCTCGTCGAGGTCGGCGTTCTTCCGCAGGACGTGGTCGGGCACGCCGATCTTTCCCACGTCGTGCAGGAGCGCCCCGCGCTCGATGTCGAGCAACCGCTCTTCCGGGATGCCCACGTGCCGGGCGACGGCGACAGTGAGCCGCGCCACACGCTCGGCGTGGCCTTCTGTCTCCTGGTCCTTCGTGTCGAGGGCGGCCATCAGGGCTTTGAGGGTGCTGTCGTAGCTGATTTCGAGCTCGCTAGCGTAGCTCTGCACCTTGCTGAAGAGGAGCGCCTGCTCGACGGGCATGACCGCCTGCTCCGCGAGCGCGACCACCTTCTGGACTTCCTCGTTCGTGAACGGACGGCCGCTCTCGCGCATGACGCCGAGCACGCCGACGACGCGCTCGCGCCGGGCGAGCGGCGCGCATACCAGCGCCGCCGGGCTCGCCACGGGCTCGTAGCCGAAGAGCGGCTGGTAGGGCCCCCGCAGGGCGTCGGCGACCACGACCGCCTGCGTGGCGACGACGCGGCGCAGAAACCAGTCGTCGACCTTCCGACGGTGCTGCGACACGAAGCCCTGCGCCCGGTCGTAGGTCGCGCTCAGCAGAAGCTCGGACTCGTCTCCTTCGTCGACCAGCGCCACGAACCCGACGGCGCTCCGCGACATCGTCGTCGCGTCGTGGACCACGCGTCCGAGCACATCTTGCAGGTCGAGTGACGAGCGCAGGTCCTGGCTGTGGCGGAACAGAAACGAGAGCCAGGCATGGTCACGGTACACCCTTCGGTTCACCCACCAGTACACCGGCTGGAGCACCAGGAAGGTGAGCGCGCCGCCGAGGCCGGCAAGGAGCCAGACGCCGAGACGAGCGTTCGCAGCGGCGCTCGCCGACGACGCTCGGTCGACGCGCACCTCAACGACCGCCGTCTCGCCGCCGTAGTAGGCCACGATGGCACCGTCGCGCACCCGTACCGCAGTCTGGCCGGCGCGCACGTCAGGCGGGTCGCGAGGAGTCCCACCAACGACGCCAGCCTGAGCGATGACCTCGCCCCCGCCATCGAAGACGCGCACCGCCTCGACCCGCCCGTCGAGCGCGGTCTGAAGCAGACGCTCGAGCTCCGCGTTCCGCGTGCCGTCCGCGGCGTCGGCGATCGGCGGTCCTACGGCCTCGGCCACGCTCGCGCCGGCCTCCGCGAACACGGCGGTCTCGGCGAGAGACCCACCGACGTAGCCTGCAGCCAGGGACAGCGTCAGGCAGGTCAATAGGCTTCCCAGCGCGAAGCGCAGATGAACGGGACGATGCTGGCTCTTCGTCACGGGCGCTCCCGCTAAGGTATCGGCGCATCGCATGTTCGCCTTGAACGCCAGCCCTTGCCCCCAGCGGAGTGCTAAGATGAAATTCGATGCTCACCGCGAAATTGGAGCGCCTTCGCGATCTGATCGCCGGAACCGGGTCTGCCGTGGTCGCGTTCTCAGGCGGCGTCGACAGCACGTTTGTCGCCGCTGTCGCCTTCGATGTGCTGGGCGACCGCGCCGTCGCCGTCACCGGTGTGTCGCCGTCGGTTCCGGAGTCCGAGGTCGCCGAAGCGCGCGCGTTGGCGCAACGTATCGGCATCCGCCACGAGCTCCTCGACACGCACGAGATGGACCGCAAGGGCTACGTCCAGAACTCGCCGATGCGGTGCTACCACTGCAAGACCGAGCTCTACGGGCTGCTCGAAGCCTTCGCCCGGGAACGCGGGTACGCCGCCGTCCTGGACGGCTGCAACGTCGACGACCTCGGGGACCACCGGCCCGGCAGGGTCGCCGCAGCAGAGCACGGCGTACGCAGCCCGCTCATCGAGGTCGGGCTGACGAAGGCCGAAATCCGCGAGCTGTCGAAGGCCCGCGGCCTGCCGACCTGGGATAAGCCCGCCATGGCTTGCCTCGCGTCCCGCATCCCGTACGGCACGCCGGTCACGGTGGAGGCGCTCCGCCAGGTCGACGCCGCAGAAACGGCGCTACGAGCGCTCGGGTTCCGCCAGCTTCGGGTCCGCCACCATGGCGACATCGCCCGCATCGAGGTCGAGCCGGACGACATGGCGCTCCTGCTCGACGCGCAATGCCGGACCGAGGTCGTGCGGCGCGTCCGGGAGGCCGGCTTCCGGTACGTCACGCTCGACCTCGCCGGCTTCCGCTCGGGCAGCATGAACGAGGTCCTCGCGCTCACGCCGGTGGACCGCCCCGCGCCCTGAGCGGCATCGGCTACCGCCCGCCGCCCCCTTCGGCCCATAATGAAGCGTGCTGGAGAAGATTCGGGAGCGCGTGCGCGCCTACGCTCCCACACCGATTCCCGACAACGGATTGCCGCGAGCGGCCGTCCTCATTCCGCTCTACACGAAGGACGGCCTCCTGCACGTGCTGCTGACCCGCCGGACAGAGCTCGTCGAACATCACAAGGGCCAGATCTCGTTCCCGGGAGGCGCCCTCGACGAGGGCGACCCGGGGCTCGACGCCTGCGCCCTTCGCGAAACGCACGAAGAGATCGGCGTCGACCCCCGGGACGTGACCCTGTTCGGCTCCCTCGACGACATGGTCACGGTGTCCAACTTCGTCGTCACGCCGTACGTGGGGGCTGTGACGCGGCCCGCGCCCTATCCGTTTCGCCCCAACGCCCACGAAGTCGCGGAGATTCTCGAGGTGCCGATCCCGCACCTCTTGGACGAACGTAACCTCATCACCGAGGTGCGGCGCATCCAGGGACGGGATGTGCCGGTGCACTCGTTCCGCTACGGCGACCACATCATCTGGGGCGCGACCGCGCGGATGCTAAAGCAATTCCTGGACCTCATCCGGGACTAGCGGCGGTCGCGACGCCAGCGCCAGGCCGCGTAGGCCAGGGGCGCCAGGACCGCGATATCGAACGCCGAGTTCAGAACCACCGACCTGATGAACTGAGGCCATCCCCGCGCGGCCGTCGACTGCGCCTTTGTGTAGAGCCAGGGCAGCGAGTCCATGGCGAGATGGAGGGCGGCGCCCGCCGCTGCCAAAGCCGCGCTTCGCGCCCGTCCACGGGTGAGCGCCGCTGCGCCCGCCGCGGCGAGCCCCAGCGCCAGCGGCGAGTGCGAGCCGAACCGCCGATGCAGCTCCATGGGGTCGCCCCGGAGGATCAGCCCGGCCACAAGGTCGCCGTCCGGCGCCACCGCCCCGCCGACGAACGACGCCAGGTCGGCAGGCTCGTCGAGCCCAACCAGCGCCGCGAGCGCGAGTGCGGCGAGACCATGGCCGAACGGCGTAGGCATCGCCTGAGGATTCCGGATCGAGCCGGCACAGAGCAAGTTCGTGCAGTTGGGGCCATATGGGGGCTGTCACGCGAAGGGGTTCGGCCGTTATATGTAGGAAGAGCCATGCTGGGAAGGGCACGGCTGGAGCATATCCTCCGCGGGCGATCGCGGCTGTTCGCCATCGCCGTCATGGCGCTGTTCTTGCACGCGTTCGTCCAGCCGCAGGCGCTGTTGCGCCAGGCCGAGCCGCCGGCCGCGCACGTCTCCATCGACAACTGCGACGGCGGCCCGACCGGGTGCAAGGTCCTTCCCTTCGCCCAGTTCGCGGCCCAGGCGCCCGCCACGGAAAGGCGGTTGGAGCCGCCGCCCCCGTTCGCGTCATCAACCCCGTCCGATTGGAAGAGCCGCTACGAGACGCCCCTGCAGGACGTCGAACCGCCTCCTCGCCCCGAGGTCGCGTGAACGAGGTCGTCACGTGACAGGGCGGCGTTCGCGCCGCCGGGGAGGAGAACGTTCCGATGTCCAAGCGCAATCCTCGAGCCGTGGCCCGTAAGGGCTCGGCTGACCCGTTCCGCCGCCGCACGCTGGCGCCGTTCCTCATCGGAGGCGCGGCGGTGGCCGCAGTCGTCGTTGTGCTCGGCCTCATCGTCGCCGGGCAGTTCACCGGCGGTGAGACAAAGGCGCCCGAGCGCACCGTCACCGCCCCGGGACGCATCCTGGGGAACGCCGACGCGCCGGTGAAGATCGTCGAGTACGCCGATTTCCAGTGCCCCTACTGCAAGATGGCCGAGGAGAAAGTGGCCAAGCTTGTCGACGAATACGTGACGCCCGGCAAGGCGAGCCTCGAGTTCCGCAACTTCGCGTTCCTAGGCGACGAATCCGTCCTCGCGGCCGAGGCGAGCCTGTGCGCCGAGGATCAGGGCAAGTTCTGGGAGTACCACGACGCGCTCTTCCGCATTCAGGGCAGGGAGAACAGCGGTGTGTACAGCTCCGCGAAGCTGGTGGAGCTCGCCCAGGAGGTCGGCCTCGACGTCGAGGCGTTCCAGCAGTGCATGGAGAGCGAGAAACACCGGCAGGACGTCCTCGACGAGCGCGAAGCGGCGAAGAAGGCCGGCGTGAGTTCGACGCCGACGTTCTTCGTCAACGATACGGTGATCAAGGGCAACGTGCCGTACAGCGACTTCGTCGACGCCATCGAAGCGGAGCTGGCGAAGGCCCAGGAGGAGGCGCAGAGGTGATCCGCTCGGCCCGCGTCCTCGGGACCATCACGGCGGTCATCGCCCTCGCTGGCCTCGGCGTCTCGGCGTACCTGACGTACACCCACTACGCCGATAGGTCCGTCGCCTGCGCTGTGGTGCACGGATGTCAAACCGTCCAGCAGAGCGAGTACGCCAAACTCGCGGGCGTGCCCATCGCTCTGCTGGGCGGCCTGCTCTACGCCGGGCTGCTCACGAGCTCCGCCGCATGGGCGATGCGAGGCCTCTGGTGGTGGGGATTCGGCGCCTGGTTCCTCGCGCTGGCGGGGACCGTGTACTCCGCCTACCTCACGTACCTCGAGGTCGAGGTCATCGAGGCCATCTGCTTCTGGTGCGTGACGTCGGCGGTGCTGCTGGCCGCGGCCCTCGGCTCCACGTCCCTAGGGCTGCCGCGCGTGCTACGCGACGCGGACGAAGCGCTGAACGGAAGGCTCGCGGCTCAAGAAGACGCGTGAGACGCTCGCGAGGGGGCGGCGCGGCCGCTCGGCTCGCCGTTTCCGTGGACCAGCGCGCACGCGGAGCCCGGCAGGCAGATCGCGGGCAGCCGCGCCTCGATTTCGGGCGTTTCGAGCTGGAGCGTCGCGTGATCGATGCCGAAGCGATCGCGCAGCACCTGCTGCGCGCGCACGAGCACTTCGTCGTGGTCGGGCCCGCCCGCGACTGAGACGTGCGCGCTCATGGCGATGAACCCGCTGGTCACGGTCCAGACGTGCACGTCGTGCACGCTGGTCACACCGGCGATGCCCTGCAGCGCCTCGCTCAGACGGGTCACGTCGAGGTGCCGCGGCGTCGTTTCCAGGAGCACATCCACCGTCTCCCAGACGAGACGCACGGCCCCGAACAGGATCAGCCCCGCGATCACCACCGAGATGACGGGGTCAGCGACGTTGGCGCCCGTGACCAGAATGACCGCGGCCGCCGTCATCGCTCCGACCGACCCGAGGATGTCGCCGAGGACGTGCAGGAACGCGCCCCGCACGTTCAAGTTGCGCCGCCGTTCGGGCGCGAGCAGTAGTCCGACGACCACGTTCACGCCCAGGCCCGCCCCCGCGACCCCCAGCATCGGGCCGGCGTCGACCTCGGGCGTCTCGGCGAAGCGTTGGGCCGCCTCCCAGAGCACGTACGCCACCAGCAGCATGAGCCCGAGCCCGTTAGCGAGCGCGGCGAGAATCTCGACCCGGTAGTAACCGTAGGTGCGCTCGGGAGGCGCCGGCCGCGACGCCATCCAGATGGCGAAGAGCGACAGCGACAGGGCGCCGACGTCCGTCGCCATGTGGCCTGCGTCGGCGATCAGGGCCAGCGACGACGTCAGCACGCCGCCCACAAGCTCGACGGCCATGAACGTCAGCGTCAATCCGAGTGCGATCGCGAGCCGGGAACGCACCTGCGCGCGCTCGATCGCGAGCCCGGGAATCGAAACGGAACCCTGCGTGTCCATCGTGTCCATGGTAGCAAAGGGCGCCCCGTCGATTGTCGTCACGCTCCGGCTGTACGAACAGCGCCGGACGTCCGTTCCTCGGTCCCACGGCCTGTCGTATACTCGACCCGCGCTGAAGGAAGGAGGAGCGAAGGCGGTGCGAGAGCTGAAAGTCCTCGATGAAGGCATGGCGGAATACCACCCGGTCGACCCCGACGCGCACCGGGAATGGGTCCGCGACCGAAAGTCCCGCGCCCTCGTCAGCAAGCTGATGTCCGAACAGGAGGCAGTCGCCAAATTCGTCGAAGACGGTGATTATCTCGTTTACGACTGCAACTACCTCCAGCGAGGCCCCGCTTCCCTCATCAGGGAGATCATCCGGCAGGGCAAGAAGGACCTGTGGATCTGCGGCAAGTTCACGTGGGTCGACGTCGCGCTCCTCGGAGAGGCCGGGTGCGCCAGCAAGGTCGACTGCGGCTTCTTCCTGTTCGGGCAGACCATCGACCGCCTCGTGAACGAGGGCAAGGTCAAGGTCTACGAATACAGTAACGCCGTCTTGACCATGCGTCTCCACGCCGGCGCGATGGGCCTGCCGTTCATCCCGGTCCGGTCGTTCGGCGGCACCGACGGCTTCCGCTATTCGGGCGCCAAGCTGGTGGAGGACCCGTTCACCGGGAAGCCCATCACGCTGCTTCCCGCGCTCAACCCCGATGTCGCCATCATCCATGTGCAGCAGGCCGACGTGTACGGCAACGCCCGCGTGTTCGGCACGGGCATCGCTCACGTCGAATCTGCGATGGCCTCTCGCAAGGTCATCATCTCGGCCGAGGAGATCGTGGACACGGAGGAGGTCCGCCGCGACCCCGGCCGCACGTCCATCCCGTACTACGTGGTGGACGCTGTCGTCGAGGCGCCGTTCGGCGCGTACCCGGGCGAGTGCGCGGGATACTACACGTCCGACCCCGCCCATGTCATCCAGGTCGTGGGCGCGACGATGACGGGTCAGACGAAGGCGTATCTCGACAAGTGGGTGTACGGCGCGTCCAGCCACCAGGAGTTCCTCGAGAAGCTGGTAGGGGTCAGCAGGCTGCTGGAGCTGCGAAAGCGCGCCACCATCAAGGAGGGCTACCGGCCATGACGCGAGCGACCGCGTTCTCCGAACGGGAGATGCAGACCTGCGCCGTCGCCAAGATGATCGAGGACGGCAAGACCTACTGGGTCGCCGGCGGCGGCGGGCCCATGTACGCCATCCTGCTGGGAAAGAAGCTGTACGCGCCCCAGGCGCAGTACATCACCGAGGACGGCGTCATCGCCCCCGAGCCGATGCTCCCCTTCGACCCCATCATGACGATGGTGTCGTCCCGAGCCGGGTATCGGGCGCTCGCGTGGGGCACCATGAACACCGCCGCGAACCACGCCCAGCTTGGGCTCATGGACTACGGCATCCTCAACACCCTGCAGGTCGACCAGTACGGCAACATCAACTCCACCGCCATCGGCACCTACGGGGAGAAGATGCGACGCTTCGGCGGGCCGGGCGGCGCCGACTCCATCGCCGCGCTCTGCTGGCGGACCATCCTGATGACGGACCAGGAGAAGCGCAAGTTCGTCGAGCGGGTCGACTTCATCTCCTCGCCCGGCTTCCTCGACGGGACGCCGGGCGCCCGCGAGCGCGCCGGCCTCCCACGAGGCACTGGCCCGTGGAGGGTCGTCACCCCGTGGGCGATTTACGACTACAACGAAGACCGCAGGCTTCGCGTGATCGCCGTCGCGCCGTTCGTGACCGTCGAGCAGGTGCTGGAGGAGTGCGAGTACAAGCCTCTAGTCGCCGACCACATCGAGACGATGGAGGTGCCGACGGAAGAGGAGCTGGACATCCTCCGCACGCAGCTCGACGTCGCGGGGCAGTTCAGCGGCGCCCGGGGCGCCTGGATCGTGTGGGACGGCGAGAAGTACGTGCGCCAGGAGACATCCTGAGACTGAGCGGCGGCGCGCCGACTCGGGGCCCGCACAGGCGGGCCTCGATCTTTTCCGGCAGCCTGCCGTAGCATTGCCCCACGATATCGACCAGAACGGAGACACATCGCCATGCCACTGCCTGACCGCCTGCCCTCTTACGACGAGCTGCCGGAAGTCGAGGTCCTCGGACGCCGGCTACGTTCCGCCTGGGGCGTGTTCGGCGAGGAAGACGAGTTGGGCCCGTGGAATCTCGTCACTCCTGAGAAGGTTCGCGAGGCCGCGGCTCTCGTCCGGAAGGGCAAGGTGTTCAACCTCGACCTTCCGCTGAACGAACCGGACCCGCCCCTCTTCGAGTTCCGGGGCGCCTATCGGCAGACCATCGAGGAGGTGTCAGGCGGCTTGAAGCTCGCCTACGACGACCGGCTAGACAACTTCTTCCCCCAGACGTCGAGTCAGTGGGACGGCCATCGCCACGTGGGTGTGCCGGGCAGCTTCTACAACAACTGGGCGCAGGAGCAGGTGCTGGCGGTGGGCAACCCGACGCTGGGGATCCAGAACCTCGCCGCGCACGGCATCGTGACCCGGGGCGTGCTGCTCGATGTCGAGCGCCACTTGCGCGCGCAGGGACGCACATGGGACCCCAACGGCTCGTTCGAGTTCACGGCGGACGATCTGAGAGAGACGGCGCGCGCGCAGGGCGTCGAGATCCGGCCGGGCGATGTGCTGCTTTTCAACACCGGGTGGCTCCGCTGGCTCCGCGCAGAGCCGCGCTCGACGCGCGAGGCGCTGGCCCATGACTTGAAGGCGCCGGGCCTGCGCCCCGACGGCGACACCGCCGAGTACCTCTGGAACCTCCACATCGCCGCTATCGCGACCGACACCGTGGCCGTCGAGCGTTGGCCCATCGATCCGGCCCGCGGATTCCTGCACATCCAGCTCATCGCGCTCTTCGGGATGAATCTGGGTGAGATGTGGTGGCTCCAGGACCTCGCCGACGACTGCGCGCAGGACGGCGTCTGGGAGTTCATGCTGGTGTCGTCGCCGCTGAACATCCCGGGAGGTGTAGGCTCGCCGCCCAACGCCGTCGCCATCAAGTAGACGGGGTAGCGCCCGCGTGTGCGCCGCCCGTCCTACGCTGGACGGTGCGCCCGGCCGGCGAGAAACTCCGCCGGGTCGATGACTTTGCGGCCGGGGCGAAGGGACGCCTTCCGCTCGCGTTTCGCGTCTTCCAGGTCGGCGAGCGCACGGTCGAGGAGCTGGCGCGCGTTGGTTCCGTCCTCCGGGAAGCAGACGATCGCGGCGCACGCCGTCACGGGCTCCTCGGGCTCGCCGCCGAACGGCGACACGCCCGCCAGCGCCCGCAGCAGCGAGCGCGCGACCTCGACCGCGGCCACGCGGTCGGTCTCGGGTAGGACGACCGCGAACTCATCGTTCCTGATGCGAGCGACGAGTTCGGGCGGCGTTACCATGGACGCCATAGTCGTGGCCGCCAGGCGGAGCAGCCGGTCCCCCATGGACTGGCCGAAGCCCGCGTTGAACGCGCCGAAGTTATCGATATCCAGCACGACGAGCGAGACGGGGCGATGGTACCGGGCGGCGCGCAGCGTCTCACGCTCCAGCGCGTCGCCGAGATACCGCCGGTTGTAGACCCACGTGATGGGGTCGATGTCCGAATATCGCGCCGCCTGCTCCTCCAGTTTCAGGTCGCGGCTCGAGAGGGTGAAATGCGCCGCCAGCAGTTCGACGATCTCGACGTCGACCTCCTCGTCGCCGAATCCGAAGCAGACGATGCCCAGCGGCTCGCCTTCCATCACCATGGGCGCGAGGGCGACTCTGGTTACGCCGAGCCGGCGCACGCCTTCCTGCCACTGCTCCTCGTCCAGGACACCGTGGAAGAGCAGTCCGGGAGCTTCGACGACCAGCTCACCCCGGTCGAGCAGCGCTTCCAGAGGCGTCCCCGTCAGCGGAAAATCGATGGCGGTGACGTCCTCCTGGAAGGCGTCCATCATTTGGTCGAGGCGCGTCGAAGGCAGGCCCTGCATGGCCTGGGCCGTGAGCACCTGCCGCCGGCTGTCCAGAAACAGGGGATACACGAACCGGGCGTTCGCGATGTCGGCGCCGCGCTCCAGAAACGCCTCGAGCATCTCGTGCATGCTCCCCGCGCTCTGCAGCAACAGCGCGAGGATGCCGAGGTGGTACAGCCGCTGTTCTCGCTCGCCGCGCGTCCGCTCGCGCGCCAGCGCCTCCTCCGCGAGCGCCGACTGATCGCGTTTGTCACGCGTCCACGCCAGCCACCGTCCGACGTTCATGCCTCACCGCTCTCGTCGAGAAGCGACACCAACACCGTGAATTCGTCGATCGCCTCGGCCGCGCACCGCCGTCCCGTCGCTTCGCCCACGGCGCGCTCCAGTTCCTGCAGCGGCAGCTCTCCCGCGCTCCGCACGCTGATCATGGCCTTGCCTTCCGAATAGCGCTGCAGCGAGACCTCGGAGAGGCCGTCGAGCGACGACAGCGCCCGGTCGATGGGAATCAGGTCGACCGACCGCGTGCGGTCCTCGAACGTGAGGAAGTACGTCCTCGGCAGGGCGTCAAATCCGCGGGCCTGCCGCTTGGCTTCTTCCACCGCGCGGCGCAGCTCCGCGAGCTGAGGGTCCTCCTCCGCTTCGGCGCCGCCCGCGCGTTCATCCGCAGCCGTCTGTTCCCCGCTCGAGGACGGCGCGACCGCTTGCAACCGCGACGGGCGTACGGGCGCGGGCGCAGGGGCCGGGCGCGGCTCGTCGACGGCGACGACCGGCCGGGAACGAGACGGCGGTTTCGCGAGCGTCCGCAGGGCGGCGTCGAGCGCCCCGACGCGCTGGAGCGCGGGAGCCAGCGTCGCAAGGAGCTCGCGCAGCTCATCGATGGCGCGAACCGCGTCCGCGATGCGGGCCTCGATAGCGGCGGCCTGCGTCCGCCAGTCGGCCGCCCCCGCGGGCCCTTCCTCTTCCGGAAAGCGCACAGCGGCGTGGGCGTCGAACATGCGGCCTCCCGAGGGGATGCGATCTCCCCCGCACCATGAGTATCGACATGGCCCCGCCGCCCGTGCACCGCCGAGGCCCGGCTCGTTGGACCGTGCCGACCCCCTTGTGTATCATCCGCTCGCACGACCGGCCGTTCGACACATCGCGGCAGGAGAGCGGAACGATGACGACGACGAAGAAGGACATCTACGAAATCGGGGAGATTCCGCCCATCGGGGAAGTGCCGCCGTACATGTACGCGCAGGTGATCCGCCAGCGGAACTACGGCGACCCCATCAAGGCGTTCCAGATCGAAAAGGTGCGCGTGCCGGACCTCGGCCCCGACGAGGTCCTGGTGTTCGTCATGGCGGCCGGGATCAACTTCAACAACGTGTGGGCCGCGCGCGGCATCCCTGTCGATATCGTGCGGCTGCACAAGCAGCAGGGCGACCCCGGCGACGAGGAGGGCTTCCACATCGGCGGCAGCGACGCCTCAGGCATCGTCTACGCCGTCGGTTCCGAGGTCACCAACGTCAAGGTCGGCGACCGCGTGATCATCCACTGCGGCATGTGGGACCGCGACGACCCGTGGGTGAAAGCGGGGAAAGACCCGATCCTCGCGCCGTCGGCCAAGATCTGGGGGTACGAGTCCAACTGGGGCAGCTTCGCGCAGTTCACGAAGGTGCAGGCGCACCAGTGCCTGCCCAAGGCGCCGCATCTCACGTGGGAAGAAGCCGCCGCCTTCATGCTCGTCGGGGCCACGGCGTACCGCATGCTCACCGGCTGGCCCCCGCACGTCGTCGAACCGGGCGACGTCGTCCTCGTATGGGGAGGCTCGGGCGGCCTGGGCTCGATGGCGATTCAGATCACGAAAGCGCTAGGCGGCATCCCCATCGCGGTCGTCTCGAGCGACGAGCGAGGCGAATACTGCATGAAGCTCGGCGCGAAGGGCTACATCAACCGTAAGCGGTTCAACCACTGGGGCATGATGCCTCACTGGACCGACACCGAGCGCTACAACGAGTGGGTCCAGGGGGCTCGCGCCTTCGGAAAGGCGATCTGGGACATCCTGGGCGAGCGCCGCAACCCCCGCATCGTCTTCGAACATCCCGGCGAGGACACGGTGCCGACGTCGATCTTCGTCTGCGACAACGGCGGTATGGTGGTCATCTGCGCCGGGACAACCGGATACAACGCGGTCGTCGACCTGCGGTACCTGTGGATGCGCCAGAAGCGGTTCCAGGGCTCGCACTTCGCGAACGACGAGCAGGCAGCCGGCATCAACCAGCTCGTGTGGGAGGGGAAGGTGAAACCGGCCCTCGCGAAGGTTTTCCGGTTCGAGGAGATCGGCCTCTGCCACCAGCTCATGATGGAGAACCGGGCGCCCGAGGGGAACATGGCGGTCCTTGTGGGCGCGCCGCAGCCGGGGCTCAAGGATTTGCCGTGACGCTCGTCCCTCCCGTCCACCACGGGCGGCGCGTGGGGCACTGAAAGCGCATGCGATGACCACCGACGACAGCGTGCTGGGCGTTCGCGTCGGCGACCGGGCCGAGTTCACGAAGACCGTGACCTCGGACGACGTCGTCGCGTTTGCGAACGTGACGGGCGACACCAATCCGCTGCACCTGGACGACATGTACGCCGCGAAGACACGCTTCGGGCGCCGCATCGCGCACGGGATGCTGTCGGCGGGCTTCATCTCGGCTGCGCTGGGGACGAAGCTCGCGCCCCACGCGTGCGTGGTCTACCTGAGCCAGAGCCTCCGCTTCCAGCGGCCCGTCGCCATCGCCGACACCGTCACCGCTCGCGTCGAGGTCACGAAGGTCGACCCCGCGCGTCGCTTCGTCACGCTCGCCACGACGTGCGCGAATCAGAAGGGCGAGGAGGTTCTGACCGGCGAGGCGCTGGTGCTCCTCGACCCCGTGGAATAGCGCCGTCTTCGGAGCCATCGAGCGTGCGGACCGCGTGCACGTCCGCCGTCACGCCGACCGTGCGGGCGTTCTCCCGTCGTCGCCCGATGCGCTAGACTAGGTGCACCTGCCCTGCGTTCGGGAGACGACGACGATGCCACGAAGAAATGGCGACCGGCGCAAGGACGGCCTCGACGACATCCGGCGCGAGTTCGAGCGCTGGGAGTCGACCACGCTCGCGAAGGCGCTGGAGCGCGGCGGCGAACGCGAGGCCGAATTCGCCACGTCCTCGACCGAGACGCGACGGCTCTACACGCCGCTCGACGTCGCCGACATCGACTACGCGCGTGACATCGGCTACCCCGGCGAATACCCCTACACGCGCGGCATCCAGCCGACCATGTACCGCGGCCGGCTGTGGACCATCCGCCAGTACGCCGGCTACGGCACCGCCCGCGAGGCCAACGAGCGGTTCCGCTTCCTGCTGAGCCAGGGGCAGACTGGCCTCTCGGTGGCCTTCGACCTGCCGACGCAGATCGGCCTCGACTCGGACCACCCCATGGCCGAAGCCGAAGTCGGCCAGGTCGGCGTCGCCATCGACTCGCTGGCGGACATGGAGGAGCTCTTCGAGGGCATCCCGCTGGACCGCGTGAGCACGTCGATGACCATCAACGCGCCGGCGCCGGTGCTCGTCGCGATGTACGTCGCTGTGGGCGAGAAGCAGGGCGTCGCCCGCTCCGACCTCATGGGCACGGCGCAGAACGATGTGCTGAAGGAGTACGTGGCCCGCGGGACGTACATCTACCCCCCGAAGCCGTCGTTGCGGCTCGCGGCGAACCTGATCAACTACGCAGTGCAGGAGATCCCGAAGTTCAACCCCATCAGCGTCAGCGGGTACCACATCAGGGACGCCGGCGCGACGGCGGCGCAGGAGATGGGCTTCACGTTCGCGAACGCCATCGCCTATCTAGACGAGGTGATCCGCCAGGGCGGCAACATCGACGACGTCGGCCAGCGCATCTCGTGGATTTTCAACACGCACAACAACTTCTTCGAAGAGATCGCGAAGTACCGCGCCCTGCGCCGGCTCTGGGCCAGGATCATGCGCGAGCGCTTCAAGGCGACGAACCCGCGCTCGTGGATGTTCCGCACCCACGTCCAGACCGGCGGCGCCACCCTCACGGCCCAGCAGCCCGAGAACAACATCATTCGCGCCGCCATTCAGGCGCTCGCCTCCGTGCTGGGCGGCGTGCAGTCGCTCGCGCTGTCGTGCTACGACGAGGCGCTCGCCATCCCCACCGAGGAAGCGCAGCGCATGGCCGTCCGCACCCAGCAGATCATCGCCCACGAGACCGGCGTGGCCGACACCATCGACCCGTTCGCGGGTTCCTATTACGTCGAGTGGCTCACCTCCGAGCTGGAACGCAAAGCGCAGGAGTACCTCGACCGCATCGAGGACATGGGCGGAGCCGTCGCCGCCATCGAGTCTGGCTACATGCAGACCGAGATTCACGAGGCGGCCGTGCGGCAGCAGCAGGAGATCGAATCGGGCAAGCGCGTGGTCGTGGGCGTGAACCGCTTCCGGACAGACGAGGAGGAGCCGAAAGCCATCTTCCGCCCGAATCCGGACGCCGTAAAGGAGCAGCGGGCCCGCCTGGAGAAGGTCCGCCGCGAGCGCGACTCCGAGCGCGTGAAGGCGGCGCTCGCCCGCCTGCGCGAGGCCTGCCTCGACGAGAACGTGAACCTCATGCCGCCGATCCTCGAGGCGGTCAAGACGTACGCGACGCTGGGCGAAATCTGCGACGAAATGCGCGCCGTCTTCGGCGAGTACACCCCGCCCGTCGTCGTGTAAATTCCCACCCCCCTATCACCCCGTCCCGCCGGGCTGAAAGACGCTGACCGTTTCGCTTGGCCCACTAGCTGCCTTTGCCGCTCCTTCGCTGCCAGGAATGGGCGAGGCAGAACAAGAGCGAGTTGGCGGCGGTCTTTCGGGTGAGGTGGTAGCCTTGGAGGAAAGCCATGTTGGATCGCCGAACGATAGCACTGTCACTGAGCCTCGGAACGTTGGCTGCGGTTGCCATCATGGGGTGGGTTCTTCGCGTCGGCGGTCAGGACCTGCCTCGGCCGCCCGGTCTCGCCGCCCCCACAGCGACCCCTGACACAAGGAGTGCGGTCGACTCCACCTAAGCGGCCGAGCAGCTCTCCGCTCAGCCGAACCTCGGCAGGTTGATTGCGGCCATCCGAACGCAAGATGTGGACGCTGTACTCGACTTGATCGATTGGCAACCATAGCCTTGCGGGCTGCGCAACACTGATGTCTGTCCGCCCGGTGTCGAGCCGTACACGGAGCTACCTATGGTCGACGCGGGATTCCCCGACCCCTTCTGCGTGACGGCAGAGACCCTGCGACCGACCCTCACGTCGCTGCTGGGTGGAGAGCCTCTGGCGGTCCGGGTCGCTCTGCGGTCCAAGGAGAATCCGAACCTTTACCAGATTGCGTTTGCCAGCCATCCAAAGGGGTCCGGTCTCCTTCCTCTCGCGGCGCCCAGCGCCTCACTTACCGGCTTGTTCTTCACCGCGGATGCCTCAGCATCTCGACCCATCGACTGGCTCTACCCAGTGAGCGAACAGTGGTCGGCGACGGATCAGGCATTCGCATTCGGTCTGGATGACAAGGAAATCATCGCCTGGGACGACCGATACTAGGATCTGACTGGGCGAGGCCTGTCTCGACGAGAACGTGAACCTTATGCCGCCGATCCTCGAGGCGGTCAAGACGTACGTGACGCTGGGCCAAATCTGCGACGAAATGCGCGCCGTCTTCGGCGAGTACACCCCGCCCGTCGTCGTATAGCCGCAAGCGCAACCCTCGACGGTTGACCATCCCCCGCGGGTCCCGTACAACGGGAGACGCATGACCCCGCGAGAAGGCGCCGTTCGCGCTAACGGCATCGAGGTCCACTACGTCCAGTGGGGCGACGACGACGCGCCGCCGCTGCTGGCGGTGCACCCCACCGGCTTCCTCTCGTGGACCTGGGCGCCCGTCGCCGAGCGGCTGGCGGAGCGGTGGCGAGTCATCGCCAACGACCAGCGCGGCCACGGCGACAGCGCGAAGCCTCCCGACGGCTACGACTTCGAGACCTTCGCGCTTGACCTTCAGGGCCTTATCGAGGCGCTGCGGCTGCGCCATCCCGTCGCCGTCGGGCATTCGTCGGGCGGCACCACGCTCGTCGTGCACGCCGCGCTCTTCCCGGGCGTCGTGCGGGCTCTCGCGCTCATCGAACCCATCCTCCCGCCGCCCGAATGGAGACGCCCGGATCACGAGCGCCGGGCCCGCTCGGCGCACGACATGCGCGAGCTCGCCCTCAAGCGCCGGGCGGTCTGGGACAGCCCCGACGACATGATCGCGTCGTTCCGGGCGCGCCCTCCGTTCGACACGTGGACGGACGACGCGCTCCGCTGGTACGCCGAGCGCGGACTCGCGCCCCGCCCCGACGGGCAGTACGAACTCAAGTGCCCTCCGGCGCTGGAGGCGAAGTTCTACGAGGCCGTGGGCCGCCTCGATCCTTCTCCGTACATCGCGAGCGTGACCTGCCCCACACTCATTCTCTGGGGCGCCCGGAGCGAACTGGCGCGAGACGGCTTCGTCGAGCGCATCCACGAGGCCTTCGGCCACGCCACGACCCGTATACTGGACGGGACCACGCACTTCGCCCCCATGGAGCGCCCGGACGTGGTCGCGGCCGAACTCGAGCGGTTCTTCGCCGAAGGAGCCGGACATGAGGATGCGTAGGGTCGTCGTCACAGGGCTCGGGCTGGTGTGCCCCGTCGGGCTCGACGTAGAGACGTCGTGGAAGAACCTGCTCGCAGGCGTGAGCGGCGTGCGGCGCATCACCCAGTTCGACGCGACCGGCTTCCCAGTGCAGATCGCGGCGGAGATCGAGGGATTCGACCCGTCCCCCTACATGGACTTCAAAATGGCGCGCCGCTCGGGCCGCTTCGCCCAGATCGGCACGGCCGCGGCGAAGCAGGCGCTCTGCTCCGGCGGCCTCGAGATCGACGAGACGAACCGCGACGACATCGGCGTCATCTGCGCCAGCACGGGCGGCGTCTTCGTGATGGGCAAGCAAGAGGAGATCATCGAACAGCGCGGGCCGAACCGCGTGGACCCGCTCCTCATCCCCCGGCTGGGCCCGCACATGGCGGCGGCGCGCATCGGACGGGTTCTGGGCGTGCGAGGGCCCAACACCACGATCAACAGCGCCTGCGCTTCTGGCACCGACGCCCTCGGCCACGCCTTCAACCTCATTCGCACGGGGGCCGCCGACGTCCTCCTGGCAGGCGGCGCCGAAGCCATCATCTCGCCGCTGGCCATCGCCGGCATGGCCGTGCTCGGCGCGCTCACCAGGGACTGGAACGACGAACCCCAGCGGGCATCCCGCCCGTTCGACGCCAAGCGGTCGGGATTCGTCCTCGGGGAGGGCGCGGGCATGCTCCTGCTGGAGTCGGAGGAGCGCGCGCTGGTCCGCGGCGCCACCATCATCTGTGAATTCGCTGGGGCCGGCTGGTCGTTCGACGCCACGGACGACGCCGCGCCCGACGCCTCCGGCCAGGCGCTCGCCATGCGGCGGGCGATGGAGTGCGCCGGCGTGACGCCGGACCAGATTTCCTATATCAACGCCCACGGCACCTCGACGGAGCTCAACGACAAGGCCGAGACGGCGGCCATCAAGATGGCGCTGGGCGAGAAGCACGCCCGCAGAGTCGCCATCAGCTCCACGAAGTCGATGACCGGGCATATCGCGGCGGGTGCCGGCGGCGTCGAGGCGGTGATCTCCGCGCTCGCCATCCGCGACAACGTCATCCCCCCGACCATCAACTACGAGGAGCCCGACCCCGAGTGCGACCTCGACTACACGCCCAACCGCAAGCGCGAGCTCGAGGTCGATGTCGTGCTCTCGAACTCGTTCGGCCTCGGCGGCCAGAACGCGACCATCGTGCTGCGCCGGTACCGGCCGTAGCTGACAACCCGGTTTGTGGCCCCGGACGGGGTGCCCGTATCATGCGTTCGTGCGCCGCATCGCCGTCTTCGGCCCCTCCGGTTCAGGCAAATCCACCGTTGCCCGCGACATCGGCCGGACGCTCGACCTTCCCGTGGTCGAGTTGGACGCGCTGTTCCACCGGCCGAACTGGCAGCCGACGCCGGTGGACGAATTCCGCGCGATCGTCGCCCGTACGCTCGCGAGTCACGTGGATGGCTGGGTGTGCGACGGCAACTACGGGGTGGTTCGCCCGCTGGTGCTGGCGCAGGCCGACACCGTCGTGTGGCTCCGCCTCCCGTTTCCGCTCGTGTACTTCCGTCTGTGCAGGCGCACGGTGACCCGCGCGTGGCGGAGTGAGGTGCTGTGGGGAACGAATCGCGAATCGTGGCGGCAGAGCTTCCTCAGCCGCGATTCGATCCTGTTGTGGGGCATCACGCACTGGCGGGCGCACGTCCGGGGCGTCAGCCGCGACCTGCGTGAAACGCCGCACCGCGCCCGCGTGTACGAGCTGCGGTCGCGCTGGGAGGTGGCGGCGTTCCTCAGCGCGCTCCGCGGCGCCACGCAGGTCCACGGCGGGCGAACCCGGGCTTCCGAGCCTCGGACGTAGCGAAGGAGGCGAAGGCGACGAACGAGATCCACGGCGGCGAAGTCGTCGTCCGGAGCCTGAAGGCCCATGGCGTCGATGTCGTGTTCGGCCTGCCGGGCATCCACGCGCTCGCCATCTACGACGGGCTCCGCGCGCATCCCGAGATCCGCCAGATCGCCGTCCGCCACGAACAGACCGCCGTCTACATGGCCGACGGCTACGCCCGCGTCGGCAACCGGCCGGGGGTCGCGTTGCTTACGACGGGGCCCGGGACGGCCAACGCCGCCGGCGCGCTCGGCACCGCGTGGTGGGACAGCGTGCCGCTGCTCGTCGTCACGTCCAACATCCCGTCGGCGTACCTCGGCAAGCAGAAGGGCTATCTGCACGAGCCCAAGGACCAGCGCGCGCTGCTCTCCTCTGTCGCCGACAGCGCGGTCACCGTCACCCGCACCGAGGACATCCCGGGCGCGATCCACGACGCCTTCCGCCGCATGCTCACCGGCAGGCCGAGGCCGCAGGCCATCGAGATCGCCACCGACATGCTGACCCGCCGCCTCGACGTCGAAGCGGTCCCCTGGGTGACGGACGTGTCGTTTTCGCGTCCCGAGCCAACCTCCGACGCTATCGAGCGGGCCGCCGCGCTGCTCTCCCGAGCGGAGCGTCCCGTCATCTGGGCGGGTGGTGGCGTCAACCGCGCCGGCGCAGAGCTGGAGCTCCTCCAGGTGGCCGAGCGCCTCGGCGCGCCGGTAGTGACGACGGTGCAGGGGGCGGGTGCGCTTCCATACGACCATCCCCTGTCGGTGGGGTTCCGCCCCACCGAACCCGCGGTCGCCGACCTCGTGGGCCGCGGCGACGTTCTCCTCGCGGTGGGCACGAAGTTCGCACAGGGGATGACGAACTCCTGGTCCATGAAGCTTCCCGACGTCATCGTGCACATCGACATCGACCCGGGGGAGTTCGACAAGAACTATCCCGCGGCCGTGAAGGTGGCTGGCGACGCCCGGCGGGCGCTGGCCGCGCTGCTCCGGGCGTTGCCCTCGGAGCCTCGCGCGCCCTGGGCCGGTGACCTCGCGCCGTTCCGCTCGGAGCTGGAGGCGAAGACCGCCGAGCGGGGCGCGGTTGAGACCGCGGTGCTCCGAGGCCTGCGCGAGGCCGTGCCGCGAGACGGCGTCATCGTGTGGGATCAGACGAAGCCGGCGTACTGGGCGTCGCGCTCGTTCCCTGTCTACGAGCCGCGCACCTTTCTCTATCCCGGCTACGGCACCCTCGGCTTCGCATTCCCGACCGCGCTGGGGGCGAAGGTGGCCGCAGGAGCTCGGCCTGTGGTGGCCGTATGCGGCGATGGCGGCTTTCAGTACGCCCTCCCCGAGCTGGCGACCGCGGTGCAGTTCGGCATCGATGTCGTCGTGGTGCTGTTCAACGACGACGCCTGGGGAATCCTGGGCGACTTGCAGGATCGCATGTTCGAGGGGCGTCGGTACGCCATCGAGCTCGTCAACCCCGACTTCGTGAAGCTGGCCGACGCCTACGGCGTGCGCGCGTTGCGCCTCGACGGCCCGGAGGGTCTCGAACGGGCCGTCCGATCCGCCATTGAACAGGGCGGAACGTGGCTCATCGAGGTGCGGATGGCCTTCCGCCCTCCGGGACGCTAGCGAAGTTCCGGAAGGTCCAGCGCCCCGGTGAAGGTCTCCTCGTTCAGGGTCACGCGAAGCGCCCCCCGGCCCGACGCCCCCTCGAACGCGCCCGCGCCTCCGTCGACGTCGACGACGGCGATGACCGTGTGGGACCCGTCCTCGGCTTCGCTCGCTTCGCCCTCCACGACGGTGGCGTAGAGCTCATCGCCGTCCCGGGAGAGCGTGAGCTCGCCCTCACCCACGGCGGCGTCGAGGCCGATGCGCCACGCGACGCGCGCCGTCACAGTCCAGCCATCGCCCGCGCCTTCCAGCGTGGCCTGCCGCGTACCGTTCAGGAGCTCGGAAACCTCGAGCACGTCCCCGTGAAGCTCGATGCGCATCTCGGGCCTTTCCCCTGCGTGGTCCCGTGTTTCGCCGGAGAGGCGATGCTATACTCGGGCGGCGACTCCCGCCATTCGATGGTACGACACAACGCGCTGACATCCGAGAGCCAGCATGCCTGACGACACCCGTTCCACCGAGGCGACCACTCACACCACGCGCCGCTCCGATCGGATGGCGTACTACTTCCAGGACTTGTTCCTCATCGGGAACCGCCGGGCGACGCGGCTGTACCTCATCCGGCACGGCCAGGCCGGCAACAACCTGGGCGAGCTCGACACCGCCTCCGCGGACCTCCCGCTTACGGACGTCGGGCGCGAACAGGCCCGGCGGCTCGGGGAGCGGATGGCGTCCTACGGCGTCGACGCCATCTACTCGAGCCCGCTCCTGCGCGCGCGAGAGACCGCCCAGGCCATCGCCGACCGCACGGGCCTTCCGGTCGTCATCGTCGACGACCTCCGCGAGATCGACAGCGCGGTCGAAGGGAACATCCGCGGCGCCCGCAGAGACGCCGTGACCGGGATCAGCGGGCTCGCGGAGCTGACGGACGAGGAGATCAAGGCGCGCATCGAGGCCAACCCCACCTGGGACAGCTTCCCCCAGGCCGAATCCAGCCTCCATGCCCGGAACCGCATCCGCGCGGCGATGGACCGCATTATCGCCGAGAATCCGGGCAAGCGCGTCGCCGTCGTCTGCCACGCCGGCGTCATCCAGATGTACGTGTCGATGGTGCTCGGCATCCGGACCGACTTCCCGTTCTACCCCTTCAACGCCTCCATCACCTCCATTCGCGCGCTCGACGACCGGCGGGCGCTCTGGCGGTTGAACGACATCTCGCACCTCGAGGGGATGCCCGTCGGGCTCGGAGGCATCTCCTGAAGCGCCGCGCGGCGAGCGCCTCCGTTTGACGGACCCCGGCGCGCCCGGTAGAAAGAGGTGGCATGCCAGCGTCCCTTCCCTCCATCGCGGCGCTCCCCCGTGGTCACGTCTTCCCGCCCGCCGCTGTCTCCCTGACGCCGGAGGCCGTCTCCGCCTACGTCGCCGCAACGCAGAACGAGAGCGCGTACGCGGCTTCGGGAGGCGTGCCGCCGCTGGCGGCGGCGGCGTTGGCGCTCCGCCGCCTTCTGGAAGCGTGCTCGCTTCCGCCGGGCTCCCTTCACACGGGCCAGGAGGTCGAGTTTCACGCCGCGGTCCGCCCGGGCGACGAACTCACGATGACGGGGAGTGTCGCCCAGCGGTCGGAGCGGGCGGGCATGGCCATCGTCGTCGTCGAATTTGCGGTGAGCCGCCCCGACGGGACGCCGGTCGTCACCGGCCGGACGACGGTCATGGCGCCGCAGGAGGCGGAAGCATGAACGCGCCCGAAGTCGCGCCCCTGAGCCGTACCGTCACTCGGGATGCCATCGCGGCCTATGCGGACGCCGTGGGCGACCACAACCCGATTCACGTGGACGAGGCTTTCGCCCGCACCACGCCGTTCGGCGGCGTCATCGCCCACGGCATGCTGGCGCTCGCGTACGTCTCCGAGACGATGGAGCGCGTGTTCGGCGAGCGCTGGGCGCGGTCGGGATGGCTGAAGGTGCGCTTCAAGCTCCCCGCCAGGCCAGGTGATGTCCTCACCGTCACGGCGGAGCCTCGCGGGTCGAGCGAGGACGGCGACAGGCTTCGCTGGGAGTATGCGGTGACGTGCGCGAACCAGCGGGGCGAGACGCTCATCAGCGGAACGGCGTCGGTGGAGGCGGAATGAGCGAGCCGGAGCGCCGCCGCGAGCCGTCGCGGTTCTGTTACGGCTGCGGTCAGGAGAACCCCCGTGGCCTCGCCCTTCGCTTCGAGCTGTACGACGGTACAGCGACGGCGACGTTCGTGGGGCACCCGGACCACCAGGGCTATCCGGGTCATCTGCACGGTGGCGTGGTCGCCGCCGTGCTCGACGAGGCGATGGGATGGGCGGCCTACGCCCAGGGGACCTTCGCGATGACGGCCCGGATGAGCGTGCGGTTCCGGCGGCCCGTTCCGCTCGGGAAACCGCTCACGGTTTCCGCGCGGGCGGTGCGACAGCGCGGGCCCGCTATCGAGATGCGCGCCGAGCTGCGGGACGCCGCCGGGCGGCTGCTCGCCGAGTCCGAAGGGATGTTCATGCAGGTGAAGGGCAAGACGGCCGAATACCTCCGCGAAGAGTACGAACGGGCGCGCATCTAACCATGCCCCGCATCATCGTCTACACGGGCAAGGGAGGCGTCGGGAAAACCACCATCGCGGCGGCCACGGCGGTCCGGTGCGCGGAGCTGGGGCGCCGCACCGTCGTGCTGAGCACCGACCCCGCCCACAGCCTCGGCGACAGCCTCGACGCGAGGCTCGGCCCCGAGCCCACACAGGTCCTGCCCAACCTCTGGGCTCAGGAGACCGACATCTACTACAACCTCGAGAAGTACTGGGGCACCGTCAAGGAGTGGCTGGTCGCGCTCATGGTCTGGCAGGGCGCCGACGCCGTCACGGCCGAGGAAATCGCCGTGCTGCCCGGCATGGAAGAGCTCGCCAACCTCCTGTGGGTGAACCAGCACTACGAGAGCGGCGACTACGACGTCATCATCGTCGACGCCGCCCCCACCGGCGAAACGCTGCGACTCCTCTCCTTCCCCGAGGCGGCGCACTGGTGGATCGACAAGCTCTTGCCCCTCGAACGCCGGTTCGCTCAGGTGCTGCGCCCGGTCGTCCGTCCGTTCACCGACATGCCCGTGCCCGGCACGGAGGTGTTCGACGCCGCCGAAGACCTGCTGGTTCAGCTCGAACGCCTTCATCGGCTGCTCTCGAACACAGAGGTCGCTTCCATGCGTCTCGTGATGAATCCCGAACGCATGGTGGTCCGCGAGACCCAGCGCACCTACACGTACCTGAATCTGTACGGCTACGTCACCGACCTCGTCATCGCGAACAAGGTCCTTCCCGAGGTCACCTCGGACGACCCGTACTTCGACGAGTGGCGCCGCCTCCAGCAGGAGCACCTCGCGTTCATCGAAGAGGCGTTCAGCCCGCTGCCCATCCTGCATGCGCCGCTTCTGCCGCACGAGGTCGCTGACGTCGACGGCCTGCGCGAGCTGGCGGGACTGCTGTTCGGAGAGCAGGACCCGTCGGCGATGCGGTATCGGGGCATCGCGCAGGAACTGCGCTCCGAAGATGGGCACGCGGTGCTGTCCCTGAACCTCCCGTTCGTGCGGCGTGAGGAGGTGCGCCTGTCGCAGCGCGGCGACGAGCTTCTCGTGCAGGTGGGACGCCACCGGCGGAATGTTTTGCTGCCCCGCGCGCTGAGCGGTCGCGAGGCCGTCCGCGCCCAGAAGATGGGCGACCGCCTCGACATCTACTTCGCGAAGGCCGACGCCGGTTAGGCTTCCCCCGCGCGGCGTTCCGTGATAGGTTCACGGGCGAAGCGAGAGGACGCCCCGTGCCAGCCATTCTCTGCGTGTTCGCCCACCCGGACGACGAGGCCTTCGGGTGTTCGGCGACCCTCGCGCGGTACGCCGCACAAGGCGTCCCCGTTCACTTGCTCTGCTTCACGCCCGGGCAGCACGGCGAACGTCTCGAACCGCTGGCTTCGCCCGAAGACGTCGGCGCGCTCCGCGTGCGCGAGCTCATGGCCTCAGCCCGCGTCATCGGCGCACGAGAGACGCAGACGCTGGACTACGTGGACGGACGCCTCGGCGAGGCGCCCGTAAGCGAGCTCGCCGCCATCGTCGCCGGTTGCATCGAGCGCGTGAGGGCGGCCGCGGTCATCACCTTCGGGCCGCTCGGCGTGACGCGGCACCCGGACCATATCGCCGTCCACCACGCCGTGCTGGAAGCGGTGCGCGGGGCGCCCGACCCGCCGGCCGTGTTCTACTTCGTCCCCGAAGGCGCCATCGACGACCTGAAGCTGGAAGGCCCCGAGACGCAGGCGACGCACCGCGTCCCCACGGACGGCTTCGTCGACGTGAAGCTCACGTCTCTGGCGGCGCACAGCAGCCAACGGGACGCTCGGGACTTCTTCCTGCGCTGGCGCGCGCGACCGCCCGCCTACGAGGCCTTCCACCGCGCATTCCCGCCCTTCCGCGGCGCGCGGGCCGCGAAGGACCTGTTCGAGGAGGACCCTTCGTGACCATCGCGCCGGGACCGCTCGTCACCACCGCCTGGCTCGCGCGCCACCTGGATGACCATGGCATCCGCATCGTCGAGACCGGGACCGACCGCGCGAGCACGTACGACGAGGGACACATCCCCGGCGCGCTGTGGGTCGATCCCCACGCGGAGCTGCTGCGGGAGGGCGATGAGAGCTCGGGCGAGGTGATTACACCGCAGCAGTTCGCGGCGCTGATGTCGCGCCTCGGCGTCACTCCCTCCACCCTCGTCGTGGCGTACGGCGACCAGGGAGGGCGGCACGCCACGCGCCTGTTCTGGACGTGCCGCATGTACGGCCACGACGCCGTCTGCGTCGTCGACGGGGGACGGGAGGCCTGGCTCGCCGAAGGCTGGCCGGTCACGCGCGAGACGCCGATCGTGACGCCGACGGCGTACCCCGTCCCCGAGCCACGGCGGGGCTTCGATATCACCGCCGAGGAGATTCGTGACCGCCTGGGTCAGCCCGATTTCGTGGTGCTCGATGTGCGGACTCCGGAGGAATATCGGGGCGAGGACGTCCGGGCGGCCCGTGGCGGCCACATCCCGGGGGCGATCCTCATCCCCTGGACCGCCACCCTCACCGAGGACTATCGCCTCAAACCGCTGGACGAGCTGCGCGCGCTGTTCCGGGACGCCGGCGTGACGCCCGACCGCGCCATCGCCGTCCACTGCCAGCTCGGTGTGAGGGCGTCGCACACGTGGTTCGTCCTCACGCAGGCGCTCGGATACCCGGACGTACGCAACTACGACGGCTCGTGGCAGGAATGGGGCAATCGCCCTGACCTCCCCGTCGAGCGCTGACCTCAGAGTGACGCGAGCCGCCCGCACAGCCATTCGAGCAGCAGGGCCCGCAGGTCTTCGCGCCGCTGCCGAAGACTGTGCTTGGCGCCCTCTAGAAGCACGAGGCGCTTGGGCTCCCTCGCGAGCGCGTACAGATAACGCGAGCAGTCCGGGGGCAGCCGCCGGTCGTTCAGGCCATGGACGACCAGCAGGGCTCGCGGTGAGAGACGCGGCGCGTCCTCGACGCCGTACGACTGCGTCGCCAGCGTGACCACGGCCGCCACGCGCTCCGACCGCGCGCCCGCCCGCACGACCACAGCTCCGCCGAACGAGTGGCCCACGAGCGCCACCCGCGCGATGCCCGCGTCTTCGAGGAACCGCACCCCGGCCAGCACGTCGTACGCGCCTTCCTCCACATCGCCCGGAGCTCGATGCAGGCGAAAGTCCAGACGGAGCGCGGCGATCCCGCCGGCGGTCAGGTCGCCCGCCAGCGTCGGGTAGAGGCGGTCGGCAGGGCCATCGAATCCGCCGTCGGTCCCGCCCACCATGAGGACGGCGGCCTGCGCACCCGAAACGGGGTGGTACACGGCGTGCACGGCGCCTCGATCTGTGGGGATGGCGACGAGCATGCCCGCGGCGGGCACAGCGGTCCTCCGCCGTCCGGGATTCACGCGCCCGCAGGCGCGGCCCACCGCGACGCGGCGCGCGCGATGCGCTCCGATGCCCCGCCGACGATGGGCGCCCCGTGGCCGAAACAGGCCGTCTCGAAGCGCAGCGAGGCCAGCTTCGCGGCCGAGCGCTTTGCCATACCCATGTCTTCGGTGAAGACGCCCACCGGCAGCGAAATTCTGAGAAGGTGGCTGAGCGCGTCGCCCGTGAACAGCACGGACTCCTCCTCCCAGAGCAGCGCCACGCTCCCCATCGTGTGCCCGGGCGCGTGAATTACCCTGAGCGTCCCGCCGATGGGGATGGTGTCGCCATCGCGCAGGGCGTGGTGCACCTCCGAGCCTCGCGGCGGCTTCGGCCCGAGACGCCGCATCAGCGCCCGCACGAACGCGGGCGCGTTGGCCTCCTGGACCTGCTCTCCGCGCACGTAGGGCACGTCGGCTTCGTGCGCATACAGTTCGGCGCCCGTAGCTTCGATCAGCTCGGCGGCGCTTCCGACGTGATCCACGTGGTGATGGGTCACCACGACGCGCCGCACGTCCTCCGGCCGCTTGCCGAGCCGCACGATGGCCTCGAGGATCTGCTTTCCGTGCCCCGGCATGCTCGAATCGACGACCGTGATGCCGTCGCCGAGCAGGAAATACGCCCGGCCCATGCCGAGTCCTTCGACCTGATGGACGCGCGGCGTCACCTGCATCTCACGCCTCCTTCAGCGCCCGCTCGACCGGCACGAGCGTCCGCTCGAGCTCCTCGCGATACGCCTCGACCTGCTCCGCGGCCCAGGACGCGGGCCGTCCGAGCCGCTCGGCGAGCGTCGCCGCCGCCCGGGCCGCGCCGTCGAGTCCGTGGCACGCGCTCCATCCGACCCCCGTACGGCGCAGGAAGACGTCCGCCAGCGTGCGCGCCATCTCGACTTCGGCCGCGCGGGCGACCTCAGCCAGCGGGTCGGGATTGTGCTCGCAGACCGGCGCGCGCAGACTCGCGTCCTGGCGCATCCGCTCCACCACGTCCGCGGCCGCGGGGCCGTACAACGAGAGCAGGTGACACCAGAGCGGCATGGGCACATCGTCGGGCGCGGGGACGGCGAACCGTGGCGGGAGGGCGGCGCCTCGCGGCATCGGGCCGAGCGCCGCGCGCAGCATCTGCGCCGCCTGCCTCCCCAGGCTGCGGAACGTGGTCAGCTTCCCCCCGACGACAGAGTACACCCCCTTCGGACCACCGGCGGCCCCGTGATCCACGACCCAGTGGCCGCGCGGAATCGCGGCCTCGGCTACGTCGGGACGGTACGGCAGGGGGCGGACGCCACAGTACGTGTACAGCACGTCCGACTCCGCAAGCGGCGACGCCGGCAGCAGCGCGTTCGCCTCCGACAGCAGATACTGCACCTCGGCGGCGCTGGGGCGCGCGTCGCCGGGGTCCCCTTCGTGGCGCAAGTCCGTCGTGCCGACGAGATGCATGCCGAACCACGGCAGGATGAAGATGGGCCGGCCGTCGGACCGGGCGGATGCAAACAGCGGATGCCGCGGGCCGCCGTCGGGATAGCGCACGACGAGATGTGTGCCCCTCGTCCCGCCGATGAGGCGCTGCGCGGAGCCGTCCAGCAGGCCCAGCACGCGGTCCACCCACGGGCCCGCCACGTTGACGACGGCCCGCGCGACGACGTCGGCCGTTTCCCCGCTCTCCCCCTCGCGCAGGCGCACGCGCCAGCCGCCGGCCGCGCTGTCGAAGCCCACCGCCTCGGTGTGGTTCAGGAGCGTGGCCCCCAGGCCGGCCGCTTCCAGCGCGACCTCGACGCACAGCCGTTCCGGCCACGCGACCTGGCCGTCGCTGAACTGGAAGCACGCCTCCAGACCGCGCCGGTCCAGCGCTGGCTCGGCGGCGAGCGCTCGCTCGACGGGCACGGTGCGGTGTCCGGGGACAGAACGGCCGGGCGACAGCAGGTCGTACAGCAACAGTCCGGCGCGGATTTTCCACGGTCCCCGCGGGTCGCCGCGGTACACGGGGAGTAGAAACCGGATGGGCCGGACGAGATGCGGATAGCGGCGGAAGAGCGCCTCACGCTCGCGGAGCGCCTCCCGAACGAGGCCGATCTCACCGTGCTCCAGGTACCGGAGCCCCCCGTGGATGAGGCGCGTCGAGCGCGAGGTCGTGCCCGCCCCGAAGTCGTGCCGCTCGACCAGCAGCGTTCGATATCCGGCGGACGCCGCTTCGCGGGCGACGCCGAGGCCGTTGATGCCGCCGCCGATGACGACGACGTCGTATCGCTCGCGCAGACCGTCGAAGTGGCTCACCCCGTGGCCCACCCCTTCGCGCGCTCGACGGCGCGCCGCCAGCCGGCGTACAGCGTTTCCCGCTGGTCCTCGCTCATCCGCGGCTCGAACACGCGGTCGACGCTCGCGGCCTTCCGGACGTCGTCCGGGCTGCGCCAGACCCCCAGGGCGAGCCCGGCGAGGAACGCCGCCCCGCGAGCGGTCGTCTCGGGCTCCGATGACCGGGCGACAGGGATGCCCAGCACGTCGGCCTGGATTTGCATGAGCAGGTCGTTCCGCGTCGCGCCGCCGTCCACCCGCAGCTCCTCGAGGCGCCGTCCCCCGCCGCGCTCCATCGCTTCGATGACGTCGCGCGTCTGAAACGCCATCGACTCGAGCGTCGCCCGGGCAATGTGCGCCGCCGTGGTTCCGCGCGTCACGCCGAGAATCGCGCCCCGCGCGTACATGTCCCAGTGGGGTGCGCCCAGGCCGACGAACGCGGGCACGACGTACACGCCCTCGCTCGACGGGACGCTGGCCGCGAGCGCCTCCACCTCCGCGGCGGAACGAATCAGCCGGAGGCCGTCCCGAAGCCACTGAACCGCCGCTCCGGCCACGAACACGCTCCCCTCGAGGGCGTACGCCATGGAGCCACCGAGACGCGACGCCACCGTCGTCAAGAGCGACTCCGAGAACGGAGCCTCCGAGCCCACGTGTTGCAAGACGAAGCATCCGGTGCCGTAGGTGTTCTTCGCGTCGCCGGCGCGCAGGCATCCCTGCCCGAACAGGGCGGCCTGCTGGTCTCCCGCGACTCCCGCGATGGGAATGGCGGCGCCGAACAGCGACGGGTCCGTCTCGGCCATCACGCCGCTCGAGTCGACGATCTCGGGCAGCGCCGCCGCGGGCACGCCGAGAGCGTCGAGCAGCACGGGATCCCAGGTCCCCTCGTGGAGGTTGAAGAGCATGGTGCGCGAGGCGTTCGTAGCGTCCGTCGCATGCACGCGGCCGCCCGTGAGGCGGTACAGGAGCCAGCTATCCACCGTGCCGAACGCCAGCTCGCCCCGCTCCGCGCGCTCGAGGGCTCCCGGCACGCGCCGCAGGATCCACGCGACCTTCGTGCCCGAGAAGTACGCGTCGACGACGAGCCCCGTTCGCCGGCGGATCTCGGTCTCGAAGCCGTCGGCGCGAAGCTGCTCGCACATGTCCGCCGTGCGGCGGCACTGCCACACGATGGCTCGATGCGCGGGCTCGCCGGTCCGCCGGTCCCATACCACCGTGGTTTCCCGCTGGTTGGTGACACCGATGCCAGCGATATTACGGGGCGAGACACCGGCGGCCGCGATGGTCTCGCGCGCCGCCTCGAGCTGCGACCTCCAGATGTCCTCGGGGTCGTGTTCGACCCACCCCGGCTGCGGGTAGTGCTGCGGGAACTCTCGGCTCCGCGCGCACACCGTCCGGCCCTCTTCATCGAAGAGGACCGCGCGGGAGCTCGACGTGCCCTGGTCCAGCGCGAGGATATACCGTCCCATGTTCGGCGTTTCAGTGTAGAGGGACGCCGGGGATGTGTCAGCAGGACGCAGCCGCCGGCGACGGTTGAGGCTGACGCGGGAGGCCCGTACGATTTGGACATGTCGCCTGCGGCCCACATCGGCGTGCTCGCGCTGGTCGTCCTCGACCTCGCGCTCGGCGGAGCGCTGGTCCATCGATGGGCCGGCCGCCCCGCCCTGATCGCGTTCGAATTCGCGGTGCTGCTAGGCTACGCCGTGCTGGTCCTCGGCTTCTATCCCTTCCGCAAGCCGCCCGAAGAGCCGTAGGCGGGGGCAACGCCCACCTCCAGGAAGAACCGCTCGACTGCGGCGTTGAACGCGTCCGGCCGTTCGAGATAGGCGGAGTGGCCGGCGCCGGGAATCACCTCGAAGCGCGACCCGGGCACGTGGCGGTGTGCGAGCTCGACGATGTGAGGCGGCGTAATCGTATCGAGCTCGCCCACGAGGAACAGAATGGGGACGCCGGTCGCCGCCAACCGCTCCGCCGTCGAACCACGGTAGCCCGGCGGGACGGCGAGAAAGTCCCGGGGCCGCGGCGGGTTGAGCCGGCCGATCATGCGGTACAGGAGCGCGAGGTCGGGATGCTCGCGGCGGAATTGCGGCGATAGCGCCCGCTCGCGGACGCTCCGGCGGCCGTCGGCGCTCGCCCGATGGCGCGCCTGCGCCGCCCGAAGCTGTTCGCTCACGGCGCCGCCGTTGGTCCCCACGAGCACCAGCGCCCGCACCCGGCCGGGGTAACGCAGGGTGAACCCCACGGCCGTCCGTCCACCCATGGACTGCGCCACGAGCAGCGCCTTTTCGATACCGAGATGGTCCAGGAGCCCCCGCAGGTCTTCGGCGAACTGCATCCGGCTCTCGGGCGTCGGACGTGGGCCGCGCGAAAGGCCGAAGTGGCGGTGGTCGAAGACGACACAGCGATAGCGTCGGGAGAAGTACGGCACCTGCCGCCACCAGCTCAGGGCGTTGCCGCCAGCGCCGTGGGCGAACACGAGCGCCGGGCCCTCACCGTGGACCTCGTAGCGCAACTCGACCCCGTTGACGTGCACAAACGGCATTCCGCCGCGCCTCCTCCGGACGCCGCCCAGCGTACGGAGCGCTGGCGCCGCGAACAAGAGAGGCGCCCCGAACGGGGCGCCTCTCGGTGTCGCACGATGCGGAGCTCGCGCCTAGGCGGGCCGGCCCGCGTAGTTCGGGTCGTTCTGGTCGAGCCAGACGTTGGCGAAGAGATAGTTGTGCCCGAACCACGACGCCGTGAACGCGTTCTTCACGTAGCTCCAGATCAGGCTCCTGCCGGCGGGGGCGAAGTAGTCGAGGCGACAGAGGACGTTGTCCAGCAGGTAGTTCTGAATGTCGAACCCGATCTGGCGACGCCGCTCGTAGTTGAACTCCGCGCGCTGGGCGTCCAGCATCTCGTCGAGTTTCGGGTCCGACAGCAGGAAGGAGTTCTTGGTGCCGCCCGTGTGGAAGTACGGGTACACCCAGTCGTCCAGGTCAATCCACCCGTTGTCGAAGCCCCACGTGAACACGCACGTGCCCGAGTCCGCGTCCGCCGTGTTGCGCAGGAGGCACTGGGCCAGCGTGGTGTATCCGGTGGCATCGACCTCGTCCTCTACGGTCACGCCCAGGAACTCCTGGAGTTGGCGCTTCATCTCGGGCAGCGCCTTTTGGGGGATGTAGTTCGGCACCCCTGCGAAGATGATCTTCAGGGTCGAGGGCCCGCCCGCCTCCTGCCAGAGCTTCCGCGCCTCGGCGATGTCCTCCTCGCGGCCCGCCGGGTCCGAGCGGTAGCCCGGGCGCGCCTCGAGCTCCGTCTGCGGAAGCGCCCACAGGTGCATCGGCCATGCGACGGGGCCGCACACGAGGAAGCCGCGCTGTCCGGGCGCCGCCGGGAAGAGCTGCTCGCCCAGCGTCTTCCGGTCGATGGCGAGGTGCAGCGCCTTCCGCAGCCGGAAGTCCTGGAACGGCGACTTGGTGGACAGCCAGAGCCGGCTGTTCAGCCAGCCCGCCGTCCCCGCCTCCTGAAGCACCAGCTTCCCGGGGTTCTCGTTCAGCACCCGCATGGTGTTGCTGTCGTCCTCGAACCCTGTGCCGTCCACCTGGCGGCTGAGCAGCGCCTGCTCCTGCGTCGAGTCGCTCTGCGGCGTCCAGAGCGAGTCGTACCCGTCGAGGAACGGCCGATCGAGTCCCAGGTCCGGCCGGTCGTCCTTGGCAAACCACTCCGGATTTCGGCGAACCTTCACCACCTCGACCGCTTTGAACTCCTCGAGGAAGAACGGCCCCGTCCCGATCATCGCCTTGTCGGAGTTCATGGTGTCGTTCGCGTCGACCGTCTCCTTCGCCACGATGTGGGCGTTGCGGTCGGCGAGGAAGTGCAGGAACGGTGCCGTCGGCGACTTCGTCTTGATACGGATGGTGTACGGGTCGATGACCTCCAGCGTGTCGATGGTCTTCCAGTGGCCGGCCCGGTAGTACAGCGCCTTCTGGGGGCTGTTCTCGTTGATCTGCCGCTCGATGCTGAACCGCACGTCCTCAGCCGTGAGCTCGCGGCCCGCCACCTGGGGGAAGTTCTGGCGCGCCCTCGGCGAGTCGTGAAATTTCACGCCCTGCCGTAGCCGGATGACGTACGTGAGTTCGTCCGGTTGCTCGGGCATCCCGTCGGCCAGGTCGGGGCTCATGATCTGGTCGATGTCGCTCTCGTACTGGAGCACCTTGCTGAAGACGCAGGAGTGCATGTTGTACATGGGGCCGAACTGCGTCTGGTGAGGGTCGTACGTGTCGAGAGCGAGCGCGTCGAAGGTGAACGACCGGAAAATACCGCCCCGCGTGCGAGCCGGCTGATTCTGCGTCAGGCTCGGGGTCGGCGTCGGTCCCGCCTCGCCCCCTCCCTCCTCGCCCCCGCCGCATCCGACGATGGCCAGGCCTGCGGCCCCGGCCCCGAGGGCAGCCGCGCCCCCCAACAGCCGGCGCCGGGTGAGCCGCGCGCGTTGGAGCCTCTCCCAGTAGTTGAGGTCACGCATCCCCGCTTCCTCCTTTCCGGTGGCTCCGGCCGACGGCCGGCGCCGCATCCCGTCGATGGCCCGCTGGCGGCTTCGTCCGCCGGCCTCGATGCGCTCCGCCTAGATCCGCAGACGCGGGTCCAGGATGTCCCGTAACGCGTCGCCGAGCAGGTTGAAGGCGAGCACCGCCAACGTGATGGCGAGCCCGCTGAACACCGCCTGCCACGGCGACGTGTAGATGAAGTTCCGGCCCGAGTTCAGCATCTCGCCCCACGACACGCCGGGCGGCGCCAGCGCGAGGAACGACAGGCTGGCTTCGGCGATAATCACCGAGCCTAGGCCGATGGTGAAGACGACGATGATGGGCGCGAGCGTGTTCGGCAGGATGTGCCTCAGCATCAGCCGCAGGTCCGACGCCCCCAGCACGCGCGCCGCTTCGACGAACGGCATCTCGCGCAAGGCGAGCACCGTGCCCCGCACGATGCGCGACACCTGCGTGATGCCGACGAACCCGAGCGCCAGGATGAAGTTGCGCAGCGAGAGCTCGAACGCGCTCGCGACCAGGATCAGGATGAGCAGCGCTGGGAAGGCCTGTAGTCCATCCAGGAACCGCTGCAGAAACGTGTCCAGCTTGCCGCCGAAGTAGGCCGAGACGATGCCCAGCGCCGAGCCGACCCCGAGGGCCACCAGCAGCGCCGAAATTCCGATGCCCAGCGAGCGCCGCGTGCCCCAGACGATGCGCGACCAGATGTCGCGGCCTGCGTCGTCTGTGCCGAGCCAGTGCTTGAGGCTCGGCTCGCCTTTGGCGTCGAGGACGAACTCATCGCGGTCGCTGCTCAGCAGGTTCGTCGAGTTCGGGTCGTAGTTCGGGTTCCGTCGCTGGAACGACTCCGTCGGGTCGTACCTCGCGACCAGGGGCGCCGCCACCGCCATCACCACCATAGCAGCGATGATGAGGGCGCCGAACGTTCCCAGCGGTTTGCGAGAGGCCAGCCTGAGCGCCTGCCGGAGCAGGCCCGGGCGCCGGCGCTCCTCCACCTCCTCCACCAGTGGGAGGCTGCCGACCGCCGCCGAACCGCCGCTCACCACCTCAGCGGACATCCCCTCTCCCGTCCCTTCATCCGTATCGGATGCGAGGGTCGAGCCAGGCGTACGCCAGGTCGACCACCAGATTCGTCAGCACGAGCACGATGGCGATGATGAGCACCACGCCCTGAACGACAGGGAAGTCGTTCTGGCGGAGCGAGATCACCAGAAATTGACCGGCTCCCGGGACCGAGAACATGCTCTCGAGGACGACGTTGCCGCCGAAGAGGATGCCGACGAGAAGACCCAGGATGGTGACGACAGGGATGAGCGCGTTGCGCAGCGCGTGCCGCATCACGACCGTGCGCTCGCGGAGGCCCTTGGCCCACGCCGTCCGGACATAGTCCTGGCGCAACACCTCCAGGAGCTGCGAACGCAGCAGCCGCATGATCACCGCCGCCGACGCGAACCCGCCGGCGATGGCGGGAAGCACCATCATCTTCAGATTCGCGACGGGGTCCTGCCAGATCTCGCGATACGCCGTGGGAACCAGAGGCGGCGTCCAACCCACCAGCTTGGTGGAGAACAGCAGGAGCAAGGTGCCGAGGTAGAACGAAGGAATCGCCAGCCCCAGCACCGCGATAAAGCGTAAGAAATAGTCCATCCACGTGTCCTGGCGGATCGCTGAGATGACGCCAATGGGCAGGCTGAGCCCGAGGGCGATGAGGATCTGGAGGATGCCCAGCTCGATGGAGGGCATGAGCCGGTCGCGGAGCTCCGCCGTGACCGAGTGACCCGTGATAAACGAGCGCCCGAAGTCGCCCCGCAGCACGTTGCCCATGTAGCGGACGTACTGCTCCCATAGCGGCTTGTCGGTGCCCAGCTCGCGGCGGATCGCGGCGAGGGCGGCCTCGTAATCCTGCGTGCTCGACATGCCCTGCGCCGCCCGCTGCTCGGCGAAGTCGGGCCGCACGCGGCTCGTCAGGAAGACGATCGTAATAACCAGAAAGACGACGGGAATATTGAGAAGCAGACGTTGGAGGATGTACTGCTGCACAGGTGACGACTCCCGCGCAGACTCGTAAAGCGGCCGGGCACCGGGCGCTCGGGCCAACCCGGCAGGACCGCCCTCGCGCGTGGCCCATATATAGGTCCGCTCCTGACCCTTGTCAAGAGACGGCGCTTCCACCGCCGGGCTCTACGCTCTTCGCGGTGGAAACGGTGAGGTGAAGTTAGCGAAAGCACC
>JBBING010000012.1:0-45696 GCA_037444005.1 Chloroflexota bacterium
CCTTACTGTTTAGAGGCCTACTCCCCTCTACCATGAAAAAACGGAACGCTACTCGACGTCGCCTTGTCGTGACGGGGGCGTCGTCATACCATCGGCGCATGCGTGCCCGCATCTTCCTGCTCTTGGTCGCGGTGGCGCTGGCGTCGCAGGCTGCCTGCGGCGGTGATAGAAACGCGCGCGTCGATGCGACTCCTACGTCTCGTCCCACGGTTGGCTCCACCGTTGGGCCGACGGCCACGCCCGCGCCTGTTCCCGAGGGGTATCGTGCGCTGTACGACGAGCTCGAACGGCTCCTGAACAGGGCTCGCGAACGGTTCGCGGCTCTACCGCAAACGGACGCGCCCCTGTTGGCTGTGGAGCTCCTGCCCGCCAACGGAAATCGCGGCGCCGATCTGCTCCAGCCCGGGGCCCTCGAGGGCGTACGGGTGTACCTCGACGCTGCCGTCGCGCTCGGGGCAGGCGGCGTCAACCTCTCCATCGTGTATCCCCTGTTCGGTGAGCGAGAGCCGCGGCGGGAGGAGTACATCCAGTTCTATCGGAACGTCGTGGCCGAGTGCCGGCGGCGCGGGCTCGTCGTCAGCGTCGAGATGGGTCCGGCGTTCGCAGGGACGGAGTTCTCGTCGCTGGACGTCGACTATTCCGGCCTCACGCCGACGGAATACCTCGACGAGCGCCTCCGGCAGGCGGCCGTGGCCGCGCATGCGCTCGAGCCCGATTACCTGACCCTTGCGGAGGAGCAAGGTACCGAGCGGATGCTCACCGGGCTCGACATCCGCACCGATGAGTACGTCGCCATGCTGGCGCAGGCGCGCAGGCGCATCGACCCTCCGCCCGGCGTGCTCATCGGCGCGGGCTCAGGCTCCTGGGAGGCGCCCGACCTGATCCGGCGCGTCATTTCGGAAACGGACCTCGATTTCGTGAACATCCACGTCTATCCGCTGTCCAATGGAGTCGTCGACTACCTGGAGCGCGCGGTGGAGTGGGCCGGGGAAGCGCGGGCCCGCGGGAAGCGCGCCATCGTGGGGGAGACGTGGCTATACAAGGCTTCTGTCGAAGAGCTGCGCCGCGGGCTGTCCTTTTCAGAGGCGTCGGCGCGGGACCCGTTCTCATTCTGGGCGTCGTTGGATGCGCTACATATCGAGACCATGCGCGCGCTGGCGAGCGCCGCCGGCATCGAGTACGTGTCCTTCTTCTGGAGCAAGTTCCTGTTCGCCTACGTCGATCACGCCTCCTCCGCAGGGGAGTCGTCGGTCGAGCTCATGCGGCTGTCCAACGCTGCGGCGGTGCAGGCCATGTTAGAGGGACGCCTCTCGGCTTCCGGCGAGGCCTTTCGCCGCGCCGCTGGCGGCGACTGACAGAATCAGCGGCCCGGCTCCATGGGGAGGGGCCGGCGCCGCCGCTCGAGCGGGCGGCGTTCATCGAACCGATGCAGGCCTTCTTCCCGGGCGATGCGGTAGGCCTCCTCCACCTCTTCGGCCGTCACGCGGCGGTCGAGGGGCGGGAAGTCGGCGGCGCGCCACGCGGGCCAGTACTGACCCATGATGTTGATGTAGGTGTCGGGCGAAATCTCGCGGGCGAGGAAGCGGCACACCTCCCGCGTGCCCGCTAGCACGCCCGGCAGGACCAGGTGTCGCACCAGCACTCCGCGTACCGCGAGGCCATCGGATCCGATTTCGAGGACGCCGACCTGGCGGTGCATTTCTCGAATCGCCGCGCGCATCACGTTCCAGTAGTCCCGCGCCAGCGAGAGCCGGCCAGCGATGCGGTCGTCGCTGTACTTCGCGTCGGGCATATAGATGTCCATGATGCCCTCGAGCAGCCGCAGGCTTTCGAGCGAGTCGTAGGAGCTGGTGTTGTACACGAAGGGAATCCGCAGACCTTGCCGGGCCGCCAGATGAGCCGCCCGGATGATCTGGGGCACGTACGGCGACGGCGTAACCAGGTTCACGTTGTGGCAGCCCATCGCCTGCAGGTCGAGCATCATGGCCGCGAGCTCGTCGTCCTCCACCTCGCGGCCGACGCGGAGCTGCGAGATCTCCCAGTTCTGGCAGTACACGCAGGCCAGATTGCAGGAGGAGAAGAAGATGGTGCCGGAGCCGCGCCAGCCGCGCAGGCAGTCCTCTTCGCCGAAGTGAGGCGCGTACGAGTGGCCGAGCGCGCGGTCCCTCGCCCGGCAGAAGCCCACGCGCCGGGACGCCCGATCCGTCCGGTCGACGTTGCACCGCCGTGGGCACACGCGGCACGGCGGGCGCATGAGCTCCCACGCCGCTTCGATCAGCCGCTGCCACTCGCTCTCCGTGAGGTCGAGGTACGAGGGGTACATGCCCGATGCTTTCGGTCTCCGTGAACCCGATGCCTCGGCCATTCGGCAGGCCCGTCGGGCGCGGTCGCGGCCGGCCGATTGGCGTAAGGCTACGCGCTCATGTCCAGGCGTCCGGTACGAGATGCAGGAGGTCGGCGGCATGGACACGCTGGGCGTAGCGCACGATCAGACCCCAGGGGTGAGGAACGGCGTCGCTCTCGTCGCAGGGGACGCGCTCTCGGACGCAGGCGCAGACGGTGGCGACGGGATCGTCGCCGGTGGCGCCTGCGCCCCGGCAGTGACGGCACTGCGGGTCGGCGAAACGCCGCAGTGCGAGGCGGATCGCCGCGTGCGAATCCATCGCGCCCACGGTGGCACATCTCGGTGCGCAGCGGTAGGGCGCTTTGTCCTGTCCGGAGTCCGGAAGTGGCGTCCCTCCGGCGCATGTCTCGCTTGACACGATCTCGCGGCGTCGCTAGACTTCCGCCACAATCGAACACGCGGAACGGCTGAGAACGGGACGAGTACGCCGCCAGCGAGGCTCCAGAGAGCCGGGTGAGGTGCAAGCCGGCGCCAGGCGCAGCGGACGGAATGGACCCGGGAGCCGCACCCCGAAACGTCTCCTCGCGACGACGGAGTAGGGGCCGCCGGAACGGGCGCCGTTATCAGAGCCCAGGGCATCGTCCCTCGACCTGAGGGGCCGTGCCTGAAACGAGGTTGTCCGCCTCGGCGGACGAACCAGGGTGGCACCGCGAGCGTTTTCGACCCTCGCCCCTGTGGGGCGAGGGTCGTTTCGATCAGACACGGTCCGGTCCTGCGAGGCCGGGGCAGAGGAGGAGCGATCCATGGGCAAGACGAAATTCCTGCTTCCAGAGTCGAAGATTCCGGAGCGCTGGTACAACATCATCCCTGACCTGCCACGGCCGCCGGCGCCTGTGCTCCACCCGGGCACCAAGCAACCGGTAGGGCCCGACGACCTCGCGCCGCTCTTTCCGATGGCGCTCATCGCTCAGGAGGTCAGCACGGACCGCTTCGTGCCCATCCCCGAGGAGGTCCGCGACGTCTATCGGCTCTGGAGGCCGACGCCGCTCTTCCGCGCTGTCCGCCTCGAGAAGGAGCTGGGTACGCCCGCGCACATCTACTACAAGTACGAGGGGGTGAGCCCGGCGGGCTCCCACAAACCGAACACGGCGGTCGCCCAGGCGTACTACAACAAGCAGGAGGGCGTGAAGCGCATCACCACCGAGACCGGCGCAGGGCAGTGGGGCAGCGCGCTGGCCATGGCCTGCAACTTCTTCGGCATCGAGCTCAAGGTCTACATGGTCAAGGTCAGCTACCACCAGAAGCCCTACCGCCGGAGCATGATGGAGGTCTGGGGCGCGCACGTAGTACCCAGCCCGAGCCCCGACACCAACGCAGGCCGCGCGATTCTGGGAGAGGATCCGGACTCGCCGGGCTCGCTGGGCATCGCCATCAGCGAGGCGGTCGAGGACGCCGCGACGCGCGATGACACGAAATACTCGCTCGGCAGCGTCCTCAACCACGTGCTCATGCACCAGACCGTCATCGGCGAGGAGGCGCTCCAGCAGATGGAGCTCGCGGGGGAGTACCCTGACGTCGTCATCGGATGCGTCGGAGGAGGCTCGAACTACGCGGGCATCGCCTTCCCCTTCATGCGCGATCGCCTCGCTGGCAAGACGAAGACGCGGTTCGTCGCGGTCGAGCCCGCAGCGTGCCCGTCGCTCACGAAGGGGGAGTACCGGTACGACTTCGGCGACACCGCCGCCATGACGCCGCTCGTGAAGATGCACACGCTGGGCCATACGTTCGTGCCCGCGGGCATCCACGCGGGCGGCCTGCGGTACCACGGCATGGCGCCGCTCATCTGCGAGCTGTACGACCAGGGGTTCAGCGAAGCCCGGGCCTACCACCAGAACCCGGTGTTCGAGGCCGCCGTACGATTCGCCCGGAGCGAGGGCATCATCCCGGCGCCGGAGTCGGCCCACGCGGTGCGCGCCGCTATCGACGAGGCCCTGGCGGCGAAGGAAGCGGGTGAGCGGCGGGTCATCCTGTTCAACCTGAGCGGTCACGGCCACTTCGACCTCGCCGCGTACGACCAGTATCTCTCCGGCAAGCTCGAAGACTACGAGTATCCGGAGGAGAAGGTGCGTGAGGCGATGAAGGCCGTGCCCGCAGTGTAGGCGTGGGTGGACCGCGCGCTCTTGCGCCAGGTGGCGCCGCGAGCGCGTTCGAGGGGCGCGTTTGCGGATCGTGACGCTGCGGGCCGCCGGGGCTCGAGACGATGGGAATGGACGGAAGCGCGTCACGGGCGGGACGCCGTTCCGTGACGGGGCTGCCGTGTCGGGAGGACGGATGTGACGACAACGACGGGTTCACCTTCGGTCGCCACGGCGCAGCCCGGAGGGCGCCGTTGGACCCGCATGCTCACCGGGGACCGCCCGACGGGCCCGCTACACCTGGGGCACTACGTCGGCACCCTGAAAACACGGGTCGAGCTGCAGGACCAGCTCGAGTCGTTCGTGCTGATCGCCGACCTCCATGTGCTGACCACCCGCACCACCGGGCTGGAAGAGATCGGACACAACATCCGGGAGATCGTGCTGGACTATCTGAGCGTGGGTATCGACCCCCAGAAGACGACCATCTACCTCCAGTCGTTGGTTCCGGAGGTGCTCGAGCTCTTCTGGCTCTTCATGCCGCTGGTCAGCGTTCCGCGAGCCCAGCGCATCCCGACCCTGAAAGAGGTCGTCCGCGACCTGAAGCTCGAGACGGCGACCATGGCCCTGCTCTCGTATCCGGTGCTTCAGGCGGCGGACATCCTCATGGTCAAGGGAGATGTGGTCCCGGTCTCGCGGGACCAGGCCTCGCACATCGAGCTGACGCGGGAGATCGCCCGCCGGTTTAACCAGCTCTACCGGCCGATCTTCCCGGAGCCCGACGCGCCCATCGGCCCGATGCTCGTCGGGATCGACGGCCAGGCCAAGATGAGCAAGTCGCTGGGGAACGTGATCTTCCTTTCGGACGACGCCGAGACCGTCGAGCGGAAGGTCATGCGGATGTACACCGATCCCACCCGCATCCACGCGACGGACCCCGGTCACGTGAAGGGGAACCCCGTGTTCATCTACCACGACGCGTTCAACGACGACCGCGAGGAGGTGGAGGAGCTGAAGCGGCGGTACCGCCGCGGGCAGGTGGGCGACGTGGAGGTCAAGCGGCGGCTGGCCGCGGCCATCAACCGTTTTCTCGACCCCATCCGCCAGCGACGGGCCGAAGCCGCCGCCAAGCCGGGCCTCGTCGACGAGATCATTCGGGCCGGGTCCGAACGCGCGCGTCAGGAGTGCCTGAAGACGCTCGCCGAGGCGCGGGAGGCCATGGGCCTCACGTACTTCCGTGACTCCGGCATCCACGCGGAGTAGCCATGTACACGCCCACCCTCGAGCAGGCGCGAGCGCTCGCCCGTCAGGGCGCGGGCAACGTCGTCCCGGTCTACCGCGAGGTGATGGCCGACCTCGAGACGCCGGTGTCGGCGTTCCTCAAGGTCGCGCGCGGCCCGTACTCGTTCCTGCTCGAGTCGGTCGAGGGAGGCGAGCGCCTGGCCCGGTACAGCTTTATCGGCACCGAACCGTATCGCGTCCTCCGGACGGGGCCGCCGGGAGCATATGACGCGACGGGCGACCCCCTCGCGCACGTGGAGGACGAGCTCCGCCGGTTTCGGCCGGCGGCGGTGCCCGGCCTGCCGCGATTCCACGGGGGCGCCGTCGGCTACCTGGCGTACGAAGTGGCGCGCTACTACGAGCGTCTGCCCGCGCCGGAGCGCGACGCCTATGGGATGCCGGAGTCCGTGTTTCTGTTCACCGACACCCTCCTCGTGTTCGACCACCTCCAGCGGAACATCAAGGTCGTGACGCACGCGCGGCTCGACGGAGATGTCGACTCGGCCTACCGCCAGGCCGTCTGGCGCATCGATGAGCTGGTCGAGCGGCTAGCGGGCCCTCTGCCGGCGTACGCGCGCCCGGCGGACGCGGCCGTCCCCGTCGCCCCGGCGGACCGGAGGGTCCGGTCGAACATGACCCGCGAGGAGTACATCGAGAAGGTGGTGAAGGCGAAACAGTACATCGTGGCTGGCGACACCTACCAGATTCAAGTGTCGCAGCGCTTCTCACGGCCCACATCCGCGCACCCATTCGACATCTACCGGGCGTTGCGGGCCGTGAATCCGTCGCCGTACATGTACTTCCTCCAGCTCGGCGACGCCTGCCTCGTCGGCGCGTCGCCGGAGATGCTCATCCGCATCGAGGACGGCGTCATCGAGACACACCCCATCGCCGGCACGCGGCGTCGCGGCCGGGACCCTGATGACGAGCGGGCCATGGAGGAGCAGCTCACGACCGACATCAAGGAGCGGGCGGAGCACATCATGCTGGTGGACCTGGCGCGCAACGACCTCGGGCGCGTATGCCTGCCGGGCACGGTGAAGGTCACGCAGCTCATGCAAGTGGAGAAGTACTCGCAGGTCATGCATCTCATCTCGCACGTCGTGGGGCGGCTTCGGCCCGACGTCACCCCTTACGACGCGCTCCGGGCCTACTTCCCCCATGGGACGGTGACGGGCGCGCCAAAGATCCGGACGATGGAGATCATCGCAGAGCTCGAGCCGGAGAAGCGCGGTCCGTACGGGGGCTGTGTCGGGTACATCGACATGTCGGGGAATGTGGACACGGCGCTCACCATCCGCACCATCGTGGTCAAGGACGGTGTGGCGCACGTGCAGGCTGCGGCCGGCGTCGTGTACGACAGTGTGCCCGAGCTCGAGTTCATGGAGACGGAAAACAAGGCTCGCGCGATGCTGCGCGCCATCGACCTCGCGGAAGAGCTGACAGCAGAAACCGCCGGCGTCGCGCGCGGCTCGCTGGGATACTGACCGGGGAACTTCGGGGAGCGGAGCGCCGAGAGAAGAGGGGCCATGACGACGCAGGTCATCGTCGCCGCCGCGTTGTTCCGAAAGGACGGGCGAGCGCTCGTCGTACGGCGGTCGCCGTTCGCGCGGCCGGCCCTGGGTCGATGGTTCCTTCCGGCGACCGCCGTACCCGCCGAGCAAACGGTCGAGGAAGCCCTCCGCCGGCACGTGGGCGAGGAGCTCGGCGTCGAGATCGCCCGCGAAGAGTTCGTGGACACGCTGTACATCGAGTACGGAGGCGTGCGTTACGTGACCAGCATGTTCGACGTCCTGTCGTACGAGGGGAAGCTGCGGTTTCGCGCGGGCGGAGACTACGAAGACGCCCGGTTTCTCAACGCCGAGGAGATCGAGCAGATCGTGATGCCGTCGGCGCTGCGGGAGTGGTTGGTGCGCGAACTTCGGGGCGAAGCGCACGTGCCGTCGCCAGAGCTCGTCGCCGCGGTGGCGACGGCGGCGCCGGTGACGCGCCCGGACAATCGCGCCGCCTGGAACGCCATCGCCCGCCATTATCAGGAGCGCCACGCCGAGGACTTCCAGCGCATTGCCTGGGGTATCGGCGGGCCATACGAAGACGACGTGCGGCTTCTGGGCGACGTGAAGGGCAAGCGATTGCTGGAGGTCGGGTGCGGTGGCGGCCAGCACTCGATCTTGTTCGCCAGACAGGGCGCGCGCTGCGTCGGCGTCGACCTGTCGGACGAACAGGTGAAGTTCGCGCGCCGTCTGGCCGAGCGGGAAGGCGTCGACGCCGAGTTCTACCAGGGCGACGCCACGGACCTTTCGATGTTCGACGCCGAACAGTTCGACGCCGCGCACTCGGTGTTCGCCCTCCAGTATGTCGACGATATCGACGCCTGCTACCGCGAGGTGTTCCGCGTCCTGAAGCCGGGCGGGCGGTTCGTCTTCAGCGTCGATCACCCGGTCTTCCGCTGCTTCGACGACCGCTCGCAGCAGTTCGTCCGTCCGTACTGGACGCCGTACACGGAGTGGGACTGGGAGTTCCCCGGCGTCAAGGCGCGCATGCACGCGAACTACCGGCCGCTGAGTGACGAACTCGACGCCCTCCGCCGGGCCGGATTCATCGTCGAGCGGCTGATGGAGCCGCAGCCGCAGGACCGCGAGGCGCTCGAGCGATGGCTCGAGCCCGCGGAGATCGCGCGCGCGCAGTACCTGCCGGTCAGTGTCATCTTCGTCGCGCGGAGGCCTGAGACATGACCGTCCTGCTCATCGACAACTACGACAGCTTCACGTACAACCTGTATCAGTACCTCGGCGAGCTCGGGGCGGACGTCGAGGTCGTGCGCAACGACGAGATCGGCGTCGAGGATGTCGAGCAGCGGGCGCCGAGCCACATCGTGATTTCGCCGGGCCCCGGCACACCGCGTGACAGCGGCGTCTCGATGGAGGTGATTCGCCGCTTCGCGGGACGCATCCCCATCCTAGGGGTGTGCCTCGGCCACCAGTGCATCGGCGCCGTCTTCGGCGGCGTCGTCGAGGGCGCCGGCGAGATCGTCCACGGGAAGGTGTCGAAGGTGACTCACGACGGCAAGGGAGTCTTCGCTGGCCTGCCCAACCCCATCGAGGCGACCCGCTACCACTCGCTGGCGATCCGGCCCGATTCGGTGCCCGACTGTCTCGAAGTCAGCGCCTGGAGCGAGAGCGGCGTCATCATGGGCGTGCGCCACAAGGAGCTGCCGGTCGAAGGCGTCCAGTTTCATCCGGAGTCGATTCTGACTCCGCACGGCCACGACATCCTGCGGAACTTCTTGAACATGAAGGCACACGCGTGACGATGCCGAAGGAGCCTTGCGGAGCGTCGGTCCCGAAGCGCAGCATCGAGGCCGGCGCGCGTGTCCGGGGAGAGGGGAGATGATCCGCGAAGCCATCGCGAAGCTCGTGACGGGCGCCTCGCTCAGCGAGGACGAGGCGGCCACGGCCATGGTCAGCATCATGTCGGGCGAAGCGACGCCCGCGCAGATCGGCGCCTTCCTCATGGGCCTGCGGATCAAGGGCGAGACTGTGGACGAGATCACCGGGATGGCGCGCGTCATGCGCGAACACGCCCGGCGTGTCGACATCGACGGGGCCCTGCTGGACACCTGCGGCACCGGCGGCGACGAGCGGGGCACGTTCAACGTCAGCACGGCGGCCGCCTTCGTTGCGGCGGGCGCTGGCGCCCGCGTCGCCAAGCACGGCAACCGCGCGATGACGTCGCGCTGCGGAAGCGCCGACGTGCTCGAAGCCCTCGGAGCCAGGATCGACCTGGGGCCGGAACAGGTGCGCCAGTGTCTGGAAGAGGTGGGGGTCGCGTTCATGTTCGCGCAGGCGTTTCACCCGGCGATGAAGCACGCCGCCGGTCCGAGACGCGAACTGGGCATCCGCACCGTGTTCAACATCTTGGGCCCCCTCTGCAACCCGGCGGGCGCTGACCGCCAGGTGCTCGGTGTGGCGGACCCCGTGGTCGGCGAGAAGCTGGCGCACGCGCTCCAGCGGCTGGGGTCGACGCACGCGCTGGTGGTCCACGGACAGGACGGCATCGACGAGATCAGCGTCAGCGCGCCAACTACCATTTACGAGCTGCGGGACGGGCGCATCTTCCGCGAGACGCTGCTGCCGTCCGAAGCCGGAGTAGGCACCCACAGGCTGGAAGACCTGCGAGGCGGCACGCCAGAGGAGAACGCCGCCCGCCTGCGCGGCGTCCTCGGGGGCGAGCCGGGCCCGCTGCGCGACTTCGTTCTGGTGAACGCCGCCGCCGCCCTCGTCGCCTTCGACCTCGCGCCGACCATCCGCGAGGGCGTGCGCATCGCCGCTCACGCCATCGACAGTGGGGCGGCGCTGGAGAAGCTGGAGCGCTTTGTGGAGGTGACCAACCGCCTTGCCTGATGCCACGCCTTCCATTCTGGAACGCATCGTCGCTGACAAGCGGCGGGAGGTCGCCGAACGCAAGGAAAAGGAGCCTATCGAGGTCCTCGAGCGCCGCATCCCGGAGCTCGACCCGCAGTGGAGCCTCATGCGCGCCATTCTCGAAGGTCCGCGCGGGCCGATCTCCGGCGGAAAGCGCGTGCAGCTCATCGCCGAGGTGAAAAAGGCCTCCCCGTCCAAGGGACGGCTGGTCGCCCGGCTGGAGCATCTCGCGCTGGCCCGCACGTACACCATCGGGGGCGCCGCGGGCATCTCGGTGGTGACCGAGCAGAAGCACTTCCAGGGGTCGATTCAGTTCCTCTCGGACATCCGCTGGAGCCTGAAGGGCTACTATCCGGGAGGGCGGCCTTCGATTCTGCGAAAAGACTTCCTGTTCGACCCGTACCAGATCTGGGAGTCCCGCGCTTATGGGGCCGACGCCGTCTTGCTCATCGTCGCCATCCTCGACGACGCCCGCCTTCGCGAGCTCCTGACGCTGGCGCGCAGCCTCGACATGGACGCGCTCGTCGAAGTCCACGATGAGGAAGAGGTGAAGCGCGCGTTGGACGCCGGCGCCGAGCTTATCGGCATCAACAACCGCGACCTTCGCACGTTCGAGACGGACCTCGCCACCACGGAGCGGCTCCGGCCGCTCATCCCCGACGACAAGTGCGTCGTCAGCGAGAGCGGCATCTTCACGAGGGCAGACGTCGAGCGGCTGGCCGATTGCGGCGTGCACGCCGTCCTCGTCGGCGAAGCGCTCATCACGTCGAACGACGTGAGGAACAAGATGCGCGAGTTTCTGGTGTAAAGCGATGACGCGCGTCAAAATCTGCGGCTGCACTCGGGTGCGCGACGCGCTGGCCGCGGCGGAGGCCGGCGCCGACTTCATCGGCCTGGTCTTCGCGCCCGGAAGCCGGCGGCTCGTCAGCGTCGAGGAGGCGGCGGAGATCGCCCGGGCGCTGGGTCCCCCGCTCGCGGCGTTCGGGCAGGTGGAGCCGCCGCCTGTTCATCCCGGCCACGCGGACGACGTGGCGGCGTGGTTCCGGGACGGCGCCGACGCGCTCGAACGGCTCCTGGCGCGGAAGCGCCCGCTCGTGGTCGGCGTCTTCGAAGACCAGCCCATCGACGAAATCAACGACATCGCAGAGGAAGCCGGACTCGATCTCGTGCAGCTCAGCGGGCGGGAGTCGTGGGACGACTGCCTGCTGGTGAGCCGGCAGGTCATCCGCGCGGTCGACGCCGCGGCGGCGGCGGCCGGGGACCTGCGCCCCAGGACCGCCATCGCCGTGATTCTCGACTCGAGCCGAGGGACAGGCGTGAAGGGCGACTGGGAGGCCGCCGCGGCTGTGTGCGCGCGTATTCCCGCCATCCTGGCGGGTGGGCTCACCCCGGAGAACGTCCGCGACGCTATCCAGACCGTCCGTCCCTGGGGCGTCGACACGTCGAGCGGCGTCGAGACCGACGGGATGAAGGACCCCGAGAAAATCCGCGCCTTCGTGCGGGCGGCGAAAGGAGTTTCGTGAGCGCGAGGCAGTCGTTGCCGGACGCCCTCGGCCATTTCGGGCCGTTCGGCGGCCGCTTCGTTCCCGAGACGTTGATGACGGCCCTCGAAGAGCTCACCGACGCGTTCCACGAGGCGCAGCGGGACGCGTCGTTCCAGGCGGAGCTCTCGTCGCTTCTGCGGGACTACGTCGGGCGGCCCACCCCGCTGTACTTCGCAGAGAACCTGACGCGTGCGCTCGGCGGCCCGAAGATCTACATCAAACGCGAGGACCTGGCGCACACCGGCGCACACAAGATCAACAACGCCCTCGCGCAAGGGCTGCTCGCCCGGCGCATGGGCAAACGGCGCGTCATCGCCGAGACGGGCGCCGGACAGCACGGCGTGGCGACCGCGACCGTCTGCGCGATGCTGGGGCTCGACGCCGTCGTCTACATGGGCGCCGAAGACGTGCGGCGGCAGGCGCTCAACGTCTTCCGGATGAAGCTGCTGGGCGCAGAAGTCCGCGTGGTCGACGCCGGTAGCCGCACCCTCAAGGACGCCATCAACGAAGCGATGCGCGATTGGGTGACCAACGTAGCGACGTCGTACTACCTGCTCGGGAGCGCCGTCGGGCCGCACCCGTACCCACTCATGGTCCGCGAGTTCCAGTCCGTCATCGGCAGGGAGGCGCGCCAGCAGATCCAGGAAGCGGCTGGGCGCTTGCCCGACGTGGCCATCGCCTGCGTCGGTGGCGGGAGCAACGCCATCGGGCTGTTCCATCCGTTCCTCGACGACCCCGTCCGGCTCATCGGCGTCGAGGCCGCTGGCGAAGGCGTCCCGACCGGCCGGCACGCCGCCACGCTCGTCGCCGGACGCCCCGGCGTCCTCCACGGCGCGCGGAGCTATCTGCTACAGGACACTCACGGCCAGATCGTCGAGACCCACAGCATCTCCGCAGGCCTCGACTACCCCGGCGTCGGACCCGAACACAGCTATCTGAAGGAGACGGGACGCGCCGAATACGTGGCCGTCACCGACGCCGAAGCCCTCGATGGGTTCCGGCTCCTGTCCGAGACGGAAGGCATCATCCCCGCGCTCGAGCCCGCGCACGCCGTCGGCTATCTGCGAACACTCGCGCCGACCCTCGACCGCGACGCCATCGTCCTCCTCGGCCTCTCGGGTCGCGGCGACAAAGACATGGAGACGGTGGCGAAGGCCCTGGGCGTCGACTTGCGCTGAAGCCCTACGGCCGCACGCGGCCCCGCCGGCGGAAGCGCCGGCCGGGTGAGCCGTCGCGCCTGCGCTCGGCGCCTTCGAGCGCGAGCGCCGACGCCGCGAGCACATCGGCCCACGACCCCTCGACGATGGGCTCGAGGGCGTCCATGAAGCGCAAGACGTGCGCCGCGGCTTCCTGCGCCAGCGCAGGCGTGAGCGCCTCGAACGGGAGCGAGCGGTGCAATCGCGTCCAGGATGGCGTCCACTCCTCCAGCTCCACGTCGGGGCCGAGCGCGGCCATGATCTCGCCAGCGTGACGGGCCATCACCTCCGCCCAGGCGTAGCTGAACTCCCGCGGCCCCTCGACATGCAGGCCCACTTCGATACGGCCGGTCTTGCGCTGCGGCCACACCTCGTAATGCACGCGGGGGTCGCGCCGATAGAACTGAAGGTAGCTGAACCGCTGACGCCACTGGAGCGCCGGCGTGCGAGACGGGTTCGCGTCGAGTACGGCGTCTCTCACCAGCGCGAGGAACTCGCGAATGCGCAGCGACGTAGGATCGGAGGGCGCCATGCGCGGCCATGCTACGGCTCGATGCGCCGCCCCGACAAGCGGCGGCTTCCCCACAACGCCGCGTCCTGCGAAGATGCGACGGGAGATACCGAGATGACATCACCCGCAGGAACGGATATCGCCACGCTGCTCGACCGCCTCGAGGCCGAAGCCGAGGCCTTCGCCTCGGAACTTTCGCGCGAGTACTACCTGAACTACGCCGGCCTCAAGGATCGCCTCGAGATCGCGCCCATCTACGGGCGCCACGCCGCCCTCTTCTCCCGCGAGACCGTCGACGCCCTCATCGAGGCGGATGACGACGACCCGCGTCTTCCCGAGCTCCGCTGGTTCGTGGTCGAGGGCTACCTCGATCAGGCCGCAAAGGAGCTGACAGAGCGCATCGCCGAGCGAGAGACGATCGACACCGTCGAATGGGAAGGCCAGCGGATCCCCTACCGTTCGGTGCCTCCGCTGGTGATGAACGAACCCGACCCCGACCGTCGCCACCGTCTCGAAGAGCTGCGTGTGCAGGCGACCGCCGCGCAGAATCCGTTGCGTGAACAGCGGTGGGATCTGCTGTACGCGCGCGCTCGGGAGCTCGGTTTCAAGAGCTATCGCGAGTTCTGCGACCGGCTGGGCCGCCTGAACCTGCAGCCGTTGAACCGGATGACCCAGCGGTTCCTTTGGGACAGCGAGTCCCGATATCGGGAGCTTCTCGAACAGCGCCTTCGCTCCATCGGCGTCGAGCCGGGCATGGCGGAGAAAAGCGACGTCTCGTACCTCTTCCGCTCGCCGGAGTTCGACGCCTGGTTCACGCGCGAGCGCATGTTGGAGGCGCTGGACGAAACCCTGCGCGACCTGGGAATCGACCCCGCCGCCCAGCCGAACATCAGGCGCGACACCGAGCCCCGGCCGCGCAAGTCCCCGCGAGCGTTCTGCTCCGCCATTCGCGTGCCGGAGGAAGTCATCCTGGTGATCAACCCCCACGGCGGGCACGACGACTATCGCGCTCTGTTCCACGAGGCGGGGCATGCGGAGCATTTCGGGTCGACGAACCCCGGGTTGCCGTTCACTCACCGAGGGCTCGGAGACAATTCGGTCACGGAGGGGTTCGCGTTCGTCCTGGAGCACGTCGTGTACAACCCGGTGTGGCTGCGGCGGCGCCTCGGCGTCCCCGACCCGTCGGCGTACCTCGCGTTCTCGAAGTTCCAGAAGCTGTACATGCTGCGCCGGTACGCCGCCAAGCTGGGTTATGAGATGGAGCTGCACGCCGACACCAACGTCCGGGGCTACGCCAAGCATTACGCCGACATTCTCACGGCGCACCTCGGCGTCCGGTACGCCCCGGAGGACTATCTGTCCGACGTCGACGACGCCTACTACGCCGCTCGCTATCTGCGCGCGTGGATTTTCGAGGCGCAGGTGCGGCGCATGTTCGAGGAGCGCTGGGGCCCCGCGTGGTTCGCCTCGCGCGAGGCGGGCGCGCGGCTGCGCGAGCTCTGGTCCTGGGGTCAGCGCTTCACCGCCGACGAGCTCCTCGCCGAGCTGGGCCTCGGGCCGCTCGACATCGGGCCGCTGGCGCAGGAGCTCCTCGGGTAGCGTTCGGGCCTCGACAGAGGCCCTACAATGGAAACTGCCGTGAACCGAGCGAAGGACCGCCGGGCGAAGATCATCTGCACCCTGGGCCCCGCCAGCTCCTCCGACGCCGTCATCACTGAGCTGCTGGCGGCGGGCATGGACTGCGCCCGCCTGAACATGTCCCATGGCGCCGACGAGGATCAGCGCGCGCGCCTCCGCGCGGTCCGCCGGGCGTCGGAGAAGCTCGGTCTGCCCTGCGCCGTCATGGTGGACCTGGGAGGCACGAAGCCGCGGGTGGGCGTGTTGAAGAAGCCCATCACCCTCGAAGAGGGGCGGCGGTACGCCTTCTCCTCCGACGGGGCCGGCGACCCCAACGTCATCCCCGTCGACTATCCCCTGCACCAGGACGTGCGCCCGGGCGAAGCGATCCTGCTCGACGACGGCGCCCTGGAGCTGCGGGTCGACGAGGTGCGCGGCCGGACCGTAACGGCCACGGTCATTCGCGGCGGTGTCCTGGCGTCGCAGAAGGGCATCAACCTGCCGGACACGCAGGTCTCCGCCCCTTCGCTCACCGAACAGGATCGCCAGCACATCGCGTTCGGCGTCGCGGAAGGCGCCGACTTCTTCGCGCTCAGCTTCGTGCGCAAGCCCGAAGATTTGATCGCGGCGCGGGAGGAAATCCGGCGCTGCGGTGGAGATGTGCCGGTCATCGCCAAGATCGAAAAGCGGCAGGCCGTCGAGCGGCTGGACGAGATCCTCGCCGTGAGCGACGGGGTGATGGTGGCTCGGGGGGATCTCGGGGTCGAGCTGCCGCCCGAAGAGGTCCCGCTCGTTCAGAAGGACATCATCGTCGCCGCGAACCGGCGATTGGTGCCGGTCATCACCGCCACGCAGATGCTCGAATCGATGGTGGAACACGCGCGGCCCACCCGCGCCGAGGCCAGCGACGTCGCCAACGCCGTCTGGGACGGGAGCGACGCCCTCATGCTGAGCGCCGAGACGGCCATCGGGCGCGACCCGGCGGGCGCCGTGCGGATGATGGATCGCATCATCCGGGCGGCGGAGCGCCAGCCGGGCGCCTTCCTGTCCCGCGTCCGCAGCGAGCACCGCACCACCGAGGACACGTCCGGCACCATCAGCCACGCCGCCTGCACCATGGCCGCGGTCGATCCGCGGGTGAAGGCCATCGTGGCGTTCACGCGCAGCGGCTACACCGCGCGGCTGCTGTCGATGGATCGCCCGCCGGTGCCCATTCTTTCCATCTCGCCCGACCCCGCGGTGCGGAACCGCTGCGCGCTTTACTGGGGCACCATCGCGGCCATCTCCGACGAATCCGAGGGTCTGCTGTCGATGACCATCACCGCGGACGAGCAGGCGCGCGCGGTCCTGGGGCTGCGCGAGGGTGACTTCATCATCATCGCCGGGGGCTGGCCGCGCGACCTCGCCGCCACCACGAACCTGCTCAAGGTCCACCGCATCGGCGACCCTGCGTAAGGCGCTCCCGGCGGGAAGCCATGGCCGAATGTGCGCTTGACGTTTACGGGAGAGTTACGTAGGGTGAACCGCGTTCAGTACCTCACCCACCGGAAGGAGCGTTCCACCATGCGCGAAGCCGTCATCGTCGACGCCTGCCGCACGCCGTTCGGCCGGGCAGGCTCCAAAGGCGTCTTCAAGGACATCACCCACATCGAGCTCATGGTTCCGTTGCTCAAGGCCATCGTCGAGCGGAACCGCCTGGACCCCAACATCATCGACGAGTTCATCGTCGGATCGGTGGGCCTGTCGGGACCGCTGACCTACGCCCGCCACTACCTGTTCGAGGCCGACTTCCCGCAGACGATCTCCGGCCTCGACCTGAACAAGCAGTGCGGGTCGTCGCTCCAGGCCGTCGTGCAGGCCGCGCATTCCATCATGACGGGCATGTCGGACGTCATCCTCGCGGCCGGCGTGGAGACCATGGGGCGCATCGACCCCGTGCCGCCGGAGGAAGAACAGGGCAGGCAGACGACCGAAACGGAGACGGGCAGGCCGCAGCGGCCCGCCCGCGCCGAAGACTGGGCCATCGCCGAGCTGCTCCCGCGGTGGTACCGCAAGGTCGATCCCTGGATCATGAACATGGGGCTCACGGCGGAGAAGCTGGCGAAGGTCTACAACGTCTCGCGCGAGGACGCCGACAAGTTCGCGCTGTGGAGCCATCAGAAAGCCGTGGCCGCCCAGAAGAAGGGCGCCTTCGCCCCGGAAATCGTGCCCATCACCATCAAGTACAAGGACGGCCGCGAGGTCACCGTGAGCGAAGACCAGGGGCCGCGTCCCGACACGACGCTGGAAGCGCTGGCCAGCCTGAAGCCGGCCTATGTCGAGGGCGGACAGGTGACCGCGGGGAACGCATGCCCCCGCAACGACGGCGCGTCGATGGTGCTCGTGATGTCGAAGGAGAAGGCGCGAGAGCTCGGCCTTAAGCCGCTCATGACCTTCCGACAGGCCGCGACGGTCGGTGTCGACCCCACCATCATGGGCATCGGCCCGGTCCCGGCGACGCAGAAGCTGCTGCAAAAGATGCGGATGAAGATCACGGACTTCGACTTCATCGAGGTCAACGAGGCGTTCGCCTGCCAGGTCGTCGCAGTGATGCGCGAGCTGGGCATCCCCGAGGATCGGCTGAACATTTACGGCGGTGCCATCGCGCTGGGGCACCCGCTGGGCGCCAGCGGCGGCCGGCTGACCGGCACGCTCGGCTTCCAGTTGCGCGACCACAACAAGGAGTGGGGCCTGGCGACGCTCTGCATGGGCGGCGGCATGGGCCTTGCGGTCGCCTTCCAGCGCGAGCATTACGACTGGTAGACGACAGCACAGAGCGAAGCGTAGAGCGTAGGGGGCCTCGGGAGACCGGGGCCTCTCATTCTTCTTACAGGCGCGGCCACACGCTCATCCTTCGCCCGCCGTTCCTGAGGCTACGGCGCTGCCGGCGGGGATCTCGCGCAGGACCTCTTCGCCCACCACGCGCCCGTCCAGCATGCGCACGATGCGGTCGGCGCGGGCGGCGACCGTGTGGTCGTGCGTCACGAGCACGACCGTGAGCCGCCGATGGGCGCGCAGCTCCTCGAACAGGTCGAGCAGCCGACGTCCCGATTCCGAGTCGAGGCTGCCCGTGGGCTCATCGGCCAGCAGGATCGGGGGATCGTTGGCTAAAGCCCGCGCCACCGCGACCCGCTGGCGCTCGCCGCCCGAAAGCTCTGTGGGGCGCTTCCGTTCCTTTCCCTCGAGACCGACCAGCCGGAGCAGCCGCTCGGCGCGCGTCCGTCGTTCGCGCGCGCCGATACCCAGCTCGAACATGGGCACCTGGACGTTCTCGCTGGCGGTGAGCGTCGGCAAGAGGTTGTGGAGCTGGAAGACGAGGCCGACCTCGCGCGCCCGGTACCGGCTCAAGTTGTCGACGCGCGAGAGATCGCGGCCGTTGACTTCGATGCTGCCGCTGTCGGGACGGTCGAGCGCAGCGATGAGGTGCAGAAGCGTCGACTTGCCGCAGCCGGAAGGGCCGACCACGGCCACGAATTCGCCCGCCGCCACCTCGAGGCTCGCGCCGTTCAGCGCCCGGATGAGACCGCCCTCGTACGTCTTCACGAGGTCGCGGACGACGATGACCCGATCGCGCTCACTCATAGCGGAGCGCCTCCATCGGAGTCAGGCGGACTGCCCGCGCTGCCGGGTACGCAGCCCCCACCAGCGCCACGAGCACTGCGACCACGAGCGCTCGGACGAACACGGCGAGCTCGTATTTCGGCTCGAGGAAGTTGCGCACGAGCTCGATGAGCTGCACCGCCTGCGACGCCAGGACGCCGAGGCCCGCGCCGACCACGGCCGCGAACACGCAGAGGACGAGCGATTCGCCGATGATCATGCGCATGATGCGGCTTCCGCTCCACCCCACCGCGCGCAGAATCCCGATTTCCCGGGTGCGCTCGAACACCGACATGACCATCGTGTTCATGACCCCGATGGCGCCGATGCCGACGGCCAGCGCGGAGATGGCGAGGTTGACAGCGTCCATCACCTGAATGCCCTGGTCGACCTCCGAGTACTCACCGAGGCTTCCGACGGCCGTCAAAAGCGGGAACGTGTCCTCGATCTGCTCGGCCACCGCCTTCGGATCGAGCCCCGGCTTGACCTTCACGTAGACCATCGTCACGACCTCGGGCTTCTTGGCGATGGCCTGCACAGTGTCGAGCGGCGCGTAGGCGCCGTTGTTCTCCCACAGGATCCGGCTGCGAAAGACGCCGACGACCCGCAGGCTCCGACGGTCGATCTGCACGGTGTCCCCGACCGTCTTCTTCAACGATCGCGCCGCGCCCTCTCCGAGCACGACCTCGTCGGTGGCGCCGGGCGAGAACAACGAACCCTCCCTGATGTCGAGTCCCGCGTTCGTGAGGTCCTCCGGCGTCACCCCGATGGTCAAGAACAGGGGGTTGTCACCGACTTTCGAAAAGTGGAACAAGGCGCCGATGGTGCGCTCGACCTCGGGGAGCTCCGACAGGGCGCGCCATTCTTGTTCGGAGACGGCGCTGAAGGACAGATCCGACGAGCCCTTCTGCGCGACGAAGAAGTCGGAGTCGTACGCGCGCAGCACCTGCTCCGACGTCCGTTTGACCCCGGCGACGATGACGCCCAGCGCGACCACCGTGGCGATCCCGATGCTGATGCCGAGCGTCGTCAGCGCGGTGCGGATGCGTTGCCGTACGAGGTTTTTGAGAATGAGCGAGAAGAACGACACGGGCGCCTCCTGGCTTTCGCCCGACAGTATCGCAGAAATCGCCGGCGTCCAAAGCAGCCGTCCGACCCCTCCGCCGGCCTACTTCCGTAGGGGCTTGGGCAGATCGGCCAGTTGGCGGGTACGGACGCAGGTGCTACAGTTTCGGAGGCTGCGCGCCGCGCGGTCGCACAGGACCGCATCCCGTCGCACGAACACGAGCCCGAGAGGAGCGTACGGTCGATGGACTTCAAAGACACCCCCGAGCAAGCAGCGTTTCGGAAGCAGGTGCGCGAGTTCCTCGAAACGGAGATGCCCGCCATTTTCGGACGGCGTGGAGAAGACGGCGAGGGCGACGTCGAGCGCGGCATGTTCGCGCGGCCGCAGCCCGGCACGCCCCTGTGGAAGTGGCGCGAGAAGCTGGTCGAGCGTGGCTGGATCGCGCCCGCCTGGCCCAAGGAGTACGGCGGCGCGGGGCTCACCACGATGGAGCAGTTCATCCTGAACGAGGAGTTCGCCGAGCACGAGGCGCCGCAGCTCGGCGGCTTCGGCGTGATGATGATCGGCCCCACGCTCATCGTCCACGGCACCGAGGAGCAGAAGCGCGAACATCTGCCCGGCATCATCAAGGGCGAGGTGCTCTGGTGTCAGGGCTGGTCCGAGCCGAACGCCGGCTCGGACGTGGCGTCGCTGCAGACCCGGGCTGTCCGCGACGGCGACGAGTACGTCATCAACGGCCAGAAAATTTGGACGACGGGCGCCCAGTACGCCGATTGGATGTACATGCTGGCGCGTACCGACCCGGACGCCCCCAAGCACCGCGGCATTAGCTACTTCCTCGTCGACATGAAGTCGCTGGGTATCACTGTCCGTCCTCTGACGACTATGACGGGGAGCCAGACGTTCAACGAGGTGTTCTTCGAGAACGTCCGCGTGCCTGTCAAGAACCGCGTCGGCGAGGAGAACCGGGGCTGGTACATCGGCACGACCACGCTGGACTTCGAACGCTCGGGCATCGGCAACGCGGTAGGCATCCGCAAGCAGCTCGAGCGGATGATCAACTTCGCCCGGAAGAACCCGACGGTGGCGATCAATGTCAACAAGCCGTACTGGCAGATGGCGTTCGCCGACCGCTGGATCGAGGCGATGGTCGCGAAGCTGTTCTCGTACCGGGTGGTGACGATGCAGGCGCAGGGCCTGATTCCGAACCACGAGGCGTCGGCGAGCAAGCTCTTCACGTCGGAGCTGCAGCAGCGGATCGCGGCGCTGAGCGTGAAGATGCTGGGCCTGTACGGCGAGATCTTCGCGAAGAGTCCGGCCTCTCGGGGCTACGACGGGCGTTTCACGTACAACTACGTGAACTCGGTGTCTGCCACCATCGCGGGGGGCACCAGCGAGATTCAACGGAACATCATCGCCCAGCGTGGCCTGGGTCTTCCGAGGAACTGAACGCGCGCAAGACGAAGGTAGAACCGCGCCGGAGAGCGCCCGCGCACGGCCGCGGGCGCTCCTGTCTTGACCGGCATGTTAGAGCCGAATTCGTGCGTTCTACTTCAAGCGTCCGCAGCGGGCAGCGTGACCGTGAAACGGGTGCCGCCTTCGGGAGGACACGCGACGTCGATACTCCCCCCGTGGGCCAGCACGATCTGCTTCGAAATCGCCAGACCGAGCCCGGCGCCTCCCGACGAACCGTCGGCCCGGTAGAAGCGGTCGAACACCCTGGATAGGGCCTCCGGCGGGATTCCCTCGCCGGTGTCCGCGACCGTGATCTCGACCGAGCGCTTACCGTCGCGCCGGGCGGCGAGCCGGATCTCCCCGCCCCGAGGTGTGTGCCGGAAGGCGTTGTCCAGCAAGTTCCCGAGGACCTGTTCCAGGCGGTCCTCGTCCGCCCGAACGACCGGTAGTTCGCCCTCCGGCACGACCAGCGCCACGCCCGTCTCCTCCGCGCGCAGGGAAAAGACGTCCCGCAGGTGGGCGAACAGGCTGTCGAGTCGCACCGGCCGCAGGTTCATCCGCGCCTGACCCGACTCGATGCGCGAGAGGTCCAGCAACTCCTCGACCAGGTGGAGCACCCGGCGGGCCTCGCTGTGAAGGACGCGGACGGCCCGGTCGCGTCCCTCGTCGTCGGCGATGGTGCCGTCGCTCAGCGCCTGCGCGAAGCCCGCGATGGAGGTGAGCGGCGTCTTCAGTTCATGGGAGACGTTCACCAGGAACTCCCGTAGCGTCTCCTGGGACTGCTGCACCGCCGTCGTCATCTCGTTGACGTCCCGGGCCAGCTCGCGGATCTCGGAGGGGCCGCTCGCGGGGATTTTCTGGCGGTAGTCGCCGCGCGCCACGGCGCGCACCGCGCGGGTGACCCGCTGGAGCGGCCGATACACGGACTGCGAGACCGCCAGGGCGGCGACCACCGCCGCCGCCAGACCGGCGCCGCCCGCCAGCAGAAGGCGCGGCGTCAGGTCGGCGATGATGCTCTGCGCGTCGTCGCGGGGGATCGCCACCACCAGCGTGCGCAGGTCTAGGGCGCGACCGCGCGGCCCCACCGGCAGCGGGATGGCGATGTACAAGAGCTCTCGCCCGTCGTCAGTCCGGTGCACGCCCTGGTACAGGTGCTCGATGTCGAAGGCGCCGAGGTCTTCCGACGGAAGGGCGAACCGCTCGTCCGCCAGGTCGGGGTCGCTCGACGTCTCGCTGATGACGCGTCCGTTGCGGTCGAGGAGCAGAACGATGAGGTCCGTCTGCTCGGCCTGGAGTCGCAGGTAGTGCCCGATCTCCTGAGGAGACGGCCGGTCGCCGAAGACGGTGAAGCTGTAGTAGATGGGCAGCGCGACCTCGCGCAGGGTACCGGTCGCCACTTCGTCTCGATATCCGCCGAGCGGAAAATAGAACGCGAGGCCGGCGACGGCCAGCGTCACGACGATCACGAACGCCAGCGCTGCGTAGAGCCGGAGACGGAGCGAGGAGACCATGCCGTTGCCGCCGCTCGTCAGTCGGCGGCGTCCTCCACCAGCTTGTAGCCTACGCCGCGCACGGTTTGGATGGAAACGCCGGACGCCGCGAGCTTGGCGCGCAGGTGCTGCACGTGCACGTCGACGGTTCGCGTCTCGCCGTAGTAGCTGTAGCCCCACACCTGGTCGAGCAGCGCCTCCCGGGTGAAGACGCGCCCGGGTTCGGACGCGAACGCCATGAGCAGGTCGAACTCCTTGGCGCGCAGCTCGATCTCTCGGCCGTTGACGCGCGCCTCGCGCTTCCGCGCGTCGACGGTCAGCGGGCCGACCCGCACTTCGCCCCTCTCGTCGCGGGCGCCGCCCTCCGCGCGACGGAGGATGGCCTTGACGCGGGCCACCATCTCGCGCGGGTTGAACGGCTTCGTCAGGTAGTCGTCCGCGCCGAGCTCCAGGCCCACGATCTTGTCGGTGTCCTCGTTGCGCGCCGTGAGCATCAGAATGGGGACGTTGCTCTCCTTGCGGAGCTCCCGGCAAACGTCGAAGCCGCTCATCCCGGGAAGCATCAGGTCGAGGACGACCAGAGCCGGCTTATCGCGCCGGACGGCCTCGAGGGCCGACGGGCCGTCGACGACCGCGGAGACCTCGAAGCCCTCCTTGCGCAGGTACACCGACGCCAGCTCCCGGATGGCGGCGTCGTCGTCGACGACGAGAATCCTCGCGTTCGAGAGCGCGCTCATGGGTGGTCAGCGGGGCGCCTTTGAGGCGCCTCCCTCTCAGTATCGACGACCGCCGTAACAGAAGTGTAAAACCACGGACAACGCGCCGGAAAACCCGCGTCAGTCCGCGGGCGGTCGCCAGGCGGTTTGGAAGAACAAGGTCACGTCGGGTGACGTCTCGTCCCGAACGAGGACGCGCCGGTCAGCGCCGTCCGCGCGAGCCAGTTCGAGCGATACCAGGCCGTCCTGCACAGTTTGATGCGTGACCACCTGAGGGTCCGGCGTGAACGCGACGGGTCGCTCCCACTCGCTGAGGCGCTCTACGCGACCATTCTCGCGGACGAGGTCGTACCGAAAGACAGCGGTGGAGTCGGAAATCCAGTACAGCGTCCGGGCGTCGTCCGAAAAGCGTACGAACGAGGCCGGAATGAAATCGCTGCCGTAGGTGATGAGGGAGTCGGGGATGGGACGGGTCTCTCCTGAATCCAGGGAACCGACCGCCAGCGAGGGGAGCCTGTCGGGGCGACGCTCCTTCGGAATGAACACGACCGTCACGCCGTCCGGGGCTACCCAGAACTGCGCCTGGTCGTCGAGAAACGGCAGGCGGGTTTCGTGACCGGACGCCACGTCCAGAAGCCACGCTTCGTACTCCGCATATTGATGCGGCTCCGGCCGTTGGTATTCGCGCGCGATCACGAGCCCGGCGCCGTCCTCGACCCAGACCAGCGGCCATGCATCGCGGGCCACGACCTCGCTGGTCAGGTCGTCGAGCTGCAGGACGGTCACGTCTCCGGAGGTCTCGTCCCGGTACGCGACGCCGCGTGCCGACGGTTCGCAGAGGGGTTCGTTGTCAGATGAGCGCCCGACCAGCGCCGGCTCCACGGCTACCGGGCCGATCGTCCCCAGGAGATGTCCCCGATCGTCTCGTATCTCGATGTGCGCGGTCTGGTCGGTCGGCGAATACACCGTCGCGGCCAGCCGCTCGCCACACCACCACCAGGAGACAGGGGAGGCGCGCCGAATGACGTTCATGACCTCACCCGTCGCCGCGTCGAGAACGATAGCGGTCGTCTCCTGCTCGCCGCTAGCGCCCACGCAAAGGAGGCGGCTGCCGTCGGGCGACCACGAGAGGTTTACAAACTGGCCGCACTCGCCCTGGGGCAAGAGCTCGCGGAGTTCGCCGCTGCGGAGGTCGAGAATCGTGACGGGGCCCTCGTCTCTGGCGAGCGCAACCTGCGAGTACCGGTCGATGAACCGGTCGATGGTGTCCGGGCCGCCCGCGCAGCCGACTACCAGCGCGCCCGCCAGCGACAGCGTGAGTGCGCCGAGGAACACCGAGGGAATGCGCCTCGCGGCCATCGTGGGCTCCTCACGGAGGAGGCACGCCGCTCGACTGTTCCAGGCGAGCGGCGTACTGGCGGCGGTAGTAGTCCTGGAACCGCGGGTCACGCTTGATGCGCTCCCACCATGCCCGGCGCTCGCGGTACCAGCGCACCGTCGCCTCCATCGCGTCCTCCCAGTGGACGCAGGGGGACCACCCCAGCGCTCGAACCTTCGTCGTGTCGAGGCTATACCGCCGGTCGTGCCCCATACGGTCGCTCACGAATCGAATCAGGCTCCGTGGCTTGCCGAGCAACTCGAGCGCCTTGGTCGCAACCTCGAGATTGGTTCGCTCGTTTCCGGCGGCGATATTGTACGTCTCCCCGGGCGCCCCGCGCTCGAGCACGAGACGCAAGGCCCGGCAGTGGTCCTCGACGTACAGCCAGTCGCGGATTTGTTGGCCGTCGCCGTAGAGCGGAAGAGGTTGATCCTCGAGGGCATTGGTGATGAACAGGGGCAGCGCCTTTTCGGGATGCTGATACGGCCCGAAGGTGTTGCTCGCCCGCGTGATGATGACCGGGACCCCGTACGTCTCGTAGAACGCCAGGCACATCATCTCGGCGCCGGCCTTGCTCGCGCTGTACGGACTCCGAGGATGCAGGCGATCCGTCTCCGAGGACGAGCGGTCCGGCGGCGCTTCGCCGTACACCTCGTCGGTGCTGATATGCAGGAAGCGCCGGAGCTGGCCGACCGGCAGCTTCGCGGCCTCGTTCAACAGGACGAACGTTCCGTAGACGTCCGTCATCACGAAGTCGCCGGCGTCGAGCAGGGAGCGGTCGACGTGCGTCTCCGCCGCGAAGTTCACCACCACCTGCGCGTCGCGCATGACCGCGCGCACCGTCTCAGCGTCGCGGATGTCGCCGTGGACGAAGCGATAGCGCGGGTCGGCCTCGATATCGCGCAGATTCTCGGGATTGCCTGCGTACGTCAGCGCGTCCAGATTCACGACCTCGGCGTCGCGCTCCGCCGCCAGCAGATGGCGAATGAAATTCGACCCGATGAAGCCGCAGCCGCCGGTGATGAGGTAGCGGGTCATTCCTGCGCTCAGGGAATGTTCACCTTACTGTAGTCGCCGAGCACCAGATGGAACGCGCGCGGTTTCTTCTGCTCCCCCCGCACCTCGACGTTCCGTCCGATGAGGCTATGTTCGATGCGATGGCCGACGTTCCCGATGGTCGTCGACTCCATCACCACGCTGCCTGCGATCTCGCTGTGCTCGATGACACAATCGTGGTCGATGGACGTGAAAGGCCCGACGTAGCTGTGCGAGATGCGGGCGTTGCGTCCGATGGCGGCGGGCCCGCTGATGACGCTGTGTTCGACCACCGCCCCCGCCTCGATGACGATGCGCTCGCGCCCGTGGAGCCGCGAATGCTCATCGACCGAACCCTCGATGCGGCCCTCGATGACCTCGAGCATCAGCCGGTTTGCCACCAGGAGGTCATCGTGCTTGCCGGTGTCGATCCATACGCCTTCGACCCGCTCCGCCCGCACGTCGGCGCCGTGGTCGATGAGCCACTGGATGGTGTCGCTGATCTCGAGCTCGCCGCGGGCCGAGGGACGGATGGCCTCGACCGCGTCCCACACCCGTGGTCCGAAGAAATAGATGCCGATGACGGCGAGGTTGCTCGGCGGACGCTGCGGCTTCTCGACGACCCGTGCCAGGCGTTCGCCCTCGAACGCCGCCACCCCGAAGTCCTGGGGGCGTTCGACCTCCTTCAGCAGCACCAGCGCGTCCTGCGTTCCCTCGCGGAACGACTCCACGTACGACTTCACGCCTTCGCGAATGAAGTTGTCGCCCAGGAAGAGGACGAACGGCGTGTCGCCCAGCGCCGGGCGCGCGATCTTCGCGGCGTGGGCGATGCCGAGCGGAGCGTCCTGCTGGACGTACGCGATGCGGGCGGGGAATCGCTCGGCCTCGACGGCGGCCCGCACCTGGTCTCCCGTGTCGCCCACCACGATGGTGATATCGTCGACGCCCGCTTCGATGAGGTCGTCGAGCGCATGGAACAGGACCGGCCGGTTGGCGACCGGGACGAGCTGCTTCGCGCCGCTGTACGTGAGGGGACGCAGGCGGCTGCCCTTGCCCCCGCTCAGCACGAGCGCCTTCAACGGGCGTGTCATACGGGTCGAGTCTACCATCCGCCCTCGCCTCTCGCATGCGCCGCGGCCGGTTGCCCGTGCGATCGCGCCGATGCTATCGTGGCCCAGCGGCGCAGCCGACGCACCCTATACGATCGGAGGATCGCGGTGGAGATCAGGGGGAAGACAGCCATCGTGACGGGCTCTTCGGCGGGCGTGGGCCGCGAGACGGCGCTCCAGTTGGCCCGCCGGGGCGCGAACGTCGTCATCAACTACTCCCGCAGCGAGGCCGACGCCCGCTCGGCCCTGGCCGAGGTCGAGGCCGCCGGCGCCCGCGCCCTGCTGGTCCGCGCCGACGTCTCCGATGACGCCCAGGTTCGCGAGATGGTCCGGCGCACGGTGGACACGTTCGGCGGACTGGACATCCTCATCAACAACGCGGCCACCACCTACTTCGTTCCCTTCAACGACCTCGAAGGGATGAAGGAAGAGATGTGGGACCGCATCCTGGCGGTGAACCTGAAGGGGGTCTTCTTCTGTTGTCGGGCGGCCGCCGGCCCCTTGCAGGAAGGCGACGGCGGCTGCATCGTGAACATCGCCTCCATCGCGGGCATCAGGAGCATCGGCAGCTCGATCGCCTACGCCGCGTCGAAGGCGGGGGTCATCAACCTCACGAAGGGATTGGCGCGCGTGCTGGCGCCGAAGGTCCGCGTCAACTGCGTCGCTCCTGGGTTCATCGACACGCGCTGGCTACGGCAGGGGCTCGGGCCAGCCTTCGAGCCCGCGCGTCAGCGCACCGCCGAGCAGACGCCCCTGGGCCGGGTCGCGACGCCCGCCGACGTCGCCCAGGCCATCCTCTCGTTCATCGAGAACGACTTCGTGACGGGCGAAACGCTGGTGGTGGACGGCGGCGCGAGCCTCTAGTTCCCGCCCGACTTCAGCGCCTCGCTCACGAAGCGCTGGAACGCCTCGCCCGTGGGGCGCAGCGTCCCATCGGCGTTCACCAGGCCTCGCGCCTTCGGGCCGTCCAGCCCGAACCAGACCACGATGGGAAGACCGGCGCGTAACGCCGCATCCAGCATCGCGGTCGTCTGGGCGGGGTCGTCCGTGAACTGACCCATCTCGTTGCTGATCACAGGCAGGCCTGTCTGTGCGCGAAGGAAATGCACCGCCTCTTCGAGCGCCCGGCCGTCGGGCTGATACCAGTGGAAGTTGACATAGTCGGCGACTGCGGCGCGATAGCCGGCCAGCAGCTCCTTGCCCTTCCTGAGCTGCGCCTCCACTTCGGCGGAGCCGAGCGCCTTCCTCTGCTCGGGCGTGAACGCTCTATCCGCGAACGCCTGGGCGGCGGCAGCCCCCTCGGTCGAGCGGTAATGGTCGTACACGAGAAGCGCGACGAGGGCGCTGACCAGTCCGCCGTTCGTGCACGGAATGCCCTTCTCATGGGCGACGCCGCACGCCACCGCCAGTTCGGCGAGGTATTCGGACGGTGCGCCTGCGTAGAACAGGGCCGAGTTCTCTTCGTTTTCGACGACCAGCAGCGCTGGCCGGTAGCGGTCGAGCGTCTCGCTGAGGGCGCGCTCGAACGCCTTCAGGTCTGCGGGAGGCGACGTCGCTGAAGGGCCGTTGGCCCGCACAGTGAGCACCAGCTCGAAGCCGGCGTCGCGTGCGACCTCGCATGTCGGACAGTCGCTGTTCCCCCGATCGAGGAATACGGCCTCGGGCCGGATGTACCGGACGCCGAGCCGCCGGGCCACTTCCATTCCTTCCGGCGTTCGAGCGAGGCGGGTCGGCAGCATCACTCCGAAAGGATTCTCCCGTGGGAGCCCGGCGTCGGCGGGCGCGGCCGTAGGCGTAGACGCGGGGGCCCGCGCGCGCTCCCCGCACGCGGCGAGAAAGACAGTTAGGGCAACGGATGCCAGGACGAGGGATCGCATCACGGCACGCCCGCCACTGTAGCAGAAATCGGGTTGGAGGCGTGAGCGGTGACGCGGGACAGTGCTGCGCGGCGCCAGGCGTCAGTCGATCGCGTCGCAGGACGCGAGCCCATCGTAGCCCTGTCTGGCCTGTAGGCGAGCCGGGGAGAAATTCGCCACCTGCTTGTGCAGGTTAACCGATTACCCCTTGTCGGGCCGCGACCGCGCCGCTAGGATCGGGCTCGGTGGCGCCGCCCGAACCGACCCCCTCGGGCGGCATCGACCAGCGAACCCCGGGAACTGATCGGCATCGACCCGTAGCGCCTCTTCGCAGGGCCTCGGCTCGGCGCGCCCTGCGCGGAAAGGACTCGTTCGTGAGCCCCCGGATCCCCATGTCTCGAATCGTCGTCGCGGCGCTTACTCTCATGGCAGTGTTTATGTTCCTTTTGTCCCGGCTGCCGCTGTTCCCGTACGGCGCCAATCTCCGGCCGGGCCACGCCGACGCGACCCTGTTCAAGGTGTGGGCCTATCAGTCCTGGTCGGGAGGCTTCGCGGACATCTTCCGGAACTCCGACACCAACTACGTGGGCTACCACTACCTGCTCTGGCCCGTGGCGGCGCTGTACGGGCGCATGAACCCGGACTTCCAGCTGAACACGATGACGCTGCACTATCTCATCAAGGCGCCGCCAGTGCTGTTCGACTTCTTCACCGCCGTCCTCGTGTTCGGGGTGGCGCGGTGGCTTCTGGCGAGAACGCCCTCCGCGGTCCCCGGCTTCGTGCGCCGATGGCGTTGGCTTCGAGCGCTCGGCCTCAGCGGCGAGGATGCGCTGGCGGCCGCGGCGGCCGGGCTCTTCGCCTTCCACCCCGCCGTCATCTACGACTCCGCGGTGTGGGCGCAGACCGACTCGATCATCACGTTCTTCGAGCTCGGCGCCGTCTTCGCGCTCGCGAGAGGCCGGACCGCCGCTGCGGGGTTCCTGTTCGCCGTCGGCTTCGTGATGAAGCCCCAGCCGATCGTCATCCTGCCCGCGCTCGCGGCGTTCACGTGGTGGCGGTTCGGCTGGCGGGGCGCCCTCGACGGGGTTGCCGGCTGTCTCGCGGGACTCGCGTTGCTCCTGGGATTCTTCGTCCTTCACGGCGATGGGCCGCGCCTCGTGGCCATCTACCGCGGTCTCTTCACGCCCTCGGACGAGTACCTGTCGCTCGCCGCGTGGAACGTCTGGTGGTTCAGCGACATCGGAACGGCTGCGACGCCCCGATATCCGCTGCTGGCGGTAGGCGGCGCCACCTTGCGCATCGCGCACGTGGCCCTGCTCCTCACAGGCGCTGCGACGCTCGTCGCGCTGGCGTACCTGCGCCGGCGAACTGACGCGATTGGCCTGCTCGTGGCGAGCGCGTACCTCGTGTTCGTGTTCTACATGCTGCCGCTGAGCACCCATGAGCGCTATCTGTATCCGCTGTTCGGGCTGATCGCGCCGGTGGCGATCGTCGAGCGCCGATGGCTGCCCCTGTATCTCTTTCTGACGCCGGTCTTCGCCTTGAATCTGTTCGCCGCGGCTCCGACCGACCCGGACCTCGTCGAGACGCTGCTGGTGAGCCGGCTGTCGTTCGCGATGACAGCGCTCAACATCGTAGCGTTTCTCGCCGTCACGGCATCGCTGGCGTGGGCGGCCGTGGCTCCGTTCGCCCTCCGCGCCCGAGCGGGTTGGCGTCGGGTGCGGCCGGCGCTCGGCTGGGCGACCGCTCAGTCGGCGTAGGGTCGACCCCCGGGCGGGGAAGCGCTCTGCCCCGGAGGGCGTCCCGCCCGCTTACGGCGTGATCACAGCCCGCCGGATCTGGGTGGGGTCGCCTTCGCGCTGCCACTCGGCGTCTTCGAACGCCTTGTCGATCTGGTCCAGCGGGTACTTGTGGGACACGAGCTCGTCGAACGGGTATTTCCCCTTCGTCCGGACGAGGAAGTCCAGCGCCTCGGGGATGACCCAGGGGTCGTACATAACGACGCCGACGATGCGCTTGCTGCCCCAGACCAGCGCCGATGGCTCGATCTGGGTGGTGTTCCCAAAGCTGATGTTGCCGATCTCGAGGTAGGTGCCGCCGGCGCGGACCATCTGCAGCCCCTCGGGCACGACGGAGGGGACGCCCACGAACTCGGCCACGACGTCGGCGCCGCGGCCGCCGGTGAGCTCCATCACCCGCTGGATGCGGTCCTGCGGTGTCGGGTAGTCGGTCAGGTTGATAGTCTCGTCGGCGCCGAACCGCTTGGCGAGGTCGAGTCGCGCCTGGATGCCGTCGATGACGATGATGGCGTCCGCGCCCATCTCGCGGGCGACGGCGCAGGCGTTGATCCCGAGGCCGCCCGCGCCCTGAATGACGAGCGTGTCGCCGAACGCGAGGCCGGCCTGATGCAGGCCGTACGTCACCTGCGCCAGGGCGCAGTTCACCGGCGTCACCATCTCGTCCGAGAGCTCGTCGCGAACTTTGAAGACCCAGTGCCCCGGCTTCAAGTGGTAGTACTCAGCGTAGGCCCCGTTGAACTTGCTCGGGCCCGAGGACATCTTGGTCAGCTTGTTGGGGCACGCCGCGAACTGACCCTTGTTGCACTGGTAGCAGCGGTTGCACGGGTAGAAGTAGGCGTAGGCGATGCGGTCGCCCTCCTTGAGGGGCCGCCCCAGGCTGTCCGTGGTGATGGCGCTGCCCAGCTTGTGGACGCGGCCGGTCATTTCGTGGCCGACGACCCCTCCAGCCATGAACTGGAACACGGGCGAGTCGCCCCGGTTGATATGCAGGTCCGAGCCGCAGATACCCGCCATCGTTACGCGGACGATGATGCCCTCGGGCTCGGGGTCGGGCACCTCGTGTTCCTGAATCTCGTACCCTTTGCCGGGGCCCAGGAAAATCGCCGCCTTGCCTTTCACGCAAACCTCCTTTCCACGAACATGGAACGCCTCGAACGGACACGGGTCGAACGGCGTCCCATCTTGATGGGCGCTGGCGCTACGGTCAATCTTCGGGGGATGGGGACGGCGAGGAGGTCTTCGCCTTGCCGCGGGCGCGAGCGCGGCTGCCGCGGGTCGGCTTCTCGTCGGGCTCGGCCTGCGCTTCGCGCGTCCGAGCGAGGACGGCCTCGCGCAAGCGGTCCGAGTTCTGAGCGAATAGCCGCACCAGACGCGCCTTGAGGAGGGGGAAGATCGCGAGCCCCAGCGGCCCGAACGGCGGCCGGATCTCCTCGCGCCAGACGAAGACGGTGCCGCCGGGCGCAGGCTCCAGCGTGAAGATGCCTATGCCGGAGAAGTCGCCTGAATGCCGGACCGCCAGACGCCGCGGAGGATCCCAGGTGGTCACTGTGGCCACTTCGCGGATCGTCTTGAACAGGAACCGAGACGTGATCGCCATGGTGACACCAACGCCCTGCCGCTCCGGCGACGTCACCCGCAGTTCGACCACGTCGGACATCCAACGCGGCTGGTCCTCCAGGTCGGCGATGGTCTCCCAGACCGCTTCCGGCGGCGCCGGGATGAAGGTGCGGACTTCGACGGCTGGCAAGCGCTACTCCTCCAGGAACTCGACGATGCGCGCGCTCACTTCCTCCGGGTCGGTCCAGATCACCCCGTGCCCGGCCCCTTCGACCACATGCAGACGAGCCCGAGGGATGCGGGCGACGAGGACGTCCGCGAAGCGCATCGGCGTCAGCAGGTCCTCGCGCGCGGCGATCACCAGGGTCGGCGCCTGGATGAGGTGCAGCCGGTCCTCGCTGTTGAAGCCGAGCGTGGCGCGAACCTGGCGTTCGTACGCCTCCTGCGCTTGCCACAGCGGATTCTCGGCCGTGCGTCGCATCATCTCTTCGACGAAGCCTTCGCGGCGGTAATCGCGCACGGTGTAGACCCACGGGAAGGTCACCCGGCAGAAGTCGAGACGGTCGAGGCGGGCGCGGAGAAAGGCCTGCCCTTCGAAGATGGCCGTTCCGCGGGGGTCGCCGCTCGTGTACGTCGTGACGAGCACGAGGCGGTCGACCCTTTCCGGGTGCTCGATCGCGATGGTCTGCGCGATGGCGCCGCCCAAGGAGACCCCGACGATGTGTGCGCGCTCGAGGCCCAACGCATCCATCAACCCGAGGGCGTCGCGGGCCATGTCGGCCACGCTGTACGGCTCGGGAGTGAGGTCCGACTGACCGACGTCGCGGTTATCGAAGGAGATGCAACGAAAGCGGGCGGCGACGAGGCGCGCGACCGCAGCCCATCCGCGATGGTCCACGCCCAGGCCCTGGATGAAGACGACAGGCTGCCCTTCGCCGTCGGAGCGATAGAACAGCCGGATGCCGTTTGCCGTGATGTGAGGCATCGCGTCGCCCTACGACTCCGCCGGCGGACGTTCTTGCGCTGCGGGCGGCCCCTCGACCTCGATGGCGCGCGCCGGGGCGCCCGGTGGACGGCCAGTCACGGCGTTCGCCGCGGCCGTAACGGCGTCGGTGAGCGTTTTGAGCAGGTCGATGGGTACCGGAAACACGATGGTGCTGTTCTTCTCGGTGGCGACCTCGGAGAGCGTTTGCAGGAAGCGCAACTGGAGGGTAGCGGGCTCCTGCGCCATGACGCGGCCGGCTTCGGCCAGGCGTTCCGCGGCCTGGTATTCGCCCTCGGCGTTGATGACCTTGGCGCGGCGTTCGCGCTCAGCTTCCGCCTGGCGCGCCATGGCCCGCTGCATGCCGGCCGGCAGTTCGACGTCCTTGATCTCCACCGTGGTCACCTTCACGCCCCACGGCTCCGTCTGTTCGTCGATGATCTGCTGGAGCCGCTGGTTGATGCGCTCGCGCTCCGACAGCAGCTCGTCGAGGTCGGACTGACCCAGCACGCTGCGCAGCGTGGTCTGGGAAATCTGCGATGTCGCGCGGAAGTGGTCGACCACTTTGACGACCGCGTCCTCCGGATTCATCACCCGGAAGTAGACGACGGCGTTCACCTTCACCGTGACATTGTCCCGGGTGATGGCCTCCTGCGACGGGACATCCATGGTCACGATGCGGAGGTCCACCTTCACCATGCGTTCGACGATGGGCAGGATGAGAAAGAGGCCGGGGCCGCGCGCGCCCACCAACCGTCCGAGACGAAAGATGACGCCGCGCTCGTATTCCTGGACGATTTTGACGGAATAGAACCAGACCAGAATGCCCCACGGAGGAATCAGGAGGAGGATCGAGAGTGCGGTGAGAAACCAGCGGATGAACGAAGCGAGCGCGCTCGCGACCTCGCCGTCGCCGGCGCGCTGAGGCTCAGGGTCCCTGGTCATGGCGGGCCTCCTCCTGTTGCTCCGCGGTGGGCTGGGCGCGCCGCACCATCAGCGTCAGTCCTCGCACGTCCGTGATGGTCACCCGCTCTCCCTCGTGGATGGGGCCGTTCTCCGCGATGGCCCGCCAGCGCTCGCCCTTCAGGAACACGATGCCCTGCGGGTCGAGATCGGACCTGGCCACGGCGACGCTCCCGATCATGGTCTGGCCGCCGACGTATGCGGGCATGCGCCTCGTGCGGATGATAGCGTTGACGAGCAGGAGCAGGAACCCCCCGGCGGCGATGCCGAATCCGTACACCAGCCAGCGCGATACCTGGAAGTCGGGGTTCGTCGTGTCGGTCAGGAAGAGCCCGCCGAGGATCAGGCACACGATGCCGGCGAGCCCCAGGAAGCCGAACCCCGGCGTGAACGCCTCGCCCGCGAAGAGCGCGGCGGCCGTGAGCAGCAGGATGATCCCGACCCAGCTGTAGGGCAGGACGGAGACCGCGAAGAACCCGAGCACCAGCATGAGGAAGCCCAGCGTCTCGGGAACGAAGGTGCCGGGCTGGAGCAGCCCGATCAGCAGCAGGATGCCGCCGAGGCTCAGGAACAGGAACGCGAGGTTCGGATTGGCGATGATCGACAGGAAGCGCTCCCAGTACGTCATGCCGTTCTTCACGATCGGGGCGCCCTGCACGTCGATGGTGACCGACCCAGACGCCAGCTCGACGGTGCGGCCGTCGGCCTGGCGGAGCAGGTCGTCCAGGTCCGTGGCCACGAAGTCCACGACATGGAGGTCGGCGGCCTCTTCCGCGGAGATGCTCGCGCTCTCGCGCACGGCCCGCTCCGCCCAGTCGGCGTTGCGCCCTCGTTGCTGCGCTAGGCTGCGGATGAGTGCGGCGGCGTCGTTGGTGATCTTCTCGCCCAGGGTGTCTTCAATGTCTTCGCCGCCGGCGCCGACCGGGTGCGCGGCGCCGATGTTGGTTCCCGGGGCCATGGCTGCGACATGCGCGGCCATGGTGATGAACGTGCCGGCGGAGCCGGCGCGAGCCCCCGACGGCGCCACCCACACGATGACGGGCACGTCGGAGGTGTTGATGCGCTTGACGATGGCCCGCATGGAGTCGATGAGGCCGCCGGGCGTATCGAGCATGATCACGACGGCGCGCGCGTCGTCGTCGGACGCTTCGTCGAGCCCGCGGTCGATGTAGCGCTGGAGGACGGGGTCCACCGTGCCGTCGACGGTCAGCACATGCACCGCGCCGCGCTCGAACGTCCGGCCGCAGGCGGCGAGCGTCACGGCGAGCAGCGCCAGGGAGGCCACGGCCGTGAGGATGCGCTTCATACGCACATTCTACTCTTCCGGGAAGCCGCTCCGTTCGATTGTTCCGCCGGATCGCGCGTAGGTAGAATGAGGCGCGTCTCGCGAATCTGGCGTCAGGAGCGAACGCGGCCCCGCGCTGCACGGGGCAGTCGTTTGCCTTCTCCGCGTTCTCGTCAGGAGTGGCTCGGTGCCTGAGACGGCCGCTGAATCGCTTCGGTGCCCCGGTATGCGGGATCTGCTCCCCGACGACATGGAGCGCTTTCGCGCGGTCGAGGGAGTGTTTCTCGAGGTCTGCAAAGCCTGGGGTTACCGGGAGGTCCGCACTCCGACCATCGAGTACCTGCATCTCTTCACTGCGGCGGGCACGCTGTCGCCGCGCACGCTGGAGCGGGTGTACTCGTTCCTCGATTGGGACGGGTGGAGCGGCGAGCGCGTGGTGCTGCGGCCCGACGCGACCATCCCGGCTGCGCGGCTCTACGGGGAGGCGCTGGACGGCGGCGGCGTGGCGAAGCTCTGCTACGTGGAGAACGTGTTCCAGTTCGCCACCGGCGACGCCTCTCGAGAAGACTGGCAGGCCGGGGTGGAGCTCATCGGCGATACCGGGGCGACCGGTGATACGGAGCTCGTACTGCTCGGCGCCGAGACGTTGCGACGCTTGGGCGTCGGCGGCGTCACGCTCAGGGTGTCTCACGCGGGCATCGTCCGCGCGCTGCTAGCGCGGACGGGGCTCTCGCACGAAGAACAACGGCGACTGTACCAGCGTATGCTGGACGAAGACGCCGACGTGGTGACGGAACTCGAGCGTCTCATCCCCGATCTGGACGCCCCGTTACGGCTCTTGTTCGGGGTCGAAGGCGGCGGCTCGGCCTACGTGAGCAACCTCAGGGGCGCCTTGTGCCCCGCGATTCCGGAGCTCGAAGGGCCGCTCGCGGAGCTCTCGACGGTAGTGGAGGCGCTCGAGGCCTGCGGCCTGGCCCCGAGGGCGCAGGCGGCGCTGGCGCGACGGTTCGAGTACTACTCCGGTCTCGTGTTCCGATTCGAGCGCGACGGACGCAGGCTCGGCGGGGGCGGACGGTACGACCACCTCATCGAGCTCGTCCACGGCCGACCAGTGCCCGCATCCGGATTCGCGTTCGAGCTGGAGCCGCTGATGGCGCTGGTCACGCCGTCCGCTGGAAGACCAACGGGGCCCGCGGTGCTGGTCGAGCCGGCGGCATCCGACGCGTCCTCCATCGCCGCCGCCCTGCGCGCCGCCGACGGGCTGCGCGAGCGCGGATTCACCGCATGGCTCACGGCCGATTCGAGCCGGGCGCCAGCATGGCGCCTCTCGGTCGAGGCCAATGGCTACGCCCTGAGTCCGTGGTCGGGCATTGGCTCGCCGCGGCGCTGCGCCTCGCTCGACGAGGTGGCGAGGGCGCTGGGAGGCCTCGGGTGATTCGGGTCGCACTGCCTCGCGGGGAGCTCCGCGGGCCGACGGCTGCGCTGCTGGAACGGAGCGGCCTTCCGCTTCCCGGTTACGCGTCGGGAGCCCGCGAACTCCGCTTCGTTCTCGACGACCGCGGCGTCGCGTTCCGGGTCTTCCGCGAGGAGGACATCCCCGTGCAGGTTGCCCTGGGGAACTACGACATCGGGATCTGCGACCTGGCGTGGATTCGCGAGCATCTCATCCGGTACCCGAACGAGGGTCTGGTGCCGCTGCGCGACCTCGGGTTCGGACGGTCGCGGCTGGTGGTGGCGGCCCCCGAGCGGTCGCGCGTACCCCCGACGGGCGTGCGCATCGTGACCCAGCATCCCAACATCGCCGAGGCGATGGCGGTGGCGTTGCGTCTGCCGCGGTACAGGGTGTTCCCGGTATGGGGCGCCGCGGAGGCCTATCCCCCTGAAGACGCGGACGTGGCGCTGGTCGCCGTGTCTGACGGCGCGCTCGAGCGGGCCGGACTCCGAGAGCTTCACACCGTGCTCGAGAGCTCGGCGTGGCTGGTGGCGAACCGCCGCGCGCTGGCGGAGAAGCGCCTCTCGGCCGTGCTGGGCCCCTTGCTGGCCATGGGCGGCCGCGCGACGCCCCCGCCGTTCACGTTTCCATCGCGTCTGGACCTCGCTGACGGCGGCCCGGAGCCACCCCGCAACGTGTTCCGCATCGCGCTGCCCGACGGCCATGCGCAGCGTCACACCGTGGAGGCCCTGCGAGACGCCGGGATTCGCGTCGAGGGCTACGGCGAGACGCCCGAACGGCGACTGCGCGCAGACGTGCCCGGCGTCGAGGTCAAGGTCATCCGGCCGCAGGACATGCCGCAACAGGTCGCGCTGGGTCAGTTCGATCTCGCGATCACGGGCCGCGACTGGCTCCTCTCGCACCTGTGTCAGTTCCCGTCGAGCCCGGTGCGCGAGCTGGTCGACCTGCGCCGGTCGCGGTACGTGGTGGCCGCCGCCGTGCACGAGAGCGTGCCTGCGGCCACGCTGGAAGAGGCGCTGGACTACTGGCGGGACCGGGGCGTCCAGATTGTGAGGGTAGCCTCGGAGTACGCGAACATCGCGGACCACTTCGCCCGCGACCGCCGGCTAGGGCGATATCGCGTCATCCCGGTCACGGGCGCGTCCGAAGCGTTCGTGCCCGAGGACGCGGAGATCCTCGTGGAAGGCACCGAGACGGGCAGCTCGTTCCGCGCGAACCGCCTGAAGATTCTCGAGACGATCCTCGAGTCGACCGCGTGCCTGATCGGCCCCGCGGCGCGGCCGCCCGGGAAACGGGGCGAGCTGTTCGATGAGATCGTCGAGCGCTTCCGGTCGTCGGTGCAGGCCGGGGCGCTGGCGGGAGGGCCGTAATGCCGCCCATCGGCATGCACATGACGCTCGCTCGCCAGCTTCAGAGAACGCTGGCGCATCCCAGAATCGCCGCGGACGAAGGCGCGTATTACCTGGGGTCGACGGCGCCCGACATCCGGGTGCTCACGCGCTGGGAGCGGGAGCGTACGCACTTCTTCGACCTGCACCGGTTCGACGAGCAGAGCGGCGTCGAGAACCTGTTCCGCGCATATCCCGAGCTGGCGCGCCCCGAACGCCTGAATCCGTCGACGGTGGCGTTTCTGGCGGGCTATCTGACGCACCTGGTGCTCGACGAACAGTGGATCCGGGACGTCTACCGGCCCTGCTTCGGGGAGCGTTCCCCTCTGAAGGGCGATGTTTTGGCGAACGTCAAGGATCGGGTGCTCCAGTTCGAGCTCGACCGCCGCGAACGGGAGGATGCGGCCGCTATCGAGGAGATCCGCGACGCCCTCGAGCGCTGCACCGTCGATATCACGGTCGAGTTCCTGGAGCGGGAGACGCTGTTGAAATGGCGGGACATCTCGTTGGACATCCTCCGGCAGGCGCCGGACTGGTCGCGCCTTCGGCTCATCGCCGGCCGCCATCTCCGGGAATACGGCGTCGAGACGGACGAAGCGCTCGACGAGTTTCTGACGAGAATCCCCGATCTGCTCGACGAGACCGTGCGTGAGGTCACCGTCGAGCGCGTCCAGGCCTTCTTCGACACCGCTCGCGAGCGCTCCATCGAGACCGTGAGGAGCTACCTGTCGTGAACATCGTCGAGGGCGCCGACCAGGGGCGGCGCACGCTCCTCCGTCGTCGGCCGCTGACCACGGTCGAGCTTCCCGAGTCGGTGCGGCGCCGCACGCGAGAGGTGTTCGGGTCCGAACTCAGCGTCGAGGACACGGTCAGGCGGATCATCGCCGACGTGCGCGAGCGCGGCGACGACGCGCTACGCCACTACACGCGCGTCCTCGATGGCGCCGACATCGACCGGATCGAGGTGGGTCGCGACGAGATTCAGGCGGCATACGATCACGTGGACCCCGCCCTCGTGGACGCGCTCAGGGTCGCGGCGGCGCGCGTGCGCGCGTTCCACGAGGCGCAGCGCGAGCACGCCGCGCGTTCGTTCTCGCTCGACGGCGTGGGGAGCGTCGTGCGCCCGGTCGACCGCGCAGGTGTGTACGTGCCCTCGCAGCGGGGCGCCGTGTACCCGTCGTCGGTCATTCATACGGTTGCGCCGGCGCGGGCGGCGGGCGTGCCCGAGGTCGTGCTCTGCACGCCGTGCGAGCCGGACGGCCGGGTCGCGCCCGTCAAGCTCGTGGCCGCCGACCTGGCGGGCGCCGACAGGGTCTTCCGTTTGGGCGGCGCGCAGGCCATCGCGGCCATGGCCTACGGCACCGAGTCGGTGCCGCGGGTCGACATCGTCTGCGGGCCGGGGAACATCTTCGTGACCGCCGCGAAGAAGGAGGTGTTCGGCGACGTCGGCGTCGACGCGCTCTACGGTCCGAGCGAGACCATCGTGATCGCGGACGAATCGGCCGACCCGCGGCTGTGCGCCGCCGATCTCATCGCCCAGGCCGAGCACGACGAACTCGCGTCTCCCATTCTCATCACGACGTCGCGCGCGCTCGCCGAACGTGTGGCCGCAGAGGTGGAAGCGCAGCTCGCGGATCTGCCACGGAGCGCGGTGGCGCGGGCTTCGTTCGAGGCGCGCGGCGGGGCAGTCGTCGTGGCGTCCATCGACGAGGCGATCGCGCTCGCGAACGAATATGCCCCCGAGCACCTCTGCCTGCTGACACGGGACGCCCGCGAGCGCGTCTCGCAGGTGCGGAACGCCGGCGCGGTGTTCGTGGGTGAGACGTCGCCCGAGTCGCTGGGCGATTACACGGCAGGCCCGAGCCACACCATGCCGACGGTGGGCACGGCGCGCTTCGCGTCCCCGCTCGGGGTGCATCACTTCCTGAAGGCGATGAGCGTCGTCGAGGTCGACCGCAACGTCCTCGAACAGCTGGGGAGGCCGGCGGCGATCATCGCCCGCTTCGAAGGATTCGCAGGCCACGCCCGCTCCATCGAGTACCGCATCGAGCCGTGATCGCCGCTGGTTTGCGGCGCTTCGAACGCGACCCCTAGAATTCGGGGACCTTGCGCGGAAAGAGGCACGACGCACATGACCCGAACGGCGTCGTTCGACGTGCTGAACCTGGTGCGCCCGGACCTGCGGGATCTGGCGGGCTACGAACCCGTGGAGCCGCCGGACCTCAAGGCCGAGCGTCTGGGTGTGGCCGAGACGGACGTCCTCAAGTTGGACGGGAACGAGAATCCGTTCGGGCCGTCGTCCAAGGCGCTGGAGGCGCTCCGCGGGGAGACGAACTACCACTACTACCCCGACCCCGCGCAGACGAAGCTGCGCGAACGCTTGGCCGAGTACGTCGGCGCTCCGCCGGAAGCCATCGTCGCCGGCGCCGGGAGCGATGAGCTTATCGACCTCGTGCTGCGCGCCGTCGTGACGCCGGGCGACGCCGTCGTGGATTGTCCTCCCACGTTCGGCATGTACGCCTTCCTCGCGCGGATCGCCGGAGCGCGCGTCGTGGAGGCGCCGCGGCGCGACGACTTCGCGGTCGACGTCGACGTCGTCGCCAGGCTCGCCTCCGGCGCGAAGGCGGTGTTTCTGGCGTCCCCCAATAACCCCACGGGCAATCCCTGCCCCCGGGAGGACATCGAGCGGCTGCTCGATTCAGGCGCGCTGGTCGTGGTCGACGAGGCCTACGCCGAATTCGCCGGCGAGAGCGTGGTCCACCTGACGGCCGAACGGCCCAACCTCGTGGTGTTGCGCACGTTCAGCAAGTGGGCCGGGCTCGCAGGCCTCCGGGTGGGATACGGGGTGATGGCGCCGGCGCTGGCCCGCGTGCTGATGCGCATCAAGCAGCCCTACAACGTGAGCGTCGCAGCCCAGGTCGCCGCCCTCGCCGCCCTGGACGACCGGGACGCGCTGATGGAGCGCGTTCGCGCCATCGTGGCTGAGCGCGAGCGTCTGGTCTCGCTGCTCGCCGACATCCCCTGGGTCACCGTCTACCCATCGAGCGCCAACTTCGTGCTCTGCAGGCTTCGGGGTCGCGACGCGCGCGCCGTCCGAGACGCGCTGGCCCGCAAGGGCGTCTTCGTCCGATACTTCGACAGGCCGCCCATCGACGACTGTCTCCGGATCAGCGTTCCCGCGCCGGGGCAGAGCGAGCGGGTGGCGCAGGCGTTACGAGCGGCAGGAGAGACGGATGGCCGGTGAAGGGGCTCCGCGCAGGGCGCAGGTGAGGCGGGAGACGCGCGAGACGCAGATCGAGGTCGATCTCGCCCTCGACGGCTCGGGCGAAGCGTCCGCCAGCACGGGCATCGGGATGTTCGACCATCTTCTCGAGCAGCTCGGCAAGCACGGGCTGTTCGATCTGCGGGTGACCGCGAAGGGCGACCTGGCCGTGGACGCGCACCACACCGTCGAAGACACGGGCATCGCGCTCGGTCGGGCCTTCGCGGAGGCGCTCGGCGACCGCGCGGGCATCGTCCGCATGGCCGATCGCACGGTGCCCCTGGACGAAGCGCTGGCGTCTGTGGCGGTGGACATCTCGGGCCGGGGCTATGCCGTGTGCGAGGCGCGCTGGTCCGGCGCCGCCGTGGGTGGGCTGCCGACCGACCTCGTGGCCCACTTCCTCGACGCCTTCGCGCGCGAGGCGGGCATCGGCGTCTATGCGCGGGTGCTGGCCGGCGCCATCGACCACCACAAAGCGGAGGCGCTCTTCAAGGCGCTCGGACGGGCGCTGGGCGACGCCACGCGGGTCGAGCCACGGCTGCAGGGCCGGGCCGCCTCGACCAAGGGGACGCTGAGCGGCTGACGCCGTCAGACGGCGGCGAGCTCCTCGATCTCGAACCGGAAGTCCTCGATCACGGGGTTGGCGAGCAGGCGCCGGCACATGTCGGTGACCCGGGCTTCGGCCTCGGCGCGATCCGACGTCGCGAGTTTGAGCTCGAGATACTTGCCGGCCCGGACGTCCTCCACCTCGGCGAAGCCGAGCGCGTGCAGCCCGCCCTTGATGGTCAGGCCCTGGGGATCGTTGACCGTCGGCTTGAGGGTCACGTAGACGCGGGCGAGGAACATCGGGCTCAGGATGAACGAGGGGCGCGGCCCGGTCAAGCGGGAAGGGCGTCCAACACGGCCTCGAGCCTGCGGCGCGCCTCCGACGCCACCTCGGTCAGCGCCGGGTTGCCGGTGAGCTCCATCATGCGCAGCGGGTCCAGCGCGGCGACGACAGCGCCGTCACCATCCTCGTAGACGATGACGTTGCACGGGAGGAGCAGGCCGATGTCCGTCTCGGCGGAAAGCGCCTGATACGCCAGGGGTGGGTTACAGGCCCCGAGGATGACATAACGACGGAAGTCCTTGTCGAGCTTCTGTTTCAGCGTCGCCTTCACGTCGATCTCGGTGAGCACGCCGAAGCCCTGCTCTTTGAGCAGCTCCCGGACGCGCGCGTCCGCCTGCTCGAACGAGAGGCTCGTGCGCCGACGCAGTCCGTAGGCCTCCACTGGCATCGTCTCCGCTCCTCTGGCTGCCTACACTACGACGAGCAGCGGCGTTCCCTGGTCCACCCGCTGCCCCTCGGTGACGTAGATGGCCTTCACCTGTCCGCCGCGGCGCGCCCGGAGCTCGTTCTGCATCTTCATGGCCTCGACGACGAGCAGCACGTCGCCCGCCTGGACCTCCTGGTCGACTGTGACCATGACCTGCACAACCACGCCGGCCATGGGCGACGTAAGGACCCATTCGCCCTCTTCGCCCGCCTCCGGTTCGACCGCCGCCGGACCCCGGAGACTTCGGCGCTTCCGGTCGACGTTCTGCACGGCGATGGTCCGGGCGCCGATGACCACATGGTACCCCTGCGGGTTCTCCTCCGCGAAGAGGTCGTAGGGCTTCTGGTCGAGGATGAGAGAGTAGCGCGCGCTCTCGCCCACGCGCTCGAGCGACACCGGGCGCCACCGCGCGGGCCGCTTGCGGCCGCCCGGCGGTGGATTGATGCGGACGCGATAGCCGTCGGCGTCTTCCTCGACCTCGACCTCGTACTCGCGTCCTTCCAGCTTCAGACGGTACTTCGAAGCCATCCTCGCCCTCGCAACGCAAGACCTTGCATCTGCATCGAGCGTCCGGCCGCCCGCCAGTTGGACCCTTCGGCCACCACCGGTCCGTATTCGACCGTCGGCTGGCGCTTCTTCAGGTGGGTGAGGATGGCCGCAACCATGAGGGCGACGTCGCCACTGCCGTCGTGGTCCTCCAGGGGCGCCATCCGGAACTCCTCGTCGAGGAACGCCGTGTGGATGTCGCCCCGCAAGAACCGCTCGTCTTCCAGGAGTTGCAGGTGGAAGGGGATGTTGGTCTGGACGCCGACGATCACGTACTCGCGCAGCGCGCGCTTCAGCCGCTCGATGGCCTGGCGGCGGTCCTGTCCCCAGGTGATCACCTTGGCGAGCATCGGGTCGTAGAAGTACGAGACCTCGCCGCCGCTGTAGATGGCGGAGTCGACTCTCACTCCCGGGCCGCTCGGCTCGCTCACGTACTCGACCACGCCGAGCGACGGCAGAAAGTTGTTCCAGGGGTCTTCGGCGGTGATCCGCGCTTCGATGGCGTGGCCGCGGCGGACGACGTCCGCCTGGGTGTATCCCAGCGGCTCGCCGGCCGCCACGCGAATCTGGTCCGCCACGAGGTCGCGCCCGGTGAGCCACTCCGTGACCGGGTGCTCCACCTGCAGCCTCGTGTTGACCTCGAGGAAGTAGAAGTTGCCATCGGGGTCGAGCAGAAACTCGACGGTGCCGGCGTTGTAGTACCCCGAGGCCTTCGCTGCGGCGACCGCCGCCGCCTGCATGCGCTCTCGCAGCACCTCGTCCACGGCCACCGACGGCGATTCCTCGATGAGCTTCTGATGCCGGCGCTGGATCGAGCACTCGCGCTCCCCTAACGCGACGACGTTGCCGAAGCGGTCCCCGATGACCTGAATCTCGACGTGGCGCACGCGGCGGAGGAACTTCTCGATGTATACGCCTTCGTCCCCGAAGGCGGCTTTCGCTTCGCTGGCGGCGACGCGCAGCGCGCCATCGAGCTCCTCCGGCGTGTGCACGATGCGGATGCCCTTACCCCCACCGCCGGCGGCTGCTTTGATCAACACGGGATAGCCCACGCTGGCCGCGATGGAGGGCGCCTCCGAGAGGCTGACCACGCCTTCGGTGCCCGGGACCACGGGCACCCCGGCGCTCACGACCGTCTTGCGGGCCGCGACCTTGTCCCCGAGCAGGCTCACGGTCTGAGGTGAGGGACCGATGAAGACGATGCCCGCCTTCTCGCACGCGGCCGCGAAGACGTGGTTCTCGGACAGGAAACCGTACCCCGGATGAATCGCGTCCGCCTTGGCCTTGCGGGCAACCTGGAGAATCTTCTTTTGGTTCAGGTAGCTCTCGCGGGGCGGGCCTGCCCCGATGAGGTACGCTTCGTCGGCGTACCGCACGTGGAGCGCGTTCCGGTCCGCCTCGGAATACACGGCCACCGTCTTGATGCCCATCTCGCGGCACGTGCGCATGACCCGCAGCGCGATCTCTCCGCGATTGGCCACGAGGATCTTTTTGAACACCGTCCACTCCCAGGGGTCAGGGCGGTTACCCGAACGTCGCTACCTTCTAGCACATGCGGGTCCGACGGACAACGAACGTGAGGTCACGGGGGTGGGGCCCCGAGCCGGGTGCGCAGGGCGGCATCATCGAGCCCGCGCACCCGCACGAGCTTCGTTCTCGACGCCAGGCCTGCGACGATGGTGACGTCGCGTGGCGGCACGCGCAGGGCGCGAGCGACGAGACGGCGGAGCGCCTCGTTCGCTCTGCCCTCGACAGGAGGCGCCGTCACCCTCGCGAGAAGGACGTCGCCTTGCCAGCCCGCCAGTTCGTCCCGATGGGCGCGCGGCGTGAGCCTCACCCGTACGGTGCCCTGCGCCTCCACGCGCCCAGTATTCGTGAGGGTTTTCCAAGGCTCAACGCCAGCCCTACATCCGCCGTTCTGTCCGCCGATTGTGAAACGGTAAGCGCGAAGTTCACTGGGGGGTGTCGCCGTGTCCTCACTGACTGTGGTTCCTGTCTCCATTCTCGGGCAGGGGTACATGCTGCTCGGTTCCGGGCGCATGCGCATCGCCGTGAGCAAGGACGGTCGCATCTGGTACGGGACGGTGGAATGCTCGGACGTCGCGCGGCCGCTCGAACCGCACGAGTTCTACTTCGTGGAGCTGCCCAACGGTGAGCTGCGCCAGGTGGTGACGACGGGCGTCGCGGCGGATTGGCCGAGCGTGGTGATCCGGTTTCGCGGTCTCGGCGAGCCGCCGTCGTTCGAGCGCGACCGCACGCTCGACCGCCGACTGGCAGGTTGACGCCGTCGGGGTTAGTAGCGTTCCGTTTTTTCATGGTAGAGGGGAGTAGGCCTCTAAACAGTAAGGG